>CAYVVU010000067.1:0-8629 GCA_964455305.1 uncultured Thermoplasmata archaeon
GTAACTGTTCACTACATTTTCAGGCCCTTCCACTATAACCCCGTGAATTCTCAACCTCTCGGAATATTCCTGAACTTCCACCTTTTCCACCCTAACCTTAACAATCATAGGAATTCTCTCGGATTTTTTCTTCCTGATTTCGTCTCCCTTCCTTTCCTGTCTTCTGAAGCATATACCCTCCACCAAATCTCCCTCTTTGATAAGCAATGATAGAGAAACAATATCATCCATATCCTCGGGCACTATTACCTTACAATTTTCACCCTCCTCAACTATTCTCATCGCTCATTACCTCCATAAGCGTTTTCTCTATTTTCTCTGTATGTGAGCCGTACCAATATATCCTGCCGCATTTATCACATATATAGAATTCGTCAGCGTACTCCAAAACTTTCTCTGGTACCTTGCCTACGGCATATTCTCTTGGAATTTTCCTCAAAGGGTAATTGCAGATTGAGCATAAAGAGAGCATATTTTCTGATGAGAGATTCAGCTTCTCTTTCAGAAATTTTAATTGCTTTTTAAAATCCATTTCCTCAATTAAAATACTCCTAAGACCTCTTTTTATGGCTATTTTATGAAGTTCCCTATCCCTGGTGAGAATTATCCTATCTTCCTTTTCGGCCATCTCTATTATGAAATCATCCCCTCTATCCTCGGAAAAGTAAAGAGTATCGTATCCCAAGAATCTCAAATATTTTGCGAGTTTTCCCAGCATGTTGTCTGCGATGAATTTCATCTATTAGCCTCCACCGGTCTATGAAAACTCCAATCTCTGACCAATCTGTAAATGTTACTTTCTTCAAATATTATCCAGTCCTCGCTTCCTTTATCCAGCACATTTTTCCCTAGAAAAATTTCATAGGGTTTGTACAGGTATTTGAGAACTTCCTCCACTCTTATACCACTCAGTTTCCAGAATATTTCCGCCTCCACCCGCATATCAGGCGAGGAAACCATACAGTTATCCGTTCCTAACATAAGGATTGCGCCCATATCTACGAATTCCCTTATTCTTATCGGGAGGGAAAAGTAGAGGTAAGAGCGGGGTGTGACCACGATAGGAACATTTTCTTCAATACATATCTTCAAATCTTCCTTCGTAGCATGGTTCATATGAACTAGGTGATGAGGTCTGTAAGATAACGCGATTTCTATATCCTCGTGATATCCCTCGCTGTGATGCAGACCGAGAATTCCTTCTGTTTTCGGCGGTTCTCCGAGCGATGTACTCCACCCCACGCCGTCAGGAAAACTCTTCACTCTGCCAAGTATTATTCCCACCATCCCCATTTCCGAGGAAATTTGTTTGGCTCTATCAGCATACTGAGATTCATGGAATTCCACATAATATCCAGTTCCTGTTTTCTTCATAAATTCCAGAGTTCTGCGGTAGTAGTTCCAATCAATATTTTCCAGAATTTTCCACTTAAACCCGTTGGATCCCACGGCGGAAAGCAGATCCCTCGGAGGTTCGGTATTGGAGGACGAGTCAAGGATATGTATATGGGCGTTGAAAAATTTAGGAAGGAGAATACCACATATATCCGCGGCGTGATGCTCCTCCATAAAATCTACGATTTTTCCTTTTGATATATATAAGTATCCATCGCAAATTTCGCCCAGCCAGTAAAGCTTTCCACGGAATATGAAATCATCTTGTTGTAATTTCAATGTAGTCATCAAGAACCACCACGGTATGCTCCCTCTGAACAACAATGCCCTTTCCCCTCTCTTTGAGTATCCCGTAGTTGTGTATATTCCTGTTTCTCAGTATTGAGTCATCTCCGAACCTATCCACCACCCATCTCTGGGCGAAAGGTAGCGTTAAAAATTCTCTGTACAGTTCCTTCGGCTCGGAGGATTTCAGAAGATATATGTTGCTGTTCCCGTCCTCCACAACATAGCCTACGCCATCCGTGAGAAAAGGCTCTATGGCGTAGGCGCAGTAAGGTTCAAATGGTGTGGCATCTCCGTTATCATAGTTTGGAACACTCACACCAGAATGCAAAGTATACCTATCCATTTTGTGGCCCGTAAGATTCTTTATTACCTTATATCCGTATTGTTTCGCTGTTCCCTCCGCGATTCTGCCCGCCTCCCTAACGGGCATAAAGGGGTAGATTTCCTTGAGTATTTTTTTCAGAAGTTTTTCCACGGAATCTATCATATCCTCATAGCGGTTGGTACCAACCTCCACGGTTATGGCCGTATCCGCTATGTACCCATCTATATGGGCGCCGACATCTATCTTGACCACATCCCCCTTTTTTATTTTCTTTTTATCTCCGCGATAGGGCGTGTAATGCGCCGCAACACTATTTACAGATATATTTACTGGAAAAGCGGGCTTGGCTCCGGAATCAATTATGTATTTCTCAACTTTATCAGCGATTTCCTCGTATAAAACATCCTCCCTAACCATATCTACCGCGAGTTCCAACGCCTCCTTCGCTATTTTTCCCGCTTCACGGTATTTACGGAGCATCCAATACCTCCATTATCTCCTCCATACTTATCGGTCCTTCCCGCAATATCCTTATACCATTTCTCAAATCAAGTATTGTGGATGCCCTTCCTCCCAGTTTTCCGCAGTCCATATAGATATCCACCTCATCTCCCAATTGCTGTATGGCTATGTCAATACTGACCGGATTTCTACCTCCGTGTACATTGGCACTCGTTAGTGTAATAGGTCCAACTTCTTCTATTATTTTCAGTGTAATATTGTGGTTAGGTATTCTCACGGCCACACCTTCCCTGCTCACATAGTCCGGAACCTTTCTTTTGGGAAGCACCAAGGTTAGTGGTCCGGGCATAAAAGTCTTAACTAATTTAACAGCCGTATCGTTCAAATGGGCAATTTCACCCATCATCCGTATGGATGAAACTCCTACGGGAAGGGGCTCCTCCCTCTTTTTTAGTTGATAAATTCTTCTCACTCCTTCCTCGTTGTATATACTCGCTGATAGAGCATAGAGGGTATCGGTGGGAATTACCGCAACTCCTCCTTTTCTCAGTAGGGAGGATATCCTCTCTGCACTCTTTTCATCGCATCCGACTATCATATCGCCCGCAAGAAAGCGCGATAAGCAAGATATGCTTGATACAGATCTAGTTTGCTGGAAATTTCGTACGGCGAGTGCATTCCGAGTATTCCGGGACCCATATCTACCACATTCATTCCGTACTCGGCGAAGTACTTGGCTATGGTACCGCCACCACCGTAATCCACTTTGCCAAGAGTGCCTATCTGGTAAATCACACCGGCATCATCCAGAATCTTTCTTATGAAGGCCATATATTCCGCATGCGCTTCGCTCGTAGAGTACTTACCTCCCGCCCCCGTGTACTTAGTTATAACCACACCGTGACCCAACTTTGCGGCATTTGGTATATCGTGAACTTGTTTGAACGCGGGGTTTATCACAGCATCAACATCTGCGCTTATCGCCCTGCTGTTTTTCATTCCCTCCAGGAAGTAATGATAATCAAAGTTTCCGTCGCTCTTCTTCATCAGCGTGGTTATAAAGTAATCAAGGAATGCGGATTTCGCTCCAGTATCTCCATCGCTTCCCGTCTCCTCCTTATCGTAAAGAATAACCACAGCCGTCTTTTCCAAATCGTAAAGGTCAAGTATCGCTCTAAACGATGCGTAAGCGCATATTCTATCATCCTGTCCGTATGCGCCAATCATACTACCATCCAGCCCTACATCCATGGGCCTCTCAGCGGGAACTAGAGATAAATCAGCGGAAATCAAATCCTCTTCCTTTATTCCGTATTTCTGGTAGAGAATTTTAAGCACATTCTTCTTAATCGGAGTGTTCTCCTTTTCATTCTCCACGGGTATGTTGCCGACTACCGCCAACATCTCCTCTCCCTGCACGATCTCAAAGGGTTTGCGTTCACCCTGTACTTTTCTGGCCAAATGTGGCAGAAGGTCGGGAATTATAAAGTATATACCGTCCTCGTATCCAATCCTAACCTTTATCTTCTCGCCATCTTTCTTGCATATCACTCCACGAAGTTCAAGCGGGCGCGATAGCCATTGATATTTTTTTATCCCGCCATAGTATTGAGTCTTAAATACACAGAGTGAAGATTCCTTATCCTCTATTATAGGATGGGGTTTCAAATCTATTCTCGGAGAGTCTATATGCGCAACGACGAAATTCATACCCTCAGCCATGCTCTTTTTCCCGATCACAGCGAAACCCACCGTCTTCTCTCTATGGATAAGATAAACTTTATCTCCCGGCTTGAGTTTCTTTTTATTTTCCAGATTTTCAAATCCGTTTTTTTCGGCGAGTCTCACGAAGAAATCCACCGCCTCTCTCTCCGTTTTAACTTCGCTCAAAAATTTCTTGTAATCCTCCGCGAATTTCATTATCTTTTTTCTGTCGGCGGCTTTGATCTTCAGCCACCCACTTTTTATTTCCAACTCCAATTTCTCTTCCTTTTCTTTTTTCTTGGGCAAGAAATCACCTCCTTTCAAACTTTATGGCGGCGTATCCAACAACATCCTCCATGGGGTATACATCTCCGCTGGTCGCGTATTTAAGCAAGGTAGCTTTACCTTTCGTAACTAGCATAACCACCATTATCGGTCCGTAACCACATGCGGTTACATTGTACTTGAAAATGCTTCTGTAAAATTCCTCAACATTCCCTTTTATTATCTTATCTATTGCGAGCATATCCCTACTCTTAGCCACTTCCTGAGGAACATAGTGCGAGAAGTCAGAAGATGCTATTATAACAACATCTCTATCTTTTATCGCATCTTTTATAACTTCTGCAACTTCCTGTGCAATGGATATATCCTGAAGGTACATCGCTATGGGAACGAATTTTATATCAGGTTTTATGAACTGAAGGAACGGTAACTGAACCTCTATGGAATGCTCGTATTTATGGGCAGAAAAATCATCCGATATTACATCGCCAACCAATTCTTTGGCCAGTTCTTTATCCACTTTCACCACGCCTAACGGAGTTTTGAAATCTTCAGTGGTTATAGCAACTCCACACCCTATACCATGATGGTTAGGCCCTATAACTATGAATGTTTCGGGAAAGCCATCTTCGGCCAGGGAGGCGTAGAAATGTGCCGCCACATGTCCCGAAAATATGTAGCCTGCGTGAGGAACGATGCCACCAACTATCTTTCTCTCACCTGATGGATTCAATTTCGGAATTTTGCCGGGACCTTTCATAAAAACTTCCCGCAAAAGTTCCTGCAATTCGTGAAAACCTGCGGGATAGAACTGTCCAGCAACCGCTGGCTCTCGCATATCTTCACCTCACGGCTCTGCTTCAAAATCTTCAATGCTCTTGTCAAACTCCTCGTAACTGCTTATTATCCCTTTTTCTTTGAGTATTTCACGGGCAAGTAGGTAGTATATGAGCGCCAGAGCTCTCCTACCTTTGTTATTTGTGGGTATAACCAAATCAACATAGGAGGTGCGATTATTCGCATCACATAAAGCAACTATGGGAATTTTTGTTTTCACCGCTTCGCTTATTGCCTGGGCATCCGCTATCGGGTCTGTGGCTAAAAGAACGCTTGGCTCCATAAAAGTTGGTAACTGAGGATTTGTCAAAGTTCCGGGTATGAACCGTCCCGCTATGTATTTTGAGCCCACAACTTCGGAAAATACCCTAATCGGCTTATGTCCGTACTGCCTCTGTGAAACCACCAGTATTTCCTCGCTGGGAAATCTTGCGAGAAATTTCGCCGCTATTCTTATTCTCTCATCGGTCTTCGTGTAATCTATTATGTACAGTCCATCCGGTCTGACTTTGTATATGAATTTCATCATATCCTTGCATTTTATCTGCGTTCCTATATGTACACCGCATTGTTTATAAATATCTTCATCCACAAGCAAATCCATATCACAACACCTCCTGTATCCTTATAAGCTCGTTGAGTTTTGCAGTTCTCTCACCACCTATGGTTCCGGTTTTTATGAATTCGCATCCGAAAGCCACACCCAAATGCGCTATGGCAGGGTCCTCCGTTTCTCCACTTCTGTGAGATATTATCGTGGAATATCCGTTCTCTCTAGCTAGTTTAACTGCGTCGTAAGTATCGCTCAGCGTTCCTATCTGGTTGGGTTTTATTAAAACTGCGTTTGCGGCGCCCATTTCTATTCCCCTCATTATTCTTTCAACATTAGTCACGAAGAGATCATCGCCTACAACAAGGGCCTTCATTCCTATCCTCTTCGTGAGTTCGGCGAAGCCCTCAAAGTCCTCTTCGTGAAGCGGGTCTTCCAGTACAAATACCCCGTATTCATCCACCAAACTCTCCACGAATTCAATTTGCTCCTCAGGGCTGAGTTCCATATCCCTATATATGTATTTTCCATTCTTGTAATAAGAGGATGCCGCAAAATCTATGCCTATTTTTATTTCAACATCCTCCTCCGACGATATTTCCTCCGCGGCAGAATGCACTATCTCTATCGCCTCTTTATCTCCTATGGCGGCAACCCACGCACGCTCATCCCCTACCCCAATGGCTCCTCCAATCTTTTCCTTTAGTTTTTTCCCAACCCTTTTGTGTACCTTGGCGTTTGTTATCACATTCTTAACCACATCGTCGCTCATAGTTGCCACGAGAAATTCCTGAATCGTTGTTCCTCCAACCGCGTGCTTCCCTCCGCCCAGAACATTGCCCAGAGGCTTTGGTATTTCTTTGGCCAACATACCACCCACATAAGCGTATAGGGGTATCCCTACAGTGTTGGCGGCGGCTTTTGCATTCGCTATTGATAATGCCACGGCTGCATTTCCCCCTATGTTGCTGAGATTCGGCGTTCCGTCAATCTCCTTAATCATCGTATCTATGAACCTCTGGTCCATCGCATCATGCCCTATCAATTCGGGTATTACCTTCTCTTCCAGAAACTCTATGCTCGCATCCACACCCCCCTTGGGAAATGCAACTACCTCATGCTTTCCAGTGCTCGCTCCGCTGGGCGCTCCAAATCTTCCATAGCCCCCGCTTATCGTGAACACCTCAACTTCTATCGTGGGATTTCCGCGTGAATCTATAATTTTCCTTGGTATTATATCCTCTATAATCGTCATAGTTGGCGTATATGATGTTTTAATATTTAAAATGTGTGCTTCATCTCCCAAGTTCATCATAAAACATTTTTATACCACCTCCATTCTTGGATTGAGCAATGAGATGCGTTAGATGCGGCAGGAGGGAAGCGAAGATAAAAGGTCTATGCAAAGAATGTTTTAGAGAAATCTATCTAAAATTAGATTATCCGAGTAAATTTGAGATTAAGAGATGTCCACACTGCTCCGCGGTGAAAATCCACGGAGAGTGGATTTACGATGAACGCAAATTAATTGAATCCCTATCAAGAAAGATAAAAATTTCGTATCCTGTGGACAAATTGGATGTAAATGGAAGCATCGTTTTGGATTCTGAACACATTTTCTTCGTGGCGGATGTGGAGTATTCATTGGAAGGGATAGTTTACAGAGAAACTGTGCGAATTCCTATTAAGGTTGAGGGGGAGGCCTGCACCATATGCTCAAGATACTACGGAAACTACTTTGAGGCCATCGTTCAGATTAGAGGCGCAAGGAATCGGGAGGAAGAGGAAAGAGTCAGAGAGAGATTCTACGAAATCGCTTCCGAAATCAAAGACCCTGCACTTTTTGTGAACAGGGAGGAGGATGTTAGGGGAGGAATTGATATATATGTTAGCAGCAAACACCACGCGAAGCAAATAGTAAATAAACTGGCGGAGGAGTTCGGCGCCGCCGTGAAGGAATCTCCGCAAATCGCCGGTAGGAGAGATGGTCAAGACCTTTACAGAGTAACTTATTCGCTCCGCCTCCCACCGTACAGAAAGGGGGATGTGGTTAAAATTTCAGGCAAATACTATGTGGTAAGGGACATAACGAGCAAGGGTTTTTCCGCGATGGATATTGAAAATGGTAAGATAACTATCTTCAAACACAGAATGTACGAAGAGAAGAAAGGAATGGTCGTATGTCACTCAAAGGAAATAAGAAGGATACAGGTAGTTTACGATGATGGAAGCACTCTTCAAATACTGGAACCCTCAACTTACGAAGTTGTTGAAATTTCAAAACCTGTATGGTATCCTGAGCACGATATCGGGGCTTTTGTTGAAGGAAGCGACCTCATAGTTGTTCCCATATTGAAGTAGCAAAAATTTTATTGTAATTATGCATCTCTCACTACATCACAATGGCGCATCACTCCAGGGGTGAGGCTACATACTTCAGGAGGTTATTCCCCTTGATTTTTATGAATCCTTTCTTCGCAAGAAATCTCAAGGCGTCCTTCGCTATGGGCTGTTTAAATACACACTCCATCACTGTCCCATCCTCAAATGTGTGTTTGGCAACCTCACCCACTTCACTCAGTAACTCATCCATTTTTATCTTTCCCCTTTCTTTCAATATCTCCATTAAGGCATTGAGGAGAACATAAGTCGCTTCAAAGCTGCAGAAGTCTTCACTATCTATCAGCCCATCATCGTAGCATTTAGCCATTATGTCTATGTGAGCGATGAGGGGTAGCGCATCTATGTACAGGTAGTATCCCTTGCCAAAGAAATGCTTGAGC
>CAYVVU010000068.1:0-6082 GCA_964455305.1 uncultured Thermoplasmata archaeon
GAGGAAGTAATGTAAGGAAATATAATAATTTATTCGTAATTCCAAATTGAAGTTTATTATCTATCGTGATCCGCCGGGCAGTTATCTAGACTCCAGTAAATCGCTGGAATATCAGCGTATTCTATATTTCTCATAATCTGTGGCATTGCAACGAGTATGGTATCAAAGGTTGGGCCTCTAACTTTCGCCCTGTAAGGCTTGTTATCCCCTTTGCTTACTAAATGAAAACATAGTTCTCCGCGGGCAGATTCCACGCAATAAAATCCTTCTCCTTCTGGAATCTTCATATATGGGTGTATTGCTTTGCCATCATCCGTCTTCTTTACTCTTATATCTCCAGGCGGTAACGATATGCTGTCAAGTATATGCAAGCTCTCCATAATTTCGTTCATTCTGCAAACTGTTCTTGCGTAGGCATCTCCTTTCGTTGAAGTTACTATATCAAAATCAATACCGTCATAAAGGGGAGAATTCTCTCTAACATCAAATTTCCATCCACTAGCCCTTCCATTGGGTCCTGTTACATCAAACTCACGGGGATTTTTTAAAATACCTATTTTTTCTGTTCTTGAAACAAAAACATCGTTTCCTACGGTAAGGGATTCTAACTGCTCCCAAATCTTTTTGAAATACAATATTGTGTCATGCAAATCTTTTATGAAGTTATCGTCCACATCCCTCCTCACACCACCGGGAATATTGTAAATCTGGTATATTCTTGCCCCTGTAAGTTTTTCTAAAAGTAGTAATATTTTTTCTCTCAATCCCCACGATATTCTTACCACAGCATCAAGTCCTGCTGCATTTGCTATAAGTCCAAGATTAAGTAGATGACTTTGTATTCTTGAAAGTTCTGCCTGAATTACCCTTAAAATTCTTGCCCTTTCGGGTATGGTTATATTGGCTAAAGATTCCAAAGCTCCTATATATGCAAGTTCATAATGAGCACCATCAAGAACGCATATTCTGGGAACGAGCATAACATTTTGCCACCATGTACGATACTCCATCAACTTCTCAAACCCTCTATGGAGGTATCCCACATTGGGTTTTACTTCAATGACTTTTTCTCCATCCAATTTTATGCTTAAATTGAAGTTGCCACTTGCTGGATGGCATGGACCAAACCATAGGGATGTTCCCTCCTTAGGCGGCATTTTTGTAGGATTTGGACCTAACTCGCTTACTTTTCCTCTCTTCCCTTTGTAGCCCGCTTTAATTGCCTCCATAGCTTTTACTACCGCCAAGCCGATGGGTTCTGGCCTAGGTGGACATCCAGCCACATAAAGATCTACGGGAAGATAATCTTCTATGTTATCTATTGTATTGTAACTATCCCAGTATGTTCCCCCCGACATCGGACAGTTTCCCAATGAAACCACATATTTGGGTTCGGGCATCTGTTTATAAACTAAAAGAATATTTTTCAAAGTTTTACGGGTAACATATCCACCTACTATAAGAACATCGGCATGCCGTGGACTTCCCACGGCTATAAGTCCGAATCTTTCCATATCGAATCCGCTACTTACCCAAGGGATAGCCTCTATAAAACAGCACCCCGTCATGTAATTTAGTATCCACAATGATCTTGATAGTCCGAACATACCGTAACTTTCTTTTTTTGTGGGTTTGGGATGCTCCATCTCGGGCTCTTCCGCTAACTTTGATGGCGAGTATAGAAAATCCGTAGGGGAATGTTCAACCATCATTACGAAATTGGTAAATTGTAGGGCTTTCGTTGGACATACATCTACACACAATCCGCAAAAGCAACACTTTGAATAATCTATATGGGGTTTTTTATCCTTTATTTCTATGGCTTCGTTAGGGCAAATTCTTGCGCAATTTCCACATCCAATGCACTTCTCCAAATTTAGTATATGTCTGCCTCTAAAGCCCTCAGTCAAAGGGGTTTCTGGAGGAAACATATATGTCATTGGTTTTTTAATTATATTTCGTAACAAAGCTGCAACAGGTTCAAGTAGCATTGTTACTCACCCCTTCCCTCATTTTCCTTTTGTATTCTCTCCAGTCAAAATCCTTACGGAAGGGAGGGGGGCCTTCCCACTCAGTAAGGAGTGGCTCCAAACAGGGATTTCCAATGAATTTAATACCAAAAAGTTCGTGAACTTCCCTCTCATGCATTCCAGCATTTTTCCAGATATCCGATACGGAGGGAGCTTCATTCCCTTTGATTATGGAGGATATCTTAATGTATCCTTCATCATCTCTATGGAGAATTAGATATATCTCAAAGTCATCCCCTCCTATGTGGATGGCGGATACTGTGAGAAGTCTGTAACCATTTCTTGCATATTTCAATGCAACCTCCCTATATTTTGTGTTCTCAACCTTTACAATCTTTAATTTTTGCATTGAAAAGGATAAAGAAAACGCGATATATAAAATTTTAGGTTACCCTAAAACTTAAATAAATCTTCACAATATCGGTAATTATGGCATTCGTTATTATGGTAAGGGAGAACAAGGGTTTAGATTCGCCCGTATGTCTCCACTGGGAGAAGGCAAAATATTTTTGTATATTTGATGAGGAGGGAAATTGCGAAATCTATGAGAAAAAATCCGAAGAATTTTTTCTCAAAACCTTAAAGGAGAAAAATGTGCGGGGTGCTTTCGCGCTATCACTTGGATTAAGGGCCATTAATCTCTTGAATAAAATGAATATAACCGTGTATACTGGAGATTTCAGGACCGTGAGAGAAGCGATTGAAAAGTATGTTTCTAAGGAACTCTCCGTCGTAAAAATTATATATGAGCCAATTAAATAAAAATATTCATCTCAGAAAAATATTGGAAAACCCGACCGAAAACTTAAAATAGGATAACCTAATATGTGCATATGCACAAAGGTGATGGGTATGTATGGAAGAGGTAGAGGATACGGAAGAAGAGGAAGAATGTTCGGATACTTCGGGAGAGGGAGACGCGGAGGCAGATGGGGGAGAAGGGGCGGAGGATGGAGAGGAGGATACGGCTGGATGGGAAGGGGCTGGTTCGCAAATGAGTATTGGTATCCTCCGCGTCTCCCTTATTTCGGCAGACAAGAATATAATCCTAAGGCGGAGGAAATATATAACCTGCTTCCCAAACTGGATTGCGGTGCATGTGGATATCCCTCCTGTTACGATTGCGCGATAGCGATAGCGGAAGGATACGCTCCACCCGATGCATGTAGGGTTTCAGGCCAGAAGATTAAGAAAGATGTTGAAAAAATATTAAGGAGGTGATGAAAATGCCTTGGGGATATGGATGGTTCGGATGGGGAAGAGGACGCGGAAGAGGTTGGTTCTACGGATGGCCGGGCAGAGGACCATGGAGTTTCCTCCCGCCCTGGCTCAGACCTGGCTGGGTGTTCGGTAGAGGAGCATGCTGGTATTTCTTGGCGAATCCGTATGCGTATCAGATGTATATGGATTTTCTGAGGAACTACGGATATTATGGCTATTATGGATACCCAGCCCCACCAGGTTACTCTGTATCTGAGAAGGAGTATCTTGAAAGCGAGTTGAAATATCTTGAGGATAGAATGAGAGAGGTTGAGAGAAGACTCAAAGAACTGAAAGGTGAACAGTGATGAAGGTTGCAATAGCAGCCGACAGCCCTGATGGGAACATATCACCAGTATTGGGAAGAGCCCCGTATTTCATAATCTACGATACCGACAAGGATACAAGGGATGTCATTAAAAATCCGTATGTGTTTGCATACGGAGGTGCGGGAATACAGACCGCTCAGATGCTTGCGGAGAAGGGAGTAAATATAGTGGTATCTGCGGGTTTTCCGGGACCGAATGCCTCCCTGATACTAGGACAGGCGGGAATATCCCATGTGCAACTCGCAGGAAAAGTTGATGATGCGATAAAAATGGCGAGGAAAGGAGAACTAAAACCGGTGGAATATCCCACACCGCCATACTATCCATTGCCCGGACCACCGACCCCTTCTATGAGCAAAGAAGAGGAAATAGCAATGCTTGAAGAAGAGAAAAGGATGCTTGAAAGGAGGATTGAGGAGATAAAGCGCAGGTTAAAGGAACTGGAGGAATAGAGAATGAAAATCGCTGTTGCCACCGTCCGAGGAGGTTTAGACGATATAGTCAATGTACAGTTCGGAAGAACTCCCACATTAACTATAGTGGATGTGGAGAACGGAGAGATTAAGAATGTAAGGGTGATACAGAATCCGTATGCAACCGCGATGGGCGGCGCAGGAGTACAGATTTCCCAGATGATAATAAACGAAGGATGCAAAGTTGTGATAGGAGGAAACATAGGACCTAACTCCTACGAGATACTTTCAATGGGCGGAGTGGATATGAGGAACGGCTCCGGCTTAACTGTGAGAGAAGCCGTGGAAAGGTATTTGCGGGGAGAATTACCACCCATAACACCGAGCGGAAGAGGATTCGGCAGGGGGATGCGTGGCGGGAGAGGAATGGGCAGAGGTAAAAGAGGATGGGCTTAAAGGGCATTTACCTCTATGTTTTCAGAATAAAAAATCGTAAAATAAATGTAGGTGCGCTGGGCGAGATATATTTTGACGGTCTCTACGCCTATGTGGGAAGCGACCAGAGATGCTTGGAGAAAAGGATAGCTAGGCATCGCAGAAAGGAGAAAAAGAAAAGGTGGCACATAGATTATGTCACGCCTTACGCTGAGGAAGGCGTGGCCTTCTGCTTATACCTTCCAAAAAATTTTGAAGAAAAGCTTTCAAATTTTCTGGCGGAGAGATACGAGGTTGTTGAAAAATTCGGTTCATCGGACCTTCCGAACTGCAAGGGAAACCTTTTCAAGGTTGATGAAAATATAGGGATAGTGATAAAACAGTTCGCCAAGATGTACGGAGCAGAGGTGGTGATCCTCTGAGGTATGTATTTGGCCCCGTTCCTTCCAGAAGATTGGGAAGTTCCTTGGGTATAAGTCCTATCCCACCTAAGACATGCAACTACTCCTGCGTTTACTGCCAACTGGGAAGAACCACGAACTACACGAATACCAGGAAGAAATTCTTTGACCCGAACGAGATAGTTGAAGAAGTGAAGGAGGCGGTTGAGAAATCATCAAACATAGATTTCATAACGATAGTGGGCGACGGAGAACCTCTCCTATACACGCCGCTGGACCGCATCATAGAGGGAATAAAGGACTTTGGAATTCCCATAGCCATAATCTCCAACGGAGCCCTTTTGTATAAGGAGGAAGTGAGGGAAGAGATATCATCCGTGGACCTCGCACTCCTCAAAATTGATGCTGGAAACGAGGAATTATGGAAGAAAATTAACCGTCCCCATCCCGATTTGAAATATGATGAAGTTTTTCCGGGTATGATTGAATTTTCTCAGAATTTTCGGGGAAAAATATTTCTGGAAACTATGCTTGTGGATAACCTGAACACGGGAGAGGAAGAACTGCTTAAAATAAGAGAACTCGTGGAGAAAATAAGGCACGATAAGTTTTTCGTCAGCGTTCCTACGAGACCTCCCGCGGAAAAATGGGTTAGGGTGCCACCAGAAGATAAGAGGGAGAAGGCAATCAAAATTCTGCAAGCGATTCCAATATTTTATGTGGAAACGGGAGAAATAGGTACATCGGGATTCAAAGATTTCAAGGAATGTATAATCAAAATTACCAGAAGACATCCTCTCCGAGAGGATGAGGTAATCGCGATAGGTGAAAAATTCGGCGTGAACTGGAAAGAAGAGGTGGAAAACCTCATAAATATAGGCGAGATAAAGGTTGAGGATTTCTTCGGACACAAATACTATGTTTACGGTGGTGCCCGATGAAGATCGCTGTTACCGGAGGCAAGGGAGGAACGGGAAAGAGCACAGTTGCCACGAATATCTCGGTAGTTCTTGGAAGAAAATACTCCGTGGCCCTCGGTGACCTTGATGTGGAATGTCCGAATGACCACATACTTCTATCCGCGGAACTCAACAATGAAAGGAAAGTGGAGATATTTAAACCAATATTTGATTATGCAAAATGCACGAAATGTTCGGTGTGCAAAAATATATGCCAGGAAAATGCCATAGTTATGTTCAGGAATAACTATCCGT
>CAYVVU010000068.1:6092-8411 GCA_964455305.1 uncultured Thermoplasmata archaeon
AACTCGCCTGCAGTTACAATGCGATAAAGGACGGGAGTAAACTAGTCGGCCATACATACGAATCTGAAATCCATGGAATAAAACTCTTTACCGGTATGCTGTTAGAAGGGGAAGAGAGGGCGTATCCCGTGGTCCTCGCAACCCTCAAAAGAATTTTTTCCTATAGCGCGGATATTTACATCGTGGACACATCCGCCGGAACATCAAACTCCGTGGCGAAATCGCTAGAGAGTGCGGATTTAGTTGTTGCAGTTACAGAACCCACACCCTTAGGAGCGCATGATCTGGAGGGAATTCTCAAACTCGCCGGAAAACTGGGTTTGAGAGCGAAGATAGTCGTGAACCGCGCGGATATAGGAAACGAGAAAATAGATAAAATAGCCGAAAAATATTCCTCCGAAATCGTCATGGAAATTCCCTACAGCGAAGAGATTGTTAAATCCTACATGGCGGGAAGACCCGTGGTTCTGGATGGCGGAAAGATGGCAAAATACTATGAGGATTTGGCGAAAATAATAGAGGAGGAATTGTATGGAGATAGTGGTGGCGAGCGGTAAGGGTGGCGTCGGTAAAAGTCTGATATCCTCAAATCTGATAAGAATTCTCGGAGAGGAATTCAGGATAGCGGGTGTGGATGCGGATGCCGATGCTCCGAATCTCCACATAATATTCAATATAAACAGGTGGGATTTTGAAAAAAATTTGAGCGGGGCGAAGGTAGCAGTTGTGGATTTTTCAAAATGTATAAAATGCGGATTGTGCAGGAATGTATGCGTTTATGATGCCTTAGAATGGAAGGATTTCCCCGTAATCAAAGAGTACATATGCGAAGGTTGCTATGCTTGTGGAGTAATTTGTCCAACAAAAGCGATATCTCTTAAAGATGTGGAAAGCGGAGTGGTGAGATATGTCGCCACACAATTCGGCTATATCATATCTGCGGAACTTGAGGTTGGTCGTCCTAACTCGGGAAAACTCGTGAGCGAGGAGAAGAACATAGCGAGAAAATTTCTGGATGAGAAAAAAGTTGATCATATAATAATTGATTCCGCCGCTGGAATAGGGTGTCAAGTAATCGCCTCCCTATCCTCGGCGGACATCGCAATTTTAGTTGCGGAGCCGACAAAAGCATCGCTTAGCGATTTGATGAGGGTCCATAGCGTCGTGGAGCATTTCGGCATAAAATCGTACATAATTCTGAACAAATATGGGATGGGCGGAAGCCCTGAGATTATAGAGAGATTCGCGAGGGAGAAGGGAATAGAAATCATAGGTAAGATTCCCTACGACTCCGCCGTTCCCAAATCCCTGTCGGCGAGAAAACCCCTAGTTGATCTCTATCCTCAATCAAAAGCCACGAAGAAGATTAGAGAAATAGCGGAAGCGGTAAGGAATTTTATTTAGTGACGAAGTGTAGAAAGGACCGATCAATTCTACACCTTCAGGTAAGGAGGTTTTTCCGGGAATGTATGTTCCGTAATCCACAACGCGGTATTCATCGTCGTATATTACCCACTTGTAAATTCCACGGAATTCATCATAGTCGTTTATGTTATCTCCGTCAGTATCTGGATCTGTTGGATCACAGCTTACTTCTATATTTCTTATATTTCTAAAAGAACTATTACTAGTTGTCAAATCAAAAGAAATTACATTAGAAAATATTTTATGTGTATTATCCGGCATATAAATTGCTCTTATAAAATAGGTACCTTCGGTAGAGAATTTATAAGGAATATTCGAATCATTTATTATAGTCCATATATAAAGCGGATCTGCTAAGTTTATTTCTTTTATATATTTTTCTTTTGGTTTTAAAAGTATATATGGAGGAGGCATACTCACATATGGGCCCATATACTTAACTATATATCCATCTGGTGTTAATATTTCGAAGACAAGCGTGTGCCCAGATAATGATGGAATTTTTATCTCAATAGGTTTATACCAATTATTTTGAAGTTCAACAATAATATAGATATTTTCCCCAATAAGGTATTCCGTTTTATTAGTGTATATTCTGAAAATCAAAGTTTCTGAAGTGTCCCATGGCAAAGGAAAAGTTAAACATATTGGAAGTAAAATTAAAATTAAACAAAATAATAATGACACTAAGTAATCTTTTTTCTTCCTACTATTTACGATAAAATCATTAGAGCGATCCTCTATGAAGCCATTTGCAAAACAGCAATCAAAAAGAAGTATAAGAGATCTACTGTTTATTTTATTAAGCAAATTTGCACGATCAGCATGAGGGCATTCATCTTTTCTTCCCCAGTAACATCTCGGTATACAACCTGTCATTTGATTATCATTATC
>CAYVVU010000069.1:0-8030 GCA_964455305.1 uncultured Thermoplasmata archaeon
CTATAATACCAACCGTACTCTTGCCCTCAACAACCGCGTACATAGGCTCGTTTCCGCCGTTCAACGCGGTTTCAACATCAACCCTCTTCGCCTCTTTACCGTCTATTATTACCTTTATATCGCCGTTGAGCGAGTCCTTGTTCACCTCCACATAAACCGCCTTGCCCGTGGAGGCGTATCCGCTGACCTTTACCCTCACCGAGTTCTTCTGTGCTTTCTCCACCTTCACACTGACCTCGTGGGTATAGTTAACGGAATCCGCCGCATACGCCTCGCCCGAAACCGCCACTTTAACCTGCGCAGCCACCTTGCCTTTCTGTATACCTTCCATAATCTTATCCCACGCTTCGTCGGGTATCTCGCTGTTCGGTGGTTTGGCCACGAAAACTATACATCCCGCCTTCTGTATGTTTATAGTTATTTCGTTTTCGTTTATGTTCGCGGTTCCGTGGCCTATGAGCAAGTGAGCATTTATTCCGTTACCGGTTATTTTGATGTGGTAGTTGTTCACGAAACTCGCGGTAAGACCGTCCGCAAGTACATAATGCACATTCTCATTTATTTCGTTGCCCACAAGCATAATAGACATTACTCCCGTGGGATTGTCGTGGGCACCCACTATCCTCGCGTATCCAGACACATTCCAAGAGAAGTTGCCGTGGGAATAATTGAACTCGCCACTTATCGCATAACTGTAATAAATCAAAGCTGCACCATGCACATATACATCGCCCCAAGAGACCGTGGAATCAAAGTATACCTTGTTGAACACCGTTGTGTTGTTCAATGTATATTCCGTGATAGTTCCTTGGTCCTCATCTATATAGAAGGATATATACCTACCCTGGGCGTAGCCGGTTGATGGATCGTAGCTTATCCACCCGAACATGTTGCATTTCTTGGCTATTTTCGCTGCATTCTCGTCCCAGTGCTCGCCCCACTTCTCTTTTGCCCAACTTCCACCCTCCATTCCGTGCGCACTCGCCAGACCTCCTATACCCACGAGGAGGGCGAACACCACAATCGCGGCAATTACCTTTTTCATATTATCACCTCCGAACATTTAAACACTCCAACTTTATATAAACCTTTTGGAACAATATTCAAAATTTGGTGCATTTTTCAAATTCAAATATTGCACCAAAATCTCTATATATTCTCGCGGAATATGTTTAAAATGTGAGAGCACTAGCATTAATCATGGCAGTTGCAATAGCGGTTGGTTTTGGAGGAGTAGGAGTAGGGGATAGTGGGATAAAGTTCAATGAAAATGTAAAACTGGTATTCGGGGAGGATTATCCCTCACTATCAATATACATAAACGGCACGCAGGTCTCCTCCTTGGGCTACGGAGAGATATTTCTTATGGATGACATCGTTGAATATCCGTACTCAATATACTATTCAAACCTTAAGTCACAGGGTTGGGATATTACCAGAAAAAACACATCTTACGGTTACATTGTTGAGTATACTGCAACCATTGATATGGTGAGTATAGGTTTGGGATGCGGACATGATTATCAAGAACATTACATAAGAGATTGGGGGGAAGTCCAGATAACCTTCCATGTTGAGAACAGGATTTTTGAAAAGTACGGTAAAGAAATAAATGGTTCCAAGGCGATTGTTATAGATATAGAGATTACACCCCTCAAAACTGTTGAGAAGAAGTACATCGTTTTGATAAGCGATTTCTGGCTTAGCGGTGGCGAAAATTATGGAATCTCATCTGACAACATAAGGATGAAGCTTAAGAGGGGAGAGATGTTCAAATGCGAGGTTCACGGAGATTATATAAATCTGGATAGTGAGGAAAGCGATATTTCATACGGATGGAGCAGTAAATTCTCGTTGGATTCTGAAATATCCGAGTTGGATGTTTATTATTCTTTCATAACCTATCCAACGATGTTCTTCGTGTATTCCTACGGAAAAATATACCACGACCCTGAGGTTTATCTTCCAGTAAGCATCTTCAAATCTCTGGAAGAACTGGGCGAAGAGGTGGTAAAAAATATACAGGAATACATACAGTACTTCATCGCCGGCGTAGGCATTGGCGTGGTTTTAATAGTGGTCGGCGGAGTAATAACGAGGAAGAAATAATTACTCAAGGAGCATATTTATAAGGGAATCTGCTATTTTATCCAGAAATGTCTCCCTGTAGTTTATGAGAAGGTTTTTCACTGTGTATTCGTCCTTAATCCAGTACTTCTTTATTTGTCCCTCCTTCCTTTCCTCCACGATATTCATAGAAACGAGTTTCTTCATATGGTACGACAGAGTTCCCGCGGATATGTTCAGATATTCGGAGATTTCCTTCTGAGAAGCTCCGGGATTGACCAGAAGATACGCCAAGATTCTGCGGGGTGTTCTGAGGCGAAGCACGGCGATTATTTTTCTCTCACTCTCCCTCTTGAGGGTTAAAGCGTAATACCTCCTGTATCCCCCCTCCACCCTTGAGTATATTTTTCCTTCCTTTTCCAGAACTTGGAGATTATATGTAAGCGTACCGGTAGGCATTTTCAACCTTCTCTGCAACTCCCTCATATGTATTCCCGGATTCAACTGTATTTCACGGAGTATGATTTCACGGGGTCTCTCCACCACCCCTCACCCTCCCGACAAGGGAGAAGTATATTGTTACAAGGATTACCACATCTATTAGGAAATATGCTTCTATGTATGGGGTGAATTGAGCCAGCAGATAAATCAAAAACTTCAGGGCGAAAAGTGCGAATACCACACTTGCAAGCAAAACGCGGAATTTTTTACTCCTTCCGTAAGCGATTCCGCTCACTATTACAAGGAATACCGATATCACGAGCCCCAATCCGGCAAGGAGAGAATCCAGAGGCATATCAAAGCGTAAAGAAAGAAAATATATGAAGTTTTACGGGTGAAATTTCGGAATTAAACCCAAATCTTAAATTTGATTAAGTAATACCTCCTTCTCCAAATAGAGAAGTGGTAGATATGAGGATGAAGGAAGCCGCGTTAAAAGGTCCGACTGAAGAAATTAAAAAAATTGCGGAGATAGAGGGTATTGACCCTGTTAAACTTGCGAGATATATCGCCAAGGGCTATACGGTTATATTGAGGAATATTGTACATAATGTTTCGCCGGTAGCCGTAGGCAGGGGAGTGAGAGTAAAAATAAACGCGAATATAGGGACATCCAGAGATTACATAAATGTTGATGAAGAAATAGAGAAGGCGAAAGTAGCCAAAAAATACGGCGCGGATACAATTATGGATTTAAGCACCGGCGGAGACCTTGATGAAATTCGCAGAAAAATAATGAGCGCGGTACCTATGGTTATAGGCACCGTTCCTATATACCAAGCGGCCGAAGAATCTTTGAAAAAAGGAAAGGCTATAGTTGAAATGACCGAAGATGATATGTTCAATGTTCTTGAGAAACATTTCAAAGATGGTGTGGATTTCGTAACCGTTCACGCCGGAGTTACCAAAGCTGTTGTGGAAAAATTCAAGGATTCAAGAAGAGTTGTGGGTGTTGTGAGTAGAGGGGGAGCTTTCCTAGCGGCTTGGATAATCCACCATGGCGAGGAAAATCCGTACTACAAAAACTACGATTACTTGCTGGAAATGGCTGCGGAGTACGATGTAACCCTTAGTTTGGGTGATGGTTTGAGACCCGGAGGTCTTCCAGATGCCACGGATTTCCTGCAGATAAGCGAACTGTACACCATAGGCAGACTGGTTAAGAGGGCGAGGGAAAAATATGTTCAGGCGATGGTTGAAGGTCCGGGCCACATCCCGATAGATCAAATAGAGGCGAATGTTAGAATGGCCAAAATCGCTTCGGATAACGCTCCGTTTTATGTTCTCGGTCCTTTAGTTACGGATATCGCTCCGGGCTATGATCACATAGTCGCCGCCATAGGGGGTGCGATAGCCGCTATGGCCGGCGCGGATTTCCTATGTTATGTAACGCCCTCGGAACATCTCGCATTACCAACGGCTGAGGATGTAAAGGAAGGTGTGATCGCAACCAGGATAGCAGCGCATGCGGTTAATCTCACCAGATTTGAAGAGGAATTCAATTGGGATTACGAAATGTCCAAAGCGAGGGGCACCCTTAACTGGAAGAAGCAGATAGAACTCGCAATGGATAAAGAAAAAGCGCTTAAAGTAAGAACAAGAAGAGCACCAATAACCGATGAGCATACATGTTCAATGTGCGGCGACCTCTGCGCCATAGAGATGGTGAGGAAATACCTGAAACTTGGGAGGGATTAGAGAGATAGTAAACCTAACTTTCAATTTGGTTTACTATTTACGAAAATTTTAAGTACTATTTATTGATATGGACTTAGCATGGCTTTGGCACCATGGATCAGGAGGCGGTACGAGTATCTCCTAGAACATTTTGGTGAGGAAGAATTTGGGAGGGATGATGCTTACAAGATCCTTTATGAAAGGTTCGGCGATACCAAAGAGCAGGTTTCTAGAATTTTGTCTGACCTGAGAAAGAACGGTTATCTCACACGCAGAGTTTCAATAGAAGATAGACGGGTTAATATCTACAAACTTATCAGGAAGAAAGAGGTCGTATCCCGCGGAAATCTAGAGGCAATTCTAAAGAAGGCAGCAGATATTATAAGGACCAGCGTGGATTATCGTTACATACTGATACTCCTGTTTTTGAAAAGGATCAGCGATAAATGGAAAGAAGAATGCGAAACGATGATAAATAAACTTGTAGAGGAGGGTATACCCGAAGATATTGCTAGGGAGGAAGTAAGAAACTCCGAGGAATATCATAAAATAGCCATACCCGAGGAATTTCTGTGGGATAACATAAGGGAGGATGTGGATAAACTGCCAGAGAGATTGAGCGGTGCCATCAAGAAAATAGCGGAATTGAATCCAGAACTCAAGGGCATATTTGACACCGTTGAGTTCATTTCATTTACGATGAACAGGGAGAATCTGGAGATTTTACATCAATTAGTTGAACTTTTCAGCAGTGTTGATTTAAGTGAGGTGTCCTCGGATGTGCTTGGAGATGCCTATGAATGGGTTTTGAAATACTTCGCTCCGCAGAGAGCCAAGGAAGGCGAGGTATATACACCGCGAGAAGTAATAAGGTTACTGGTTAAGATAATGCGGCCTAAACCGGGCGATGAGGTATACGATCCCGCCGCCGGTTCCGGCGGAATGCTGATAGAATCTTACAGATATGTTAAAGAGAGGTACGGGGAGGACGCCAGAAAACTATTCCTCTACGGCCAAGAGAGGAATCATGTAACTTACGGTCTGTGCAAGATGAATTTGATAATACACGATATTGATGGTGCTGTGATTGAACTCGGTGATTCTCTCTTGCATCCTAAGATCCGGGAAAGAGGAGTTCCAAAGAAATTTGATATAGTCATAGCCAACCCACCGTGGAATCAGGACGGGTATGATGAGAAAACCCTCAAGAAGGGAGAGTTCTGGGAAAAAAGATTTGAATTCGGTTTTCCTCCGAAGCAAAGCGCGGACTGGGCCTGGATACAGCACATGCTCTACAGCGCAAAGGATAACGGTAGGGTTGGTATCGTGATTGACAACGGCGCACTGTTCCGCGGCGGCAGAGAGAAGAGGATAAGGGCGAAGATTGTGGAAAAAGACTGGGTGGATACTGTCATTCTTCTGCCGGAAAAATTGTTCTACAACACAGGAGCGCCCGGCGCCATACTAATATTCAACAAAAAGAAGCCGGACGGGAGGAAGGGAAAAATCCTGTTCATAAATGCATCTCAGGAATACGAAAAACATCCGGATGTGCGGAGGTTGAACATACTGAGCGAGAGAAATATCGCGAATATAGTGGATGCGTATGAGAAATTTGAGAATGAGGAAGGATTTTGCAGGGTGGTTGATATTGAAGAAATCAAGGAAAACGATTACAACCTGAATGTTACGCTGTATGTTTATCCCGAGGTGGAGTACGAGGAAATTGATGTTGAAAAGGAGTGGGCGGAGATAAAAAGAATTGACGAAGAACTGAAGGAGGTGGATAGAAAAATAGAGGAATATCTGAGGATGATAGGATGAGGGAAATACCTCACAGGTACAGTAACCGTAAAGTAAATATACCGCAATCTCTATATCATTATCTAGAGAGAGATATCTTGGTGAGGGGAGCATGCCTCCGTTACGGAGGCGTTGGTAAGCTCTCAATCCTTGAAATATTTATGTCTAAAACCCTTATTCTGGAAGTAGATAATATCTATAGCAAAATTAAAAATTGTAGGGAGGTGATATTATGGATAGTCTAGCAATCCAAGAATTGTACCGTGAAGCTATGTACGTCTTTCCGGAGTTCGTTCCCATCCCTATTAAAAATGTAATTGATAGTTGGGTTGGTGAAAACTATTTAAATATCTTGATTGGAAGAGGTTTCAAAATAAAGATTGTAATTGATGCAAATATAATAATTTCAGAAATAATATCTTATTTCAAGAGGGGTAAATCTCATCTTTTAAGAATACTAGATCATACAATAATTGAGGCTGTTGCTCCAAAATATATTATCGAAGAGATTAACGAACATATAGATGATATCATGAAAAAAACAAACAAAACAGCAAATGAAATTTGGAATGTTCTCCGAACAATATATTTTTCTAAAATTAGACTTGTACCCATTAATCAGAGAGGTTACATAGGATTTGCAAAATTAATAGAATCCTTGAAAAAGAAGGATCCAGATGATATGCCATATCTTATTTTATATTTATCTGATAATGCTGACGCTATATTAAGTAGAGACAATGATCTTATAGAATTAAATGGTGTTTTCACATTTAAAAATGTAGGTCACTTAAAAAGGGTACTTTATGAAATAGAGAGAGGTAATCTTGCTTTGTTTATTACCGTGGATATATTACCGAGATTGATTATCTATTTGGGAAGACTTATTATAACTGCAATATTTACAGTAATAAAGGCCTTATATGATTTTGCTGTAAAAGCAATAGAAGCGATTAAAAGTGGATTAAAAAAATTTGTTGATTGGTTTTCAGAGTTAACTCCTTTTGGGAAGTTCAGTGCTATTTTTATTGGTATTATTTCAGCTGTATCCATTTACGAACATCGTGAATGGATAAAAAAGAATATCATTGATCCCATAAAAGATTTCGTTTCAGAAATAATAGAAGGTATAATTCAATTTTTTAAGCGACTAATAAACTTACTTGAAGATCTCGTATATATATCTGTAGAGCTCGTTATGTTAATGATTAAAAGTATTCAGAATTGCATTGAGATATATAAAGAGCTTAATTCAAAAATCAGTAGAATGGAGGTGTTTTAAAAATGGGAGAAAGTTCCGCTATAAGCAAAATAGCAGGATGGGCTATATCGCTAATAGGTCTGTCTGTTTGGTATAAATTCTATGGAATTTATGGATGGGATACATATTTATGGATTGGAGCAGTAATGCTTCTTTTAGTGGGAACATACATAATAGGAAGTGTTTTTGATCTCGGGTTTATAGACGCTTTTGGTGCATCATCTTTTTTTATTGGACTTATGATGGTTGTTCTTCAGCCATGGTATAGCGTACTATTTTTCGCCTTTACAGTTATTGTTATTATAGCTAAAATAGGAGGTATCTAAAATGCTAAAACGCAGTTATAAACAAACCCCAATAGGCAAAATTCCAGAAGATTGGGAGGTTGTAAAGCTAGAGGATATTGCAAGGATAGATAGTGGTGGAACTCCAAATAGGAAAAAGCTAGAATATTGGAATAATGGAACAATACCATGGATCAAATCAGGAGAGCTTAATGATTCTATTATAACCGATGCTGAGGAAAGAATAACGGATCTTGGATTAAGAAATTCCAGCGCTAAAATTTTTCCTAAAAATACTTTACTTATAGCATTATACGGAGCTACTGTAGGTAAAACAGGCTTACTGGGCATAGAAGCTTCTACAAATCAAGCAATTGCTGCAATTTTACCAAATAAAGAAAACACTTTTGATCCCAGATTTTTACAATATATATTTA
>CAYVVU010000070.1:0-3914 GCA_964455305.1 uncultured Thermoplasmata archaeon
GTTCTGGAAGACATAATCCCAATGGTTTTTGAAGAGAAGTTCAAGAAGAATAAATACTTAGCGGGAATAACTCTTTACAGGATAATAAAGAGACACTTTGATAAGGAGAAAGCGCCTTCTGGATTCAAACTGAAGATGCTTCTGGATATTTTCCAGCAGGGTGATAAAGAATCTCTGGGCAAACTGCACTGGGATTCCATGTTCGTTGGAGCCATGCACTTCCAGGATGAATACAATTACGATATACAGAGGGTTATGAGGTGCGTGATTCACTATGTAACCCCGGACAAAAGAATAATTCCGTTCTGTGCATATAACTCCGGCCCGACTTATCGCCAGGAGATTGAGAAGAAGTTCTCAATACCAATTGAAGAGTACCGGAAAAAATACGGTAATGTAGTCGGCGTGGAGGGTTGAGTATGATGGAGGTGGATGTGGCTAAATGCAACTACTGCGGTGCCTGTGTAGGCAGCTGTCCCAAAAACTGCATATTCCTGAACGAGGTGAAAGTGGAGATAAATGAAGACGAATGCATACGCTGTGGCTTCTGCATAAGAGTATGTCCTGTAGGAGCGATAAATGCGGATTGGTGGTCAGAATGAAGGAGTACGAGTACGATGTTGTTGTAGTTGGTGCGGGTCCCGGCGGTTCAACAGCGGCGAGGTACTCCGCCAAGCATGGCCTGAGAACTCTGCTTCTGGAGAAAAAGGCGGAGATAGGCGTGCCTGTAAGATGCGCCGAGGGAATATCAAAGAACTGGATGGATGAAGTTGGAATAGAGCCAAATAAGTGGTTTATAGATGCCGAGATAGAGGGCGCGAAGATTTACTCCCCCAACGAACAGCATGTGATAACGCTATCCGCGGAGATGGCGGGGAACGAGGTAGGCTATGTGCTTAATCGCGAGAATTTTGACAAATACCTCGCGAAACTCGCCGCAGAGGAAGGCGCGGATATATGGCTGAAATCTCCAGCGGTGGATGTAATAAAGGAAAATGGAAAGATAAGAGGAGTTATAGTTAGAAGATTCGGAGAGAATGTGCGGGTTAACGCTAAAATAGTTATAGCGGCAGATGGATTTGAATCTCAGATAGGTAGATGGGCGGGAATAAACACCGCCCTCTCCGAGAGGGATATAGTTACCTGCATACAGTACCGTATGGCGAACATAGACATTGATGAGAAATACACCCACTTCTTCCTCGGTTCCTGCGCTCCCGGCGGGTATGTATGGATTTTTCCCAAGGGGAAAAACGAGGCTAATGTCGGATTGGGTATAGCGCTGAGCAAATTGAAGAGAAGAGGTGAGGTGAAGGAGTATCTTGATCGCTTCATTGAAAAACACGAGTATCTCAAAAGGGGACAGGCGGTTCAGGTTGTAACGGGTGCGGTCTCCACCTGTCGTATACCCAAAAAGATTGTAGGAGATGGAATAATGCTCGTGGGCGATGCCGCTAGACTTATAGATCCTATAACAGGAGGGGGAATAGCCAACGCTTGCAGATCTGGAAAATACGCCGGAGAAATAGCGGCGGAATGTATAGACAATCCCACGGAGGAATGTCTGAGGAAGTATGAGGGGAAGGTTAGAAACAAGTGGGAGAAGAAATTCATAAGAAACTGGTTCGCTAAGGAAAAACTTGCGCAGTTGAGTGACGAAACGCTGAATAAACTGGTAGAGGCAATATCAGAAGTGGAACTTAAAGATATCTCCGTCTATAGCCTACTCAGCGCGGTGCAGAGGAAGTATCCCGAACTCATTGAGGAATTTGAAGACCTTATCTGATAGAGAGGGCTGAAGATGATTGAAAAACAAGGAGTATACACCTTTGAGGATTCACCATATATCCAGAGTTTGCTTACAAAACTCAGAGACAAGAAAACTGAGAGAGCCGAATTTCGCAAAATTCTTTCCTCCATAGGAATGTTTATGGCCTACGAACTCTCCAAAACTTTCCGTGTGGAGAAAATACCGATTGAAACGCCGCTGGAATCAACCTTTGGTCTTAAGATTTCCGATATGGAAAATATAGTTCTTGTGGTAGTGCTCAGAGCTGCAATACCCTTTATGGAAGGAGTTGCAAAAATATTTGAAGATGCAAAAATAGGGATAATCTCAGCGAAAAGAGGGCCGGCACCAGATTTCAATATAGAGATAAAATATTCAAGCATTCCAGAGATTGACGGTAAGATATTGATAATCCTTGACCCGATGATCGCTACGGGTTCAACATTACTCGCTATACTTAAGGAGTGCGAAAGGATAGGCGACCCAGACAGAATTATCGTACTGGGGGTCATAGCCGCGCCGGAGGGCGTGGAAAAGATAAAAGAAAAATATCCCAATGTTGAGATTTATGTAGCCTCTCTGGACAGGGAATTGAATGCGAAGGGCTACATACTACCCGGCTTGGGAGACGCCGGAGACAGGGCACTGAATACCTGAAACGCTAGTGAAACATCCTGTATATTTTTCTCGCTTTTTTCTCCCCTATGCCTTCAACTTGCATTAATTGCCCGACCGTGGCGTTGGCTATGTTGTGTATGCTTCCGAATCTTCTTATCAACCTTTTTGCCAGAACTTCTCCCACATCAGGCATTGAAGAAAGTATGTATATTTTCCATTCTTCTTCGCTGAGACCCCTTCGTAAATCTCTCCTTGCCTTGAATATTCTCTCGGATTCCTCCGGCGTTAGTTCGTTCTTTCCCTCCCTCTCTCTTTTATAGAGGATTCGTAAATAATCCTCAATCTCGTAGTTCTCCAGTTTGACTACAGGTATGCGGTAGTTGAAAACTATTTCGTAAATCGCACCCGCGATGGGCGCAGGATAGGATACAAAGCTCCCGTGTATAAGCAGAAGTTTTCTTTTTATGGGAATTCCCTTAACTTCCTCGCATTCCCTTAGAATTTTTAACTGCTCCCATAGTCTCTTGTTTCTTATGGAGGTTACAAAGTCTTCCGCGGACTTTCTTTCCACGATGAGCCCGGATTCAAAGAGAATATCTCCTATTGGAAGGTTAGTTATTTCCACATAATCGCAGAACTTAACGATGTATTTGAGTATCCTCCTCTCCCTATAATCCAAAATTATTTTCATTCCGTACCCACCACATAATAGTATTCTCCCATCTCCTTCTGCTTCCTATCTAAATACGAATCTGGGTCGTTTATTCTCGGCCTTTTTGTTGTGGGCTCTCTGCGGAAAGTTATTCCGATGTCCCTTAGGAATAAGTTCATTCCTTCGTGCATGTTCATAGGGGAAGTCGCATCCCCGTACTCCGAGGGCTTACCCCTAAAAACTATCAGAGCCGAGGAAATGGCATCTATGAAATACACATCGTGGTCTACTATCATCGCCGCCGAACCGCTCTTCTCCATAACTCTCAAAATGGTTTTGGCTACGGCCATCCTTTGGTTCGAATCCAAATACGCTGAGGGCTCATCAAGAAGGTAAATGTCCGCTTCTCTGGCCAAACACACGGCGATTGCAAGAGTTTGAAGTTCCCCGCCCGATAGGTTCTTTACATCTTTATTGTAAATAGAATCCACACCCAAAGGTTTTATTATTTCGTTTTTTGTAAAAGCGTCCGTTAACTTTTCTTTGAGAGTTTCAACGAGCAAATTCTCCACCGTGCCATCGTAATCTATTCGTATGTACTGGGGCTTGTAGGATATTTTGGCGGGCATAACTACACTTCCATCATCCGGTTCCAAAACTCCCGCGAGAATTTTCATAAATGTGGTTTTACCTATGGCATTGGGTCCTACTATGCCCACCACCTCACCCAGATAAACCTCGCCGCCATCCGCGTTCAGAACGAAGTCTCCCAGTTTTTTGCGGAAAGGATTCCACTGACATATCACGGATGTGCCTATCCTGCGCTTAGGAGCGCTGACACTGAACTCTATCTTC
>CAYVVU010000070.1:3924-6441 GCA_964455305.1 uncultured Thermoplasmata archaeon
CAGTTTCTTATCCTTACATTCTCATCTCTGAGAAATCCCGCTATGTATTCGTTCACCCCGTTCCTAACCGATTTCGGATGGGATATTATTCCGTAGGCTCCGGCAGAGCCGTAAAGTATGTGTACTGTGTCTGCTATGAAATCTAGAAGGGCCAAATCGTGCTCAACAACATAAACTTTCCTTTCCCTGGAGAGCTTTTTCAAGAATTGGGCAATTTTCAACCTCTGCTTTATATCCAAATACGATGAGGGTTCATCAAAGAATAAAACATCGGAATCCGTGAGTATCGTGGCGGCTATGGTTAAAATTTGCAATTCTCCGCCAGATAAATTGCTCAAATCTCTGTTGATAAAACCATCCATACCGAGATGTGCGGAAATTTCTCTTATTCTCTCAGTATCTTCGCATACTTTTTTAAGAAGATCAATGGCCTTTCCCCGGTATATCCTAGGAATCATATCAACATACTGGGGTTTGAGAGCAACTTTTATCTCACCGTCTCGCAAAGCGGAGAAGTACGATTCGTATTCCGTTCCAGAGAACCTTTCTATGACTTTGTCCCAAGAGCTTTTTTCTTCTCCGAAATTCGGAATAAGATTTCCAGACATTATCTTTATGCCTGTGGTTTTTCCTATTCCGTTTGGCCCGATTAATCCTATTACTTTATTTCTCGGAATGGAAGGCAGGCGGTAAAGACGGAATCCGTTCTTGCCGTATTTGTGAATCAAACCCTCCCCCAACTCCTCAGGAAGATTTATTATTTTTATTGCCTTAAAAGGGCATTTATGCACGCAGATACCGCATCCTTCGCATAGTTCCTCCGAAATTATTGGATAGCCATCCTCGCCAAATTCAACAACCTTTACTCCGCTCCTCACCAGAGGGCAATAGTGATAACATTCCTGCGAACATTTTTTGAACTGGCATCTATCCCTCAAAACAACGGCTATGTGCATGTTCAATCACGCACTCCTCATCGCCCAAACTTCTTCAGGTAGTTCTTCGTATACCACACTCGCATCCTCAACTTCCTCGGTTATTATCTCTTCCTCAGGCGGCCTGTTCGCCAGTTCCTTTATCCTCTTGTAGTTGAGAATCCAATAGTGTATTCTCCACTCCCTACCATCGTGCAGTGTGGTCTCCTCGCGCTCCGTGGTCAAAATCCCTAAATCTTCAAGCATGTAGAAGGTATCCCTGTCCTCGGGCTCAAGGACATTGTCTATTATTCTGTTATAAAAACCGAAGAAATTCAGCACATGCTCCGCTGTCAACTTCGCCTCCTCTATACTCATCCTCATCCTAGGCCTACTTATCCCGTTCGCTATGGCCTGAGCGAGGACATCAATCGTTACCACTTCTTCCGGGTTGAACTCTTCCTCGTCTACCGTTCTCTTCTCTTGCATGTTCTCTCACTCCGCTGTATGGAGCAATTCGGATGAATATAACGACTTCTGAGTATATAAGGGTTTCGTAAAATTTCCAACGAGGTGGTTGTAGAGGTTGTCAGATAACCAGACATCTCTTTAAATTCCAAAAAGAAATACTTCCACTTCCTCTCCCTTTTCCAGGAGGTCTACATTGGATGGAATCATTATGTATCCATCCGCGTTTGCCATGCTGGTTATTGCGCCAGATGTTTTGAAGACAGGATAAGCGATAATCCTGTCATTTTCTTTCTCAATTCTTACCGTTAAGAACTGCGTTCTTCCGAGCGTGGATACCACCCTTCTTGAAAGCACCGCTTTAACTTTTTTCATCTGGGATTTCGGAAGATGCGCCATTTTCTCCACAGCGGGTTTGAGGAATATGTAGGCATCGCTCAAACATGATGTTGGAAATCCCGGCAACCCAAAAACGGGTTTTCCCCGAACGACGGCGAACCAAGTGGGCTTTCCGGGTTTGATCTGAACTCCGTGGAATTTCACCTCTCCCATCTCGGAAACTATGTCTATCAGAAGGTCTTTCGTTCCCACTGAGGAGCCGCCACTGAAAACCGCACAATCGTACTTCAGCGCCTTTTCCAGATAATCTCTTATTTTTTTCTCGTCGTCTTCAACTGTGCCCATTATTCTCGGCAGACCACCCGCCTCCTCAACCACTGCGGCGAGGGTGTAAGAATTTATATCGTATATTTTTCCGTGAGAGAGTTTTTCTCCGGGCGGAACTATCTCACTTCCAGTGGGTATTATCGCAACTTCAGGCTTCGCATATACTCTAACTTTTTTATTGCCGATGGCGGCCAGAACTCCTATTTTTGATGGAGTCAAAACGGTTCCTCTTTCCAGAATCTTCTCACCCTTTTTTATGTCCTCACCTTCCGGCGCGACACTCCTTCCCGGATAAACCGGAGAATAAATCAACGCGAAATCTCCTTCCTTTTCCGTATCCTCAACACGCACCACAGCATCTGCACCTTTCGGGATAGGGGCTCCTGTGGCGATTTCAACGCACTCCCCTTTTTTTATGGGAGTTTCAAAAACCTCACCGGCATCCACCTCTCCCACTATTTTCAATTTT
>CAYVVU010000070.1:6451-8017 GCA_964455305.1 uncultured Thermoplasmata archaeon
CGCCCCGAATGTATCCTCGGCACGAACCGCATAACCGTCTTCGGCTGCCCGCGAAAACGGAGGAATGTTTATTTTCGCCACGATGTCTTCGGCCAGAACCCTTCGCAGGGAATTTTCCAGAGAAATCTCTTCAACTCTCTCTATCGGAGAGATATTATGCATAATAATATCTAGGGCTTTTTCCAGAGGTATAAGTTCCCGGAAGGGTCTCATAGTTCTCTCTCCCTTCCCTCGCATATATTGATGAAATGCTCAACGCCCTCCGGATGTCCTCTCACTATAAGAACATCGCCCGGCATTATTTTCGTATGCTCTGTGGGTCCGAATATCCATCTATCTCCCCTTCTAACGGCTATTACCCACATTCCGGTTTCGGAGGCGAGTTTTATCTCCCCCAATGTTTTTCCTGCAAGGATGGAATTTGGAGATACCCTGTGCATCACTATCGTTACCTCGCTCTCCTCAAAACTTTTACGAAGAACGGGATGAACGGAGCCGCCATCCAAAACAGTTTTAGCCACCATAACGGCGGCATCCGCTATGTTCTCTATATAGTAAGCAAGCCTTATCATAGCCACGGCTTTGGCGGCGTTTTTGTCGTTTATCGCCATCTCCACCGCCTTTATTTGAACTTCAGCGTTGAGTTTGTCTATCCTCTCTTCAAGATATACGACTTCCTCCGCCACATCCTGAAGGTTGTACAGAACAGAGGAGTATGCGAGGTCCAGCATAAGTTCGGATATGTTCTTCATCTCTATCAACATCTTTCTTATCTCTACCAATTCTCCACCCCCTCCGCAACCTTCTCAAAGTAATCGCAAGCATCCTCCGTCCCCCTTATAATCAAAACATCTCCGGGTTTAAGGGTAACTTCATCCAACTCCTCAATATCGTGTATCCAGTGTCTCCCCCTTTTTAAGGTTATTATCGTAACTCCGCTCTCGCTCTCCACATTCAAATCCTTCACTTTTCTCCCCACAAGGTCCGAGTTCTCGTTTATCACAACCGCCTTAATCTTCTCGTCTCCTTCAGTTAGCAGAAACGATAGAAAGCCCCTCTCCTCTATGCCGAATTCCAGTAAATCCACGATATCCGCAGCAGCATTCGCTATTATGTAGGAGGCATCGGCAATCCTCAAAAGGTTGGATAACTGCTCGGCATCCTCAATACTCCTCGCGGCAAGCATTGCTTTTATTTTCAATTTGTGCGCTATATCATCGGCCTCCTCCTCAAGCCTTTTTACCTCTTCCGCCATATCGCGACTGTCAAAAATCACCGCGGAATACGCTAAATCAACTATATGCTCACACAAATCCTTCAAATCGCTCAGCAACTCGCGCACACTTTCGCCCATCGCTGGGGATAAATGCATCCACGATATTTAGGTTTTCTGTACTGATGTTAAAAATTAATATGTAAAACACCGTATATATCTTGAAAATCACCTTCTTTTTCTAAATTCATCATAAATCCTTTTTCTATGACCAAATGTTATGAAGTATAGAGTATCGCTTTCTATCTTATAGATGATTCTCATATTGCCTACTCAATAGCTCCTCAATCCCT
>CAYVVU010000071.1:0-273 GCA_964455305.1 uncultured Thermoplasmata archaeon
CCTCCTAGCTTTACTACTTCGTGCTATCACTGGTTTTTCAACAACTTTTTCTCTCTCTTGAACGGATGTCTCCATAGGAGCGGGAGGAGACCTCCTCACAACTTCAGGAACAGGCGGGATCTCAGGTATTTCCTCTTCCTCCTCTTCTTTCCTTTTCTCAGTTTCTTCCAAAACCTCTTCTATGTAGAAAGGGGATTCTTTTATCTCCCGAATCATCTTCTCACATTGCGATATATTCCTGCTCAATATTTTGTATTTTCTCTCTTTTCTCTC
>CAYVVU010000071.1:283-7975 GCA_964455305.1 uncultured Thermoplasmata archaeon
CTCTTCGTTCTGATCTCTGGATATCTCGCCGCAAAGCCTCTGAGCCTTTCCACCGTTCTCTTGGCGTTGCGCATCCACTTTGCCGTAAGAATTATTGCGTTGTCAAGAAGTTCCACATCTTCCACGGATAGAAAAAAGCTACCTCCATCACTTGCCCTAACATCATATCCAACCACTTTTCCCCCTTCTTTAACTACAATCGCCTCTCCTATTCGCGTACCATCTACTTCATCGTAAACATCATATTTCCTCCTTGCCATTCGTAGGAGAGGCATAAAACCTCATATGTAATATGGGATAACAACTATATAAGGTTTGGGGTGATATGTGCTTCCTATGCGATAGTTTATTATTCCTTCATTCTCTTACCTTATCGCATGAACGAAAACCTCACGCTGCTGCGAAAAATTGCCAGAGAAACGGCAAAATTCATAAGGGAAAATGTAAACAAGGAAGGAATGGAAAAAACAGTTATGATGGGCGCTTACAAATCACCCACATCACGCATAGATTATGAAACAGAAAGCTTTGCCTTAGAAATTATTAAGGATGAAACCGACTGGAATGTACTGACCGAGGAGAGAGGTTTTTTGGACAGAAGATCTGAATATACATTAGTTATGGATCCTGTGGATGGTACATACAACGCCATTCACGGCATACCCTACTATGCGGTTTCTCTCGCGTTATACCGTGGAGATATATGCGAGGCATCTACCGTGATAAATGTTCCCGGAAATATTGAATATTATGCCTCCTTGGGCGGGGGTGCATACCGAGATGGGGAAAGAATTTCTGTAAGAAAACTCAAAAAACCCTACCTGTTCGTGGTGGCCTTGGGCGAATCTTCCTCGGATTTCTCAGCGAAACTGGTGAGGAGGGCGAGGAGAATAAGGAGCATGGGATGTGCCTCTCTGGAAATGATAATGGTTGCCGAAGGAGTTGCGGATCTATTCCTCTACGACCATACCCCCAAGAAACTTTTGAGAATAGTTGATATAGCCGCTTCCACGCTTATAGTTAGAGAGGCGGGTGGCAAGGTTGTGGACCTTAACAATCGCGACCTCGCCATGCCCTTGAAGGTTGGCGTCAAGGAGAATGTTATGGCATACGGAGATGAGAGTGTCCTGGAGGTGATAAGATGAAGTTCGGCATAGTTTCCTATATGTTGAAGAAAAAAACTATAGAGATAATAGAAAGAACTGAAAAAATAATCCGCGAACTTGGCGGTGAAGTTATTTACGAAAAAAATTTGGCCTCACGGTTGGGTTTGGATGGCGTTCGCTTGGAGGATATGAATGTTGATTTCGTTATTACTGTGGGCGGAGATGGTACCGTTCTTTACACACTTCAGAGATGCAGATGCAGAGTAATTCCAATAAATGTTGGTGAACTGGGATTTCTCACGGAGGTAAATCCCGATGAAATTGAAATGCGATTTAAGGAACTCTTTGAAGGCAGGTACTTCATAGATAGAAGGTTGAAACTGAAAGTTATTCATAACGGAAAGAGACTCTATGACTGTCTGAACGAATGCGTTGTCCATACCGATGAAATAGCCAAAATGAGAAATTTCAGGATATATCTCAACAATGATCTTGTAGATGATGTGAATGCGGATGGGGTAATAGTTGCCACACCAACAGGCTCCACAAGTTACGCCCTGAGTACGGGAGGGCCTATATTACACCCATCTTTGAACGCCTTGGTGATAACGCACATAGCTCCTTTCCGTTTGGGTTATCGCTCCCATGTAGTTCCTTCGGATTCCGAGATAAAGATAGAAATACTCAAAAATAAAACTTGTCTTCTGGTTATGGATGGACAGGAATCAAAAAAAGTCAGGAGCGGTGATGAAATCGTGTTTTCACAATCTGAGAACTATGCAGAATTCGTCCGCTTCTCTTACGACTTCTACAAAAGAATAAGAGAAAGACTTTATTGAGGGATCCTGATGGCGTGGAAGATAAAAAGAACCACACTAAACTTTATACTGGAGGCCTCCAAGGATTCTTATCCTTACGAGTTTGCCGCCCTACTTCGCGGGAAGTACGGAGTTATTTACGAGATAGTTCTCATACCCACAGTACAGGGAAAGAGGAGCGCCCTATACTATCTATTTATGAAACCCATAGATTTTACGATTGTAGGCACTGTGCACTCTCACCCCTCGGGAAGTTTAGAACCATCAGAGGAAGATATATCTTTGTTTTCAAGAACAGGTGAGGTTCATATAATAGTTGGGTATCCCTACTGTAAAGATTGCTGGAGAGCGTATAACAGGAATGGAGAAGAGATGGCTATTGAGGTGATAGAGGATGATGAATGAGGACGATATGAAAAGAATATACGACGAAATAGATAAGGTGCTAAGCGAGAAAGACTCGGTACGAGAAATAGCAATAAAATCCTCAAGAGTTATAGGAAGATTATCCGCAAGAGCCATCTGGAAGATACACAAAGGGGAGGAACCGCTGGATGAATTAAAGGAGGCCAAAGAAGAAGTGTGGCATCTTAAAAGCATATTGAAGGAAAATTATCCAGATATTTACTATGCTGGATATGTCCTAAATGCCCTTCAGGAGTTCTGCGAAGCGCAAATTTTCTATTCCATAATTAGAGAGGGGAGAATACCATCACCTTCGGAACTATCCGTGTATCCCGAAGCCTATCTTCTCGGACTGGCGGATGTCATAGGAGAACTAAGAAGAACGGTGGTTGAGAATCTTCGTTGCGGAAATATAGAGAAGGCAGAAGAGATGTTTTTGATTATGGAAAACATATATGAACTTATAATGCAGTTTTCGTATCCTAATGCCATTGTTCCAATAAAAAACAAACAGGATGCAGCGAGAAACATTATAGAGAGAACAAGAGCAGATATAATGGTCATAAAATCTCAAGAGAATCTGAGAAAAGAACTTGAAAATATCTCAAAATAAAAATTAACTCTTCAACTCAATTTCTATGTGTATTCCATCGGGAATTTGTATTCTCATCAGCTGTCTTAGGGCCCTCTCATCGGCATCTATATCTATCAGGCGCTTGTGAATCCTCATCTCCCACCTTTCCCAAGTTTCGCTTCCCTCTCCATCGGGGGATTTTCTTACAGGAACGACCAATCTCTTTGTAGGCAGCGGAACTGGCCCATGTATTTCCACGCCCGTTCTGCGGGCGATTTCCTTTATTTGATTACAAACTTCTTCAACTTTTTTGTAATCCGTGCCGCTGAGCCTTATGCGGGCCCTATAAACAACCATAAAAATCACCCAAATAAAATATAAAAAATTTAGAAATTTATCACTTCATCTCTTTCTTTCGTACCGCTATGCATCTTCCGGCGGCGACTGTCATTCCCATATCTCTTATAGCGAAGCCAGCGAGCTGCGGTATTTCGTTGGCAGGTTCAATGACCATAGGTCTTGTTGGCCTTACCCTGATAACAGCCGCATCTCCGGTCTTGAGGAACTGCGGGTTCTCCTCAAGTACCTCGCCAGTAACCGGATTTATCTTCTTTATGAGTTCCTCTATTGTACACGCTACTTGGGCTGTGTGAGCGTGGAACACTGGCGTGTATCCTGGCGCAATAACCGTCGGATGATTCAGAACAACAATGTTTGCGGTGAATGTCTCCGCGACTGTGGGCGGATTGTCCACATGCCCGGCTACATCTCCTCTCTTTATGTCCTTCTTGCTGACGCCTCTCACATTGAATCCTATGTTGTCTCCCGGATACGCCTCCTGCAGGGGTTCGTGGTGCATCTCTATGCTCTTGACCTCTCCGCTAACATTTGCCGGCATAAATATTACTTTATCTCCGACTTTGAGAATTCCTGTTTCCACCCTGCCCACAGGCACGGTACCTATTCCGGTTATGCTGTACACATCCTGTACTGGTATTCTCAACGGCTTGTCCACAGGCTTCTCTGGCTCCTTAAGCGAGTTCAGCGCTTCCAGCAATGTTGGACCGTTCCACCAGGGCATCTTGTCGCTCTTCTTCACGACATTATCGCCATAGTATGCGCTCATTGGCAGTATTGTTATATCCTTGTATCCTACCATAGCCAAAAGTTTCTCTACCTGCTCCTTTACCTCCTTGAATCTCTGCTCGCTATACGGTGGTTGTGTGGCATCCATCTTGTTTATTGCAACTATCATCTGCGGAACTCCAAGCGTTCTGGCGAGGAATATGTGCTCTCTCGTCTGCTCCTGAGCACCTTCTCTGGCACTAACCACCAGCACAGCGGCATCCGCCTGAGAAGTTCCAGTTATCATATTCTTGACGAAGTCCCTGTGTCCTGGAGCGTCTATGATCGTGAAGTAATATTTATCCGTCTCAAACTTTCTGTGGGCCACATCTATGGTGAGACCTCGCTCCCTCTCTTCCTTCAAGCGGTCCATGACGAAGGCGAACTCAAATGTATCCTTGCCGAGTTTCTTCGCTTCCTCCTTGTACTGCTGGATTACACGATCATCAATTTCTCCCGTCTCATAGAGAATCCTGCCTACCGTTGTGCTTTTTCCGTGGTCAACATGTCCTATGAATACCACGTTTATGTGAGGTTTCTTTCCAGCCATATTTCTTACCTCCTTTGAGTTTTTCCAACCCCCATAGCATATTTGGTATATATACTTTTCCAAAAAGATTCAGTACAAGTTATGTGGGCTGTCAAAGAAAAAGTTATTATACAAGTATAGCATAATACAACTATGCAAAAAGGGGGAGTAATAAGTGATATTGATGGCTACGCACTATATCGGATTTTATTAGTGCTGGGAATAACCTTAACGATGCTGAGTTTTAGTATATCGTCAGCAAATGGTGCGTATCAAGAGATAGCCGTGAGTTGCATATCTTCGGAGTATACTCTTACTGCGAGAAATGCAAGTGCTGCAAACGATTCTGAAGGATATATCTATGTAGTATGGGATGATTACAGCGCATCTGAAGGCAAAAGAAACATTTATGCATCATTTTCATCGGACAATGGCGCCAATTGGAGTGCTTCTGATAGAGATGAAGTTGTATCCCATAACAAATATGATGCTAAGCAACCTGACATATATGTGGAAAACAGACTGTCAGTTCATATGGTATGGGGCGAGTTGAATGAGACATCTAAAAACTTTGAAATAAAATATGCTAGGTATCGCTATGAAGGATTTTGGAATATCAGCAATGAGAAGTATATAACCGTTCTTTCGGGTGAAGTTAAAGATTGTGAATCGCCTCAAATAGTTGTAGATGGTAGGGGAGGAATACACGCTGTATGGCGCGCTTATAATTCAACATCAACTTTATGGGAAATATACTATGGAAAGTCCACCGATGGAGGCAAAACATGGAGTTCTGAGAAATACGATATAAAGATAAGTGATCCATCCATCACATCAGATTCATACAGTCCTACCTTAATAATAGATTCTAAAAATTATATATGGGTTTTTTATATAGCGGATACTGTAATCTACTACTCACTTTCTCAAGATTTAGGAGACTCTTGGACATACGGTAAAGTGGCCGCATATCCTACAGATACACATCTAGGTAATTTAACGTCAGTATTTTTTAATGGTTGGCTTTTTGTTTTCTGGGAACTTTGCGATCCTTCAACTATGAAGCATACGGAAATCACTGTATCCTACTTTGACTATTCTAGCGGATGGAGTGATCCTAAAATAATTAGTTATCAGAACGATGAGTACGGTGCATATCATCCATCTGCGGCTGCAAGTAAAAATGCGATATATGTTGTTTGGTCTCAAAACGACTCTAGGTATGTCCAACTTTATTACTCCTACTCGTCGGATGGTATTTCGTGGAGTGGAGAAAACGGAAATTATCCTCTAACAGATAGCGACTCAAACCATGATAATCCCTGCGCAATATGCACACCCAACAACGACTTGCATGTTTTTTGGGACATGTGGACTGAGCATACAAAACAGAGAGGGAGCAGAGAAGTTTTCACACTAAACGTTCCAGGGGGAAATGTGGCAGAATTGTTTACTATGAAACTACTATGAAATGCGCAATTCTTTCATCACAGAATCCGAACTCCCAGTCATCAAATCCGTCGTAATCCACCGCGGTAACCACCGCCATATATCTATGGCCCGCGGTTAATGATGATAAACTTAATGTGTAAGTATATATCTTCCAATTTGCACCTTGGCTTTCAAAACTCATGGTGGCATTATCCACTATTACTGAGCCACTTGTCACATCAATTATCTTAATTTTCGCTCCACTTATCATCCACGCACCATAGGGATCAACAGCAGTTATATTTGCTTTTATTATAGCGGAAGTATTTGTGCTTTTGCTGTATCTTGCTATCCATTGATTGGTCGGTGTACCATCCTGCCAATAAGTTCTAACCCATCTAGTTCTGGCAGAGCCTATGGTATGCCAGTTATCCAAGGTAACCGCCTTTATTTCGTAATGTGAATTGTGTTGCGAAGAATTGTAATACACCCTAACCATCGGTGAGCCATAATCCGATAAAACCGTGATATTTATTGCTATTTTTCCGCCTGCAGGAACGGTTTTATGTACATATATTGGCGTGGAGTTGTACCATCCAGCAGAGTTCAAATTAGTTATAAGATAATATGCAAGGAGATGCCAAGTAGCCCCGTTATCCGTAGTATACCAGAAACTCACATTCACCTCAGGATATCCTAACCTGAGTATGTATGCTCTTCCTCTATAATCTCCAAGATGCGAATTGAAGTAAGGTGCACCGACAGCAATATCATAGGTTCCGTCATCGTTGAAATCCGCATTTCTACCTATTACTGAAAAGCCGTACATATCTCCGCTGTACTCTCCGGAGTAATTTTCCGAGGAATATGAAACATCTATAACGGTGCCTATTCCCCAAGATGAATTCCAATAGAAAACATATATAGTGTTATTTCCCGGAGCTCCTATGACCACGCTAACCGTACCGTTTATCACTATGCTCCCATCAACGGCATATCCGAATTTGTCTCCTTGCGAGCCTCCATTTATCTTTACATCCGCGGGAAACTCCGCATGGAACAAGAATGTATATGTTCCGTTGGTTGTAACATATACAAGTGGGAAATCACATACATATACCACATTTCTTGGCGAGTTTGGACCGTTAACTGGTGTGGTAACTTTTAACTGGGAGCCGCAGTCAACCCATCCCTGCCAAGGCGAGGAATCGTATATCGTAACTGGAGTTTGTGTGCTTCCTGTTTGATTGTAGTATAGTTTTGTTGAATATGTAGCATCAAGATATCCCCCTGTAGTTTCTACCGTTATATACCACTGATGCCAGTATGTAGGATTCAATGTAGTGGACGATGTTACTGTTATGGTTGTTGGATCCGAAGAATACCACCTCTCTACATTTGCAGTTATAACATACGGATTCTCATAAACAACCTGACTTCCACCGTCCACCCATGTTGACATGGCTGTTGTGTAGGCGTAACTGTTATTCGTACCTCCGAGATACTGCCAACTCACGGGTATGGCTGTGGTATGAGAGCAGTGGGCATCGTTTCCTATGGTGAATTTTATTGTTATCCAATACTGGTGATAATAGAATGGAGCGATAGATTGAGATGAATCTATGCTTCCAGATACATTCGTACTCGGCGAATACCATCTTTCAGTTTGAGAAACTAAGTGCGATGGATTATCGTAGTAATAAC
>CAYVVU010000072.1:0-7838 GCA_964455305.1 uncultured Thermoplasmata archaeon
CTTTCCATATCTTCAACCACTTCCTCGGGATAAACGAAGTAATCTCCGTGAAACCTAGCGTGGATTATTCTTCCCTCCCTAACCCTAACTACGACCTTCAGCATCTTTCCGCCGGGAATCTTCCTTATAATTCTACCTTCTGAAATTCCACTCGTCGCGCTCATACTTCTCCACCCTCAGTTTTTCCGCAAGTTTCATCTCCTCATTTGTTAAAGGTATTTCTTCAATTTCCATCTCAAAAAACTCTGCGAAACTTTCCGCCATAACTTTGGCTAGTTCTTCCCTATCAATATCCACGCCCAAATGTCTCAGAGATGTAACCCTTTTTTTCACATCTTCTATCATTTTATCCTTCAGTTTTTCCGAGGGAACGAGGAGAAGTTGAAACATTTCATCCACATCAACATCCATGAGGAAGGTACCGTGCTGGAGAATTCTGCCTCTTTTCCTTGTTTGCGCACTCCCGGAAATTTTCTTACCCTCCACAACGATGTCGTTTACTCCACCTATCTGCCCGTGCAATCCCAGTTTTCTGAGTGTGAGGACCAAAGGATAGCATATTTTTCTGTAGGACGACAGAACGCTCCCGGGAAACATATCCTTCGGGGCGACGAAGGAATATGTGATTTCGTGTTTGTGATAAACAGCGCCGCCCCCCGTTATCCTCCTTACCAAATCAACTCCCATTTTTCTGGCCTTTTCAACATCAACTTCCTCCCTCATACTCTGGAAGTAGCCTATACTCACAGCCGGAGGTTTCCAGAAGTAAAGTCGTAATGTAATTTGTGGAGATAAGAACATAAGGGCCTCGTCTATCGCCATGTTCTCGTATGCGTTGTGTTCCGTATCAAATACCACCCTCAGGGATTTTGACGAGTTCGGCATATTTTCCAACCTCCATAAATATCTTCGCTATTTCCTGGGGCTTGGGTCTTCTCGGGTAGTTGTACATGTGGCCGAGAGGATGCTCCGTGTAGTAGGGACGATTACAGTAGGTACATCCGGAAGTCATAAAAGGCAGACCCTGCATTATATCGCTTATATATTCTTCTGGTATGTAAATTCTTGATAATCTGGAATCGGTGAAGTCAAAAAATCCAGCCCCCTTTTCCACAAGATATCTCATAATTTGTATTGCGTGATATCTCGGCGCCCTTACTCCGCATTTTCTCCTCCCTCCCGGACACACATAGTTGAACAGTGCTATTTTCGCGCCCAAATTTTTTATTGCGTTGAATGCACGATACAACTCTAAATCAGTTTCTCCAAGTCCCACTATTATATGAGCTGTAACTTCTTTGAAATATCTCTTGGCCCTCTGCATGGTTATCCAGAAATCGGACCATATGAATTCTGGATTTATTTTTCCGCCTTTTACCTTATCAAACACTCTTTTGGACGCTGCATCTAAACCTATTCCCAATGAATCCAAACCCGCGGATTTCAATTTTCTCAAATCATCTTCGGAGATGGCCACAACAGTGGCTGATACGAGCAAATCCCTGCGCACATTTTTTATCATTTTCGTAATCTCGGCCAGTTCATCAACGAAGTTATCATAGTAAAGAACTTCAAAGCAAACTCTGTAGAAATTTCCGTAGGTCTTGGATAATCTCTCTATGAATTCCTCTACGGGAACATCGTACCAAGTAACCATTCCCAGTTTATTTCCTCCTGTTCTCTGCTCGCAGTAAACGCAATTACCCCTGCATCTATCGCCAAGTATCGCGTAAATAGTTGTTGGTATTTCATTCAAACGCGAATTTCTGAACCCGAGGAGCGTCAAGGAACCATAGGACAAGCGGATTCTCATGTTATCACACCATCGCACAGCATACATCCTTCTCCACGAATCTGTATCCCTTACTTTGAAGATATTTCTTGGCTTCCTTCGTGGGAAGAACTATGCCCTCGTAGCCGTTCTTCACCGCTTCTATTTCCAGCATGGGATTTCTCACCCGCATACAACCCAATAACTTTCTCGCCTTTATAACTTTCGTTTCGCCGAGAATTCGCAGTATTCCTTTCCAATCAAGTTCCACATTCTCCATAGGAGTATTTTTTGTTGGGATTAGGGTCAGAAAAACGAAGTTTCTGAAGTTTCTGTCCTTAAGAATATTAATCGCATTTCTCTCTCCCACTATTTTTCCGTAATGGATTCCGGCGATGAGGTGCGGAGCGTAATCCACACCCAAATCCTCGTAAATATTCAGAAGATTTATAAGGTCCTCAACCCCCACATTCAAATGCATAACTTTGCGATAAGTTTTATCGCTACCTATGATATCAACCGATACTCTATCCACGAAGGTGGATATTTCCCCAATTGTATTTTTGGGGAGAAAACTGGAATGCATAAGTATCTTCAAATCAGTATCCTCCCTTATTCTTTTGAGCGTAGGAATGAATTTATCTATGTTCAGCAATCTCCCATACGAATCGTATCCTCCGCTCACCAGAAATCCATACATTCCCCTCTCTTCAAATTCCAGAGCAATATTATAAAGTTCCTCGGGATTCCTGACGGAAAACATACCTCTGAGATATATTCCTTTGCAGTGTTCGCAGTTAAGGGCGCAGGAGTTTGATATTGCCACGGTGGGAAATCTCTTCGCCGGGTTGAACGCTATTATCTCATTCCTCATAGACCACTTTTCCCTCTCCTATAACCATGGTTGGGTAGGATTCAAGTGAGAAAGGATCGCCATTCCAGACCACGAGAGAGGCGAAGTATCCTTTCTTTATCTCACCTATCTTCTCCGCCCCTATTATTTTCGCTGCTCTGCTGGTTATGAGGGATAGTGCTTCCTCCTTGCTCATCCCGAACCTTATGAAATACCTGAGTTGTAGGAAAAGGTTTCTTTGCAATACCACCGGATGATCGCTCATGAGCGCCATATCAACTTTTGACTCAACCGCATACTTTATATTCCTCCAGTACTCGTGTTTGAGTTCAACTTTGTAAGAGAAGGAATCCACGGGCCCATATATGACTGGAATTTTCGCCTTCTTTATTTTTTCCCAAATCTCCGGTGTGTGGAAATCTCCTCCATGATTTACTACCGCCTTAAACCCGAACTCCTTCATAAGGTCCATGAGAATGAGGGTATCGTCTTCCTTATGCACATGAGCCATTAGCGGAATTTTTCCGTCAAGTATTTCCATAAAAACTTCCGTCATGGGCTCAACTTCTTCTCTAATCTTTTTCTTTTTCTTCAAAAGCGCTTTGGTCTTCATCGCTTTTATCAACTCGTTTCTCAGAATGGCTAACGCACCCATTCTCGTACTCGGCCTTTCTCCCTTCCAGCTCGTCGTGCTCCTCGGATTGTAGCCGAGGGCGGCCTTTATCCCTATATGTTTTATGTACGCCTCATCCACATGCTTGGGCCAGTTTCTTATAAGCACGGTTCTTCCTCCTATTATGTTCCCGCTTCCCGGCATAATATGGGAATAAAGAACACCATGCTCAACACTTTCCAGAAACGCCCTATCGTCCATATATACTGAGTGGAGGGCATCAACCAAAGCGCATATGCTGTTCATCTCTTCGTTGGTTTCATCCTCCTGAGAAGGCTCACCGCTTCTGACCATCCCTATATGACAATGAGCATCTATGAAGGCGGGTGTTACTACACCTTCCGCTATTACCTCGCTTTTACCTTTCTTCTGAGAGATCTCCGTAATTTTGGAATCGTCAAAGTGAACATAGACATTCTTCCTCACCCTTTTTCCATCATAAAGCAGTGTTGCTTTTATCGCTTTCATAGATAGGGGTATGCTCTCAAAAGATATATTTTTGTCCCTCTCAACTCAAATCTTCAAAAAAGATTTTATATAAGATTTGGATTACGCTGGCTGGTGAGCCCATGGAGAAGCTAGTGGAGGTCATAATATCCAAGGAGGACAGCGAATATGTGGGGAAAATATTGTGGCCGGACGGGGAAGTTAGCGCCGTAAGGAGCGAGAACTTTGAGGAAATTTTGGATCACATTGCCAACGAACTTGAGGATAGATTCGGGCTTCTCTGAAATTTTTATTTTATTTCTAATTCATGATGCTTATCAAAAATAGAAATGTTTATATATCCCTAAACTAATACCTTATCCCATGGAAAGGGACTATGTGGGGCTGATTCCTCTTGTAGGAGAGGTTAGGGCGAAGATTCTCAAGAAAAAATTCAAGAACCTCACGGAAATTTTGCAATCTAAGGATGGGGAAATATCTTCTCTGGACGGCTTCTCCCCATCTATGGAAAAATTCATAAAGAAATCAGCTGAAATCATAATAAAAAGGGGGATAAGAAGGGGAATAAGAGAACTTGCACCTTCCCATGAATATAGATGCACATGCGGTGCAATAGTTTCCTCCCAGGAGATAATATGCCACAAATGCGGGAGGAAAATCGTGGACGGTATTGAGGACGGACAGAGGTATATGAATGAACTTATCGCGACACACTTCAAAATACTGGAAAATCCCTATGATGCGGATTTGTGGGAAAAACGAGCGGAAATATTTGAAGAGATGGGGTTGGAGGAAGAAAGATCAAAATGTGAGCAGGCAGCAGATAAATATTACGAAATGTATGAAACCTATATAGATAAATTCTTAAAGGAGCTAAAAGCTCTTGATTTCAAAAGGGAGGCTTTTCAAGAGGGAATTTCCGCAAATCGTCCAAAACGATATCCGCACCAGCTTCAATAAGTTCCTCTCTGCTTCCTATTCTATGTATTCCAACTGCGTAAAAGCCAAGTTCCTTTGCCGCCTTTATTCCTGAAGGAGCATCTTCCACAACCACAAAAATATCAATGTCTCCAAAGTTTTCCTGAAGTTTATCTGCTGCATATTTCTGTATGTTTTTCTTGTTTCCTAGATCCAAGCCGCAGGCATTTACATCAAATATATCGTAGAGAGTTTTTCCTTCAAGAATATTTGCTAAGTCATTTATTTCCTCGCGCATTTCTCTCAATACCCTTTCTTTGTCTATCTTTTTAAGCATTCTGTTTGCATTTTTGGATGCCGATGCGGCCGCTTGTGGTATGTTCATTTTCCTCGCTTTAAGCACGACAGTTATAGCATCCTTAAAAAGTTTGAACTCGCCTTTATCTATTAACTCCACAATCATATTGTTTTTCTGTGTGCAGAATTTCTCAAGTATCTTTCTCCTCTCTTCCTCAGTTTTTGCCCCTAGTTTATCGTAGACACCCAGTAAGCTGAGTATGTTGTTTCCTCCTTCGTATCTAGGACGGGATGCCACATATTTAAGGTAAAAATCCGTAGTGACCTCTACATTCCACGGACCCTTTCTGGCTGTGGCTCTCCACGCCTCTTCGTGGGGGCTGTCTACGATTACACCATCAACATCCCAGATTATCGCGATTTTACTCATAGGTTCAACACCTCTCCTTTTTTGAGTAAGTGAATATCGTTTCCGTATTTAATTCCCACATTTCCGCGTCCTTTTAGTATTTTTAAAGAACTTTCCTCTCCTGCCACGATCTCAATAAGATTTTCACGGTAAAAGAATCTTGCGGTTATGTTACCAAGTTCTTCGGGTACGGAGGGCGATATTTTTAGATAATCTTCGTGGAATCTCACGCCCAAAAAGCCGTGAAGTATTATCTGCCACACCCCACCCATGGCAGCGGCATGTATTCCGAGATGCGTGTTTTTGTATATGTCTTTTAAGTCAGTATACACCACGCGCAAAAAGTATCTGTAAGCTTTATCCAGACGGCCGAGTTCTGCGTTTATTATGGCGTAGCTCGGAACGCTAAGGGAGGATTTGTGCGTTGTTCTTTTTTCATAATAATCCAGATTTATTCTTTTCACTCTTTCATCAAAATCTTCGGAGAATAGATGCAGGAGAAGAACTACATCCGCCTGTTTAACGAGTTGCGTTTTATGGACTTCCTCTAACTTAACATTTTTTGGCCAGACAGGCATTCCGTTCTCGTCCCACTCCTCTATCACGACATCCTCTAACGAAAAATAGCCCTCAAACTCCTCTATCAGACCATTTTCTTTCATAAGGAAAACTATTCTGTCCGCAATTTCCGGCCACTCGTATACTTCTCTTTCTCTTAAAGATATTTTCTCCGCTAGTTTTCTCAACTTTCTCGGATGTCTGCTTTTTATTTTTTCGTAGAGATTGTAGGCGTATTTCAAGCACCACTTAGCCAGATAGTTTGTGTAAGAATTGTTATTTACACATTGATGGAATTCGTTTGGCCCTATCACGCATCTTATCTCGTATTTTCCGTTTCTCTCTTCAACCCTTGATGCGAAGAATCTCGCAGTTTCAAATATTATTTCCGCTCCGTATCTGAGCATGAAATCTTCATCTCCCGTTACGCGATAATAATAATCCACCGCATAAGCCACATCCCCCGCGATATGCTGTTCCCTCTTGTGCGTATATACCGGTATTATAGTTCCGTCAAAATTTACCCAAGTATCGGGAGTTTCCTCTTTTCCTGTATCCGCGGATTCCCAAGGCCATAGTATTCCTCTGTAGCCCATTTTATGCGCTTTCTCCCTCGCTCTATCTATCCTTCTATACCTGTACAGTAGGAGGTTTCTGGCTATTTTAGGTTGCGTCGTCGCAAAAAACGGAAATGCGTAAATCTCGTTATCCCAGAATATATGACCCTTGTACCACTCCCCGGAATAGGTTTTCGCAGGCACGCTGGCATCAATATCTTCGCGAGACGCGATGAGCAGGTGATACATATCAAATCTGACCGCCTTAGTTATCTCATTATCCACCGAGGAAAAGTAGGAGGAGTTCCAGCGTCTTCTCCACATCTTTCTGTGCATTTCCCAGATGTCTTCAACATACAGAGATTTTAAATCATCTATGTTTTCTTTGAAAGGTCTCAACGACTCCCTAGTTGTTCTGGCCGCTATCAGAAATACGAAACTTGCTGTACCTCCTTTAGGTAAATTTTCGGATGTTTCCATATAAATTCCCCGCTTATCCGTGCCATAAGTCCATCTTCCAAGCGGGGAATAAACAAGCATATTAACTCCGTATCCGGTACCTTTTGTTCTGACATTAACATATATGTAATTGTCTCCGTTGCCGAATTCCTCCATGGAATAATGCTTCATAGGCCCGCCTATGGGGCGTTGCTCATTTCTCGTGGTGGTATCTATGTATTTTTTCAATGTTATTTCCACATCGCTGTCCAGAGGAGTAATCTCCATCTGCATAACTCCAAGATGTCTATGTTTCAGAGAGAAGAAGCGCGAGGAACGATATCTTATCCTCCAATCTCCTTGCGAGAAAATAGTTTCTCTGAGCAAGATAGAGTGTTTTATGTTCAAAATTCTTCTGTGTTCCACAATATCAAAATCAGTATCTATTCTTTTTCCATCCACATATAACTCAATTGCCAAAGGATTCGGTAAATTCACTATCTCAACGCCCTCTTTGCCTCCGTATATCCCTGCAATATATGTTCCCGGATATATTCCACTTCCACCCTCTTCCAGAGAACCGCGAACGCATATGTATCCGTTTCCCACTGTCAGCAAAGATTCATAGAAATTTTTCTTGAGAAGTTCTTCTTTCCCCACGGATAGTGAGTAATTCATGTCTATTCTTTTTCTTCCCATCATCCCCATTCCTCCAAAATTTTCCTGTATATTTCAAGATATCTTTTTCCCATAGCTTCCACACTGAAGAGTTTCTCCGCCCTTTCCCTGCACGCTTTGGGAGAAATCTTCTCAACCCAGAAAACATACTTTTCAAATTCCTCTATGCTCTGGACAACAAAACCCGTTTTTCCGTGCTCCACAACCTCCGGGGCCGCTCCCCTACTAAAAGTTATCAC
>CAYVVU010000073.1:0-7746 GCA_964455305.1 uncultured Thermoplasmata archaeon
GTAAAGGAGGGGCTCAAAACGGAATATACGGAGGTGCAGGTGGAGGTGGGGCCGGTGGAAGAATCAAAGTATTCTATGAAAATCTGAACGATGCTTCCGCAACATATCTTTACGGTGGTGGCGCGTCGGGTGGAAGTAGTTATGCGAATCCCCAAGCCTCCGCTGGAGAGGATGGGACATTATACAAGGGCTTGATATCCTACTACGCTCCGCTTCCCTATTACTCTTATGGCATTCTGGAATCGCAAACCTTTGATTCTCTGGTTAACGGAACCGCTTATTTGCAACTTTACTGGAATGCCACCCTTCCTCCTGGAACCTCAATATCCTTTGAGGTGCGCTCCTCCGATAATTATTTTGCACCATACAACGCATCAATTCCCTGGACACCAGTAGGCTCCGCAGATCCTATCTCCCTAACTCTCTCTGGAAGATACTTCCAGTGGAGGGTGAATCTCACCACAACCGACCCGCTGAACTATACGCCGATACTCCACTGGGTAAAGGTAATTTATCATACGGCCAATCCAACCGATATAGATATCGTTTACTTCTACGACAAATCCTACGACCCTGATGGCTATATAGTGAATTATACTTGGCTTTTCGGAGATGGCGGACGAGCGTATAGTAGAAATGCTACACATTTATATTTAATCAACGGAATTTACACAGTAACACATAATGTAACTGATGATCTAGGATGTACAAATTCAACATCCAAAAATATCACTATAGAGAATCTAGCGCCTGTGGTTAATTTCACTTACAATTGGTCCAACGGAATATGGATAGTTACCACTCAGCAGGACTTTGAAAACGGAAGCGGAATGAATGTTGATACCTCCACTTATCCGGGAGATGTTGTTCTCAACTGGTCCAACGACCTTGTTGTGAACGGAAGCACGAAAGTTCTTAGTGGAGAGCTGTATTATAACGAGGTTCGCGTGATCAACGGCGGAGTTATTCAAGTTGAGGATGGCCAAACCCTAATAATTCACGCAAACAGAATCTATGTGGATTCCTCATCTTCAATAATAGCGGACGGTTGCGGCTATGATGGCGGACCGAGAAAAACTTCCGTAGGTCCGGGTAACGATGGCTCGGGGCCCGGAGGAGGCTCCGGCGGTTATCAGACCGACGGCTCGGACGGTGGGGGAGGTGGAGGTGGCGGCTACGGAGGAAATGGCGGTAACGGAGGAAACGCTTGGGGTAATCCCGGGGCCGCACCAGGCGGCTCATCCTACGGAAATCCTTCCGATTATTCCCTCCTCCTCGGCTCGGGAGGAGGGAGCGGTGCGTACAGCGGTTGGAACGGCGGAGCACCGAACGGTTACGGAGGAGCCGGCGGTGACGGCGGCGGAGCTTTTATGCTTGATGCCTACGAAATAATAATTGATGGAACTCTGAGTGCCAGAGGTCTGGACGGAGAGGATGGTTCTGGCCCTCGCTTATACGGTATGGGTGGTGGCGGCGGTGGTTCAGGAGGTACAATAATCCTCAAAGGAAAATGGGTAAATATCACGGGCACAGTGGATGTTAGAGGAGGAAATGGTGGTGATACCAATGGACGATACGGAGGTGGAGGCGGCGGTGGAGCAGGGGGAAGAATCAAGGTATTCTATGAAAATTTGAACGATGCTTCCGCAACTTATCTGTATGATGGCGGTTCTCCGGGCGCTCATGGAAGGTATGCACCAGCACCTACCGCGGGGCAGGTAGGAACATTATATAAGGAAGCTATATTATATCCTTACAACTATAGCGGATACATAGCTTCCGAAGTTTATGATACTTTAGTAAATGATACTTCTTGGATTAAAATAGATTGGAACGCGACCATTCCTTCTGGAACGAATATAGTTTTTGAGGTTAGAGCATCTAATGAACCGTTCAGTGTAAATAATACCACAATTCCATGGGTAAAAATCGGAAGTGTACCTCCAGTATATTCCAACCTTTCATCGGGAAGATATATTCAATGGAGGGCAATTTTAAATACTTCAAATCCAGGAACATCTCCCATACTTCACGATGTAACCGTGATTTACAGAACGCCAATACCTACCGTAAGAACCGAGATATACTTCAATTCATCCTGCTACGATATTGATGGATTTATAGTGAATTACACTTGGGATTTCGGCGACGGTTCTTACAGCTATGCGACGAACGCCTCCCACCTCTACACCACAGGAGGAATTTACTATGTACGCCTGTATGTTAGAGATGATGATGGTGGTATAGGAATTATGGAAAGGAAGGTGGAGGTGGGAGGATGAAATTAAAAATAAAATTAAAGGCGACAGATATAACTTTCATCGTTATAATGCTCGTTTTCTTCGCCATAATTATACTTCCCGCGTTCAATTCCTTCAACCCCGTGAGGGTTGTGGTGAGCGAAAGTATGGTTCCCACCCTTAACAAAGGAGATATAATATTTGTCGTCCCCTGCAAAATAGAAGATGTTGAGGTTGGCGATATAATAGCGTATCGCTCAAAACTCCAAAATGGCGAAATAGTGGCTCATAGAGTTGTAGCAAAAGAAGTGATAAACGGAACTGTAACTTTAACAACGAAGGGGGATGCGAACAGCAAAACTGATCAAGAATACGGCGAAGATTATGTTACAGCCAAAAACTTCTTCGGTAGGATTTTGACTGTTGACGGCCATGTATTCAAGATTCCGTACTTCGGATATTTAGCATATAGTTTAATGCGAGCCGGAACATCGTACAACCTAGATAAAAAGAATGTTTACTGGATGTCCATAATGTTTTTCTCTGTTGCGATGCTTACCGTTAGTTTTCTGGATGCCCAGAACAAACAGAAGAAAAAGAGAGTTTATCTCTATCGCAATGAGAGGATAAAGCCTCTCCATGCTTTCCTTATTCTTTTCATATCTTTTCTCCTCATATTTCTATTCCTCCATACCACCGTGGCATATTCCGAGAAAACGAATCCTTATCCGAACCAGAGAATTTTCGTGTACAACCCCACAGAGGTACCTATGAAAGGAGTTGTTTTTCTTGAATCCTCTGGGAAGAATAGAGTTCTGGCGTTCAGCGTTGGCCCTGAGGAGATAAAAGTTATGAACGAAACCTACGGCAAGGTAAAAAAGGCGGTGGTGTATTCATCGTTCTTCTGGATAATATATCCGGAGTCGTTCGTGGAATTAGTCTCCTCCGCAGGTATAGGAGGGATTTTCCTCCTTGATATAATTTCCGCAGCGATTATCGCTGGGATTGTCGTGGCATTTTTCTATATCCTTGATTTGCTCATTGATTTCTACCATTACGGGAGATATCGCAGAATGCTCTTCAATGGAAAATCCATAGGAAAAAGCAGAGTACTTTACGAGAGAGACCTTATGATAATATCCTCCGCAGTAGGGATATTTGTCGGTATTTTCACAGCATTCTTTCTCTACGGTTTGATCCTCATAGCCGTATTAGCGATAATTCTCAGAATGCATCCTTATCTGTATTCTTCGTCGGTATCGGCAGGCTTTACCATTACGGTTCTTTATCTGAATCGCTTATACATTACATCCATCACAATTGTTTTCGTTCTCACCGTTGCCATATATGCACTTATATACGCCTATGCCATACTATTCTCCAAAAATGTTGCGGGGGTGATATTCAATGAAACTGTATAGGAAGGAGGACGGGGAATTCGTGGGATTCGTGGGCGTTCCGAAAGGTCGTAGAAGGCTAATTTATCTGTGGCGGGAGGGAGCCCCCACATTTTACAGGAGGGTTTATCTAAAAAATGATAAGATTAAATATCTGGATGAAGATGTTGCAGTCATAGAGACCAAAGAAAATATTCAAGGCATATACAAGCTTATACTCAAATACGGAAATAAAATTTTATTTCCGTATTTGAGTATAAGCTTGTATATGCCTTGAATATTTTCTTTGGTCTCTATGACTGCAACATCTTCATCCAGATATTTAATCTTATCATTTTTTAGATAAACCCTCCTGTAAAATGTGGGGGCTCCCTCCCGCCACAGATAAATTAGCCTTCTACGACCTTTCGGAACGCCCACGAATCCCACGAATTCCCCGTCCTCCTTCCTATACAGTTTCATTGAATATCACCCCCGCAACATTTTTGGAGAATAGTATGGCATAGGCGTATATAAGTGCATATATGGCAACGGTGAGAACGAAAACAATTGTGATGGATGTAATGTATAAGCGATTCAGATAAAGAACCGTAATGGTAAAGCCTGCCGATACCGACGAAGAATACAGATAAGGATGCATTCTGAGAATTATCGCTAATACGGCTATGAGGATCAAACCGTAGAGAAAGAATGCTGTGAAAATACCGACAAATATCCCTACTGCGGAGGATATTATCATAAGGTCTCTCTCGTAAAGTACTCTGCTTTTTCCTATGGATTTTCCATTGAAGAGCATTCTGCGATATCTCCCGTAATGGTAGAAATCAATGAGCAAATCAAGGATATAGAAAAATGCCACGACAATCCCAGCGATAATCGCTGCGGAAATTATATCAAGGAGGAAAATCCCTCCTATACCTGCGGAGGAGACTAATTCCACGAACGACTCCGGATATATTATCCAGAAGAACGATGAATACACCACCGCCTTTTTTACCTTGCCGTAGGTTTCGTTCATAACTTTTATCTCCTCAGGGCCAACGCTGAACGCCAGAACTCTATTCTTCCCAGAGGATTCAAGAAAAACAACTCCTTTCATAGGTACCTCTGTGGGGTTGTACACGAAAATTCTCTGGTTCGGATAAGGATTCGTTTTCTCGGAATATGCCACGGTGGTATGGAGGAATAGAAATATGAGGAGAAAAGATATGAAAAGAATAAGGAAAGCATGGAGAGGCTTTATCCTCTCATTGCGATAGAGATAAACTCTCTTTTTCTTCTGTTTGTTCTGGGCATCCAGAAAACTAACGGTAAGCATCGCAACAGAGAAAAACATTATGGACATCCAGTAAACATTCTTTTTATCTAGGTTGTACGATGTTCCGGCTCGCATTAAACTATATGCTAAATATCCGAAGTACGGAATCTTGAATACATGGCCGTCAACAGTCAAAATCCTACCGAAGAAGTTTTTGGCTGTAACATAATCTTCGCCGTATTCTTGATCAGTTTTGCTGTTCGCATCCCCCTTCGTTGTTAAAGTTACAGTTCCGTTTATCACTTCTTTTGCTACAACTCTATGAGCCACTATTTCGCCATTTTGGAGTTTTGAGCGATACGCTATTATATCGCCAACCTCAACATCTTCTATTTTGCAGGGGACGACAAATATTATATCTCCTTTGTTAAGGGTGGGAACCATACTTTCGCTCACCACAACCCTCACGGGGTTGAAGGAATTGAACGCGGGAAGTATAATTATGGCGAAGAAAACGAGCATTATAACGATGAAAGTTATATCTGTCGCCTTTAATTTTATTTTTAATTTCATCCTCCCACCTCCACCTTCCTTTCCATAATTCCTATACCACCATCATCATCTCTAACATACAGGCGTACATAGTAAATTCCTCCTGTGGTGTAGAGGTGGGAGGCGTTCGTCGCATAGCTGTAAGAACCGTCGCCGAAATCCCAAGTGTAATTCACTATAAATCCATCAATATCGTAGCAGGATGAATTGAAGTATATCTCGGTTCTTACGGTAGGTATTGGCGTTCTGTAAATCACGGTTACATCGTGAAGTATGGGAGATGTTCCTGGATTTGAAGTATTTAAAATTGCCCTCCATTGAATATATCTTCCCGATGAAAGGTTGGAATATACTGGAGGTACACTTCCGATTTTTACCCATGGAATTGTGGTATTATTTACACTGAACGGTTCATTAGATGCTCTAACCTCAAAAACTATATTCGTTCCAGAAGGAATGGTCGCGTTCCAATCTATTTTAATCCAAGAAGTATCATTTACTAAAGTATCATAAACTTCGGAAGCTATGTATCCGCTATAGTTGTAAGGATATAATATAGCTTCCTTATATAATGTTCCTACCTGCCCCGCGGTAGGTGCTGGTGCATACCTTCCATGAGCGCCCGGAGAACCGCCATCATACAGATAAGTTGCGGAAGCATCGTTCAAATTTTCATAGAATACCTTGATTCTTCCCCCTGCTCCACCGCCGCCTCCACCTCCGTATCGTCCATTGGTATCACCACCATTTCCTCCTCTAACATCCACTGTGCCCGTGATATTTACCCATTTTCCTTTGAGGATTATTGTACCTCCTGAACCACCGCCGCCACCACCCATACCGTATAAGCGAGGGCCAGAACCATCCTCTCCGTCCAGACCTCTGGCACTCAGAGTTCCATCAATTATTATTTCGTAGGCATCAAGCATAAAAGCTCCGCCGCCGTCACCGCCGGCTCCTCCGTAACCGTTCGGTGCTCCGCCGTTCCAACCGCTGTACGCACCGCTCCCTCCTCCCGAGCCGAGGAGGAGGGAATAATCGGAAGGATTTCCGTAGGATGAGCCGCCTGGTGCGGCCCCGGGATTACCCCAAGCGTTTCCTCCGTTACCGCCATTTCCTCCGTAGCCGCCACCTCCACCTCCCCCACCGTCCGAGCCGTCGGTCTGATAACCGCCGGAGCCTCCTCCGGGCCCCGAGCCATCGTTACCCGGACCTACGGAAGTTTTTCTCGGTCCGCCATCATAGCCGCAACCGTCCGCTATTATTGAAGATGAGGAATCCACATAGATTCTGTTTGCGTGAATTATTAGGGTTTGGCCATCCTCAACTTGAATAACTCCGCCGTTGATCACGCGAACCTCGTTATAATACAGCTCTCCACTAAGAACTTTCGTGCTTCCGTTCACAACAAGGTCGTTGGACCAGTTGAGAACAACATCTCCCGGATAAGTGGAGGTATCAACATTCATTCCGCTTCCGTTTTCAAAGTCCTGCTGAGTGGTAACTATCCATATTCCGTTGGACCAATTGTAAGTGAAATTAACCACAGGCGCTAGATTCTCTATAGTGATATTTTTGGATGTTGAATTTGTACATCCTAGATCATCAGTTACATTATGTGTTACTGTGTAAATTCCGTTGATTAAATATAAATGTGTAGCATTTCTACTATACGCTCGTCCGCCATCTCCGAAAAGCCAAGTATAATTCACTATATAGCCATCAGGGTCGTAGGATTTGTCGTAGAAGTAAACGATATCTATATCGGTTGGATTGGCCGTATGATAAATTACCTTTACCCAGTGGAGTATCGGCGTATAGTTCAGCGGGTCGGTTGTGGTGAGATTCACCCTCCACTGGAAGTATCTTCCAGAGAGAGTTAGGGAGATAGGATCTGCGGAGCCTACTGGTGTCCAGGGAATTGATGCGTTGTATGGTGCAAAATAATTATCGGAGGAGCGCACCTCAAAGGATATTGAGGTTCCAGGAGGAAGGGTGGCATTCCAGTAAAGTTGCAAATAAGCGGTTCCGTTAACCAGAGAATCAAAGGTTTGCGATTCCAGAATGCCATAAGAGTAATAGGGAAGCGGAGCGTAGTAGGATATCAAGCCCTTGTATAATGTCCCATCCTCTCCAGCGGAGGCTTGGGGATTCGCATAACTACTTCCACCCGACGCGCCACCACCGTAAAGATATGTTGCGGAAGCATCGTTCAGATTTTCATAGAATACTTTGATTCTTCCACCGGCCCCACCTCCACCTGCACCTCCGTATATTCCGTTTTGAGCCCCTCCTTTAC
>CAYVVU010000074.1:0-7430 GCA_964455305.1 uncultured Thermoplasmata archaeon
TTACCATATGTCACGGAATTGCGCATAAATTGGGGGCGCGTCTCGGAATCCCGCACGGAATAATAAACGCGATATTTCTGCCGCCGGTCGTGGAGGAAAATATCAGAGGAGCAAGAGAGAAATTTGAGAAGATTGCAGAAATTTTTGGTGTATCCGTGGATAAGTTGGGAGATACTCTTAGGAAACTGAACGAGAGATTGGGAATCCCCACCGAAATTCACTCAGATATAGATTTGGAATCAATTGCTGACGAAATACTTCAGGATAGACTTATGGCATTCAATCCCGTAAAGATGAATAAGGAAGATGTATTGAGAATTCTCGGGAAGGTGTTTGTATGATTTTCATCGGGATGTACGGCCCCTCGGAATCTGGAAAAACCGAACTTGCTGAAAAAATTATTAGATATTTAAGTAGCAGGGGTTTTAAAGTAGGATATGTGAAGCACACTCCTGAAGGATTTGACTTACCCGGTAAAGATACCGATAGAGCTTTCAATGCTGGGGCAAAGTTCTCTGCAGGAGTAGGCAATGAAGAATTTTTCATCAGAATCCGTGGAGACTACTCTCTGGGAGATATTGAAAGATTTCTACCCGATGTGGATATAGTTCTCGTTGAAGGTTTTCGCGATGCAGATATTCCAAAGATTAAAGTCGGGAACTGCCCAACGGAGAAAATGACTGTGTATGAGTATTCTGAAAATTTTGATGATATAGTCGCTTGGATTGAAAGACTTGCGGAGAGAAAAAGAAATATGGTGGTCAAATTGAAAGTTAACGGGAAGAACATTCCTCTGAATTCATTCGTGCAGAACATATTCAAAGAGGTCATTCTCGGAATGGTTCGCAGTTTGAAAGGAGTAGATAATCCCAAAGAGATAGATATAACAATCAAACTTTCCTGAAAACTTTGATATCTCCCACCCAGCGTGCTTCACTCAAAAACCCGAAAGCGTGTACGCTTATTGTTATACGGGATTCCGTTTGCTCTGGAGTCAGGTAGAGAGAGGTAATGTTTATTTTTGCATATCCTGATGAATTCGTCCATCCACCATTATCCAAACCGCAGCCTTTCAGATGAACATACGCGCTTTGCACAGGGGCATCGTAAGGGGTCAAAACCCTAACGGTGAGAAAACATCCGAATTTTTTCGCATCGTAATAGGCGTATCCATCCTCGGTTATATTGGTTACGGGTATCTTGCTTATCATATTTCCGTTTAAATACAGTTCCACATATCCTATCCTTGGTCTTGCGGCGATGTGGTAGATTGTCAGCGACAGAACTAATATGATTATAACTATAAACACTATTAGCAAATATATGGGAGTACCGACTAGACCTCTTACTTCCACTCTCTTCACGGACAGAAAAAGAATTAAACCTTTAAAAATCTACCCCCATTCATGAAAATCTCAGAGATGTTCGTATCGCTTCAGGGAGAAGGCCTTTACATAGGTGTTCCTATGTACTTTGTTAGAACCGCCGGATGCAATTTGAGATGCGCATGGTGTGACACGCCCTACGCCCTCACGGGCGGGAAGGAAATGAGTGTAAAAGAAGTTTATTCGGAAATAATAAAGGAGGGTAAAAGAGGTATACAGTGGGTCTGTATAACGGGAGGCGAACCCCTTCTGCAAAAAGACATCTATAAACTTCTTTATGCACTTCTTGACTCCAATTTTATGGTACTCTTTGAGACGAATGGCTCTCTGCCGATAGATGAGCTTCCCACGGAGGAAAATCTTATTGTTTCTATGGACATAAAAACACCATCCTCTAAGATGCACGATAAAATGAACTTCAAAAATATAGAGGTTCTTGGACCCACCGATTATGTCAAGTTCGTAATTGCCGATGATAGGGATTACGATTATGCCAAGAAGATAATACGGGAGTATGAACCTTACAACATAGTTATGCAACCGGTGGGCGGAGTGAACCTAAAATGGTTGGCGGAAAAAGTTATTCAAGATAGGCTCGGAAATGTTAGAGTTCTCCCGCAACTCCACAAAATAATATGGCCCGAAGCAGATAGAGGAAGGTAGCAAAATCCCAGAAATATTTATATATATGGGTCAATAAGGCGATGAAAGATGGTTGCAATGATATGCTTTGTAGCACCATTATATCAATACATTTCGTCTTTAAAGGAGGTGGTAGAAGCGTGAGTAAAAATTCAGAACTTGAGCTTCTACCTGATGAAGAAATACTTTTCTACTCGCCTAATAAGGATAGATGGGAGAATTATAGATTTGATTTGATGGCCTATATTGTTATTGGTGGGGCGATTGTACCTTATGTGTTAACCCTATTAACATTATTAGATATTCTTGGATTAGTGACTTATTTTAATTATACAATAAGTAAGGAGGAGAGAGTCCTATGGACACTTACATTTATCTTTGCATCTATAATTTACACATTCATAGTGATACAATATTATAAATCCCTCAAAGTTTACAGATATAACTATCCTCTTGTCCTCACCAACAAGCGCATAATACTTGAAAAGGATTTTCTGAGTAAGAAAAAGCCAATAGGAACATTCATAGAGGGTGCAGAAAAGATAGCGTACATAGAAGTAACCAAGAGAGAATCTTTTATTTACTTCAAAAAAGATGGAAAAATTATCCGTGTACCACTATCCTATTTATCTAAATACAAGGAAGAGTTTAAAGAAGCGCTGAGAAATCTTTTTGGAGAAAGATATGTAGAGAGAATTCTATGGAAAGAAAAAATTCCGCTAAATAAAAAGTTGATTAATGAAATCTTTCAGGAAGAAGGGTAGTGTGTTGTCTGAAAATTATTTTGCATGAGGGTCACCTCCTTTTTGGTTTAATTTTTCTATGTATTTGAAGAAGTTACCGAGGATAATATCCTGAGCTTTACGATAGAAAGCTTTTTCGGGGGTTTCAAGGTTATCGAAATTGAGGCTCATATGTGGACGAATTTTGTTGTACCAGTCAACAAATTCGTGGAGGGAATGGAAGGCGTGTCTATGTTGTTGGTATGTATGGAACCACTTCTCAAGTTTTCCATTAGATTGCGGGTGTTTATATTTGCACAATATATGTTTTATACCTTTTTCACGGCAGTAATTCTCGAATGAGTGTTTAGCGTAACCTTTCTTATTCCGCTTATTTGCGTAGAATTGTGAGCCGTGATCCGTTATGACCTCACGGATTGGAGCGATGTGAAGGTATTTGTTGTATGCCTCATCCAGAAGTTTGATAGAAGCCTCGGCCGTCGGTGAATCAAATTCATCGCACGCCAAAATCATACGACTTGCATCGTCCATTACCACACAGATCCATTTCCCAGAAATTTCATCGTAATACCAGTCCATATGCACAGCTGATAAACTATGCTCACGCTCATACCTGATCCACGGCTTCTTCCTCTTCCTTTTATTCCGCTCCTCTCTCGTCATTCCATTCACCCGTAATATCTCCTGTACCTTATTATGATCTAACTCCAGCCCGTATTTTTCCCTCAGTATCTTGCTTACCTTTACCGCTCCGCACTTGTATTTCTCCGCTACACGCACTATCATCAATTTTATATCATCACTATACTCCTTACGCTTCCTTCCTACCTTCTTCAATTCCGGAATCTTTCCCGTCTCCCGATATTCCTTGCATAGTTGCTGAACCCTACGCTCACTCACTCCATATCTTCTGGCCATATCTTTTACCGATAAGCCATAATCCACTACATTCCTCACTATTTTCTTTACTGCTACTGCATCTAACTTCACTACACCCGAACTCTTTCCTCTATTTAAATCCAAGCGAAATCTTTTACAGACAACACAAAACCCCAATTTTCCCCAAAAAATTTTTATATCTCTCAATCTGTGGATGTTCTGTGGAGAGAGGAGGTTACGCGGAACTGCCACTTCATTACGGAACTACACCCAGATGGCTTTTTGAGAGAATGAAAATTCTCTCCGCAGAAATAGTTAAGATAATAATAGATGATTTTGGAACGGAAGAGTTGCTAAGAAGGTTGGCTAATCCCTATTGGTTTCAGGCATTCTCCTGCGTGATCGGTTTTGACTGGCACTCTTCTGGAACAACAACGGTTACTTTGGGAGCACTTAAATCTGGTATAGATGTGGAAGAATTCGGAATAGCCGTGCTTGGAGGAAAGGGAAAATCCTCACTCAAAGTTCAGGAGGAGGTTGATAAATACGCAGAAATCTTTTCTTGGAGTTCACAGAAGGTGGATGAATTAAAATACGCCAGCAGAATGGCTGCGAAGGTTGATAACGCTTGCGTTCAAGATGGTTATCAACTGTATCACCATGTTATGGTAGTAGATGAACGGGGCAATTGGACAGTCGTTCAGCAGGGTATGAACACCGAGAAGAGGTATGCGAGGAGATACCACTGGCTCTCTCTAAAAATTGATAATTATGTGAATGAGCCCCACTCGGGAATAATATCTGAGAAAATTCATCCCCGCGTTCTTGATATGACTTCGCGGGACAGCGAGGAATGCAGGAAGGTCTCGGTAGATATAGTGAAAGATAATCCCATAAAGTTGAAAAAATACATAGTGGAGGTCCCACGGTGCGAATCTCTAGATAGATTTCTCGGAGTTAAGAGCATAAAAATGCCCTGGAGAATCAACTGGGATGCTTTAAGAAAAGCATATGATTTTCAACCGAAAAATTACGAGGAACTCATAGGAATTAGAGGTATAGGACCATCCACTGTAAGGGCATTGGCGTACATAGCGGATGTTATATACGGTGCAGAACCCTCTTGGAAAGACCCCGTTAAATACACATTTGCCGTCGGAGGCAAAGATGGTGTTCCGAAGCCTATAGACAGGAAGGCATACGATGAGGCAATAAAAATGCTACAGTTGACCATAGAAGAATCAACGCTTGGAATAAAAGAGAAAAAAGAAATGCTTAAGAGACTTCGTTCTCTCGTTCCTCCTTAGCGAAAGATATCGCGATAAGGATACCGAGCACTATTATGATGAATGTATAATTTGGAGCTATCGTTGGAACAACACCAGTCAAATCTATTCTTTCGCTTCCCATAGCGTTACTAGGTGTGAACTGCTGCGCAACACTCCCGACAGATATCTCAAACTGTGTGTTGGAATCGTAAGAATTGTTCAACGTTCCCAAATTAAGCATATAGAACCCGTTCTCATCAGTTTTTGTGGTTATGACATCACCGTTCGCTGTGTTTCTTATACTTACAGTAACGCCGCTCAGCGGGTTTCCTTGAGAATCTTTTACATAGCCCCAAACTATGTACGCGTTTGGCTGGTTGCCCGCCTCAGAAGGAGGCTTCAGTTTCGTATCCGCAATTTCAAGAAAATAAATCATCGCTTCGTAGAGGTCATCGCAATATGTCGCTATTTTATCCGTGGACGGATGGAAACCATCTTCAAAATAATTGATTCCGCTGGGCTCCATCTCTATGGCTATTCCAATTTTATTCAGTGCTCCGTATACCCAATCTGACGAGCCGCCGGGAGCTGAGTAGCCGATGGTTTCATCCGGTCTTCCGTATCCGAAATGATTAGAAGGATCGCCCTCAATCTTCGTTCTGAGAGCCATGTGATTCGCGAAATCTCTATAGAAAGAATCGTGTGGACAATTCTCTGAAGTGTAAAACCAGGGAATCAGTATCACAGCGCTAAAACTGTGAAGGACACATTGCGCATCTATATCGTAGGATTCCATGAACTCTTTTTCAGCTTGAACCAATGGTTCGCTGAAGGGGTACGGTCCGTGATAATCCGCGGCATCCGGGTCATCGTTTCCGTCCTCCCAGTGCCAATCCCAGTTCCTCTCCGGGTCAACTCCTTCTCCCGTTGCGCCCCACTGGCTAGATATTTCAAAGGTGCCGTCGCCATCGTTGTCCCTGCAGTTCTTTCTCCATCCACCAGGTCCGAATCCTCCACTAAGATTCTGTAAGTTTCCGTTGCCATCAACAACATATCCATCGGCATTGCTCAACGGAGCTATGAATATCTCAAAATGGTCAACTATCCAGTGAATTGTATCATTTGTGTAATATCCGTTAACTAGCTTGTCAATAAGATACATCATAAATGCCGGGTCTATCCATTCTCGCGCGTGATGCCAGTGGATGAATATGCTCGCCTCGGTTGATGTTTCATTTACATAGGGGTTATCGGAAATTTTAATTGTCCATATTTCTTTAGGCCAGTCGTACTGTCCTGTGGAGGGATTCCATCCCCATGTCTGACCTATGCTAAAAACTTTACATATATCCGGATGGTCTTGGGCAATTTGATGCAAAGTTTGTGTTATCTCTTGGTATGATGGGTAATGGTCAGGGGTATAATAACTTCGCAGAACGGGTTTAACAGTCTTATCTTTGGGAAAAGTTGGGGTAGGCAGAGCGGAAGCACTTAGAAAAACAATGGAAAGAACTACAACCACCACACCTATGGTTTGAGTTCTCATAGCACAGGAAATGCTTCCGTAGTATATATTTTTTGCGCTACCCTTGGGGTTGTGAAGGAAGGGGTAGAGGAAAAAGTATAAGTCGGACTTAGGTATGACGGATAGATGATGAGTAAGAGGGAGAAGGATTGGAGGAAGATAGATTCGCGGCTGATAGGGTTAGGGAGAGAGATAGGGAAATACTTCAAGGAGATGTTTATCATAGATGAGGAGAAATTAAGGAAGGAACTGGAGTACGAAAACAAGTTTCATCGAGGTAGACAGCGAAGCATGCCTGAATCGGTTGTTTGGATTGCAGTGGCGACAGACGGAAGGGTTACTGAAGGAAATAGTGGGTGAAGAATTCGTCGCTACTTATCCTCAAATAAGAGAGCGTTCTAAACATTACGAGGCAGAAGGTGCAAAAATCATCAAACTACCCGGAAATCGTGGCTCCATCTGTATTTTTACCGATCTGCTTAAGCAGAATGATTTTTTCATTGATTCCACAGGATTAAGTTTGAAACGGCGTAGTCTCTGGCGTTCTTTTAAATTCAAAAATCCGTTGAATCAGAAATGGGTCAAGATGCACATACTTATGAATAAAGAAGGGCAAATCTGTGCCCTCGCACTCACAAATAGTACGGTTAGTGATTCCGAAATATTTCGCGAAATATTGAGATATGTTCCGAGACGCTCCAGAATATACGGAGATAAGGCTTATTTTGCAAGGAAAAATTACAAGATGAGTGCGGAACGGAATATAGAATTCCACTCCCCACCAAAAAAGAACGCCAGAAAAGAGGTCCTTATGTATAAGAAGCTCGGATATGAAAGATGGGCTGCCGATACCGGATATAAACAACGATTCAACAAAGAATACATATTTGCCAGATACAAAGCAATATTCGGCGAAAGCACCAACGATAGAACCTTCCTCCCCATCTTCTCCTCCGCCATCTTACGCTGTTCATTACTTAATTCTTCC
>CAYVVU010000075.1:0-6498 GCA_964455305.1 uncultured Thermoplasmata archaeon
TAAGGGTTTGCCCAGCCAATGTATTTGAATTCAGGGCGGATGTCAAGAAAGTTCGCGCTTATTTATCAAGGTGTACCTTTTGCTCATTCTGTGTAGATGTTTGTCCAACCAACGCACTATGGATGAGCGAGGAGTTTTTGCTGGCGGATACCGACAAATACAGTGATAATCTCATAGAAGAATAAAATTTTTCTTTAAAATAACATTATTCTTTATTATTTCTGATTCTCTTCTTCAATTTCTCCTTTAAGCTCTTTTTCGATTATTTTCCAAGCCTCGCCTAGAATGTCAACCGATACTCTTTTCATTTTCCACCACCTTCATATTCAACTAAAATTTCTTTCCATTTTTTGGTTCCTACTTTCTTACGTAAGAATAACGAACCCACTCTTGCTAATGAACTTCTGAAAAATCCGATTCTTGGGTTATACCAGTCTAAGAATTTTTTGCACGGAAATTCTTCGCAATCTATGCACTTTGAAACTTTTCTTTCAGTAGCACATTTGTAGATAGGACAAATCCCAAATTTAGTAAATCTCTTTATAAACCAAGGTTTACCTTTGGTCTCAATACAACCATTGCACTTTCCTCTTTTAAAATCTTTGCAAATCTCGCATAGCGCCCCACAAGGAGGATATTTGAGTTTCATTTTTCACAATCTATAAGACACATCTTTATAAAGTTTGTGATGAGGCATTTTCCATCAATACTAGCAATAGGTTAACAGAACCGTTAAACCGAATATACTAAATTCTCTTTTCCCATCACCCAGTATGCCCATGGTTGACATAAGCTCCAAGGAAATAGTAAAGAGAATAGCAGAGGCAGAAGGAAAGATAATTCTTTCCGAAAAAACTCTGAAAATTCTGCCGAAGGTTGAGAAAGGAGATGTTTTTGAGGCAGCGCAGATAGCCGGAACCATGGCAGTTAAGAATACCCCTAAGGTTATTCCGTACTGTCATCCCATCCCCATTGAAAGTGTGAAATTTGATTTTTCTGTTGTTGATGATGGTGTTGTGGTGAAATGTGTGGTGAAGAGTGTTGCGAAGACTGGTGTGGAGATGGAAGCCTTAGTCGGAGTGACCACGGCCCTCCTAACTATTTGGGATATGGTTAAAAAATACGAAAAGGACGAAAGTGGAAACTATCCCAACACGGAAATAAGATTTATAAAGGTTTTGAGGAAGGTGAAGGGCGATGCATATTGAATTTAAGGGTGAGATTAAATATGCCGTTATAACAGTAAGTTCAACAAGAAATGAGGATAACGATGAATCTGGAAAATTTCTTAAAAATTTTCTTGGCAATGTATCGTATTATAGGATAGTCAGGGACGATATAAGAGAGATAAGGAGCGCCCTGCTGAATGCGTTGGATTATGCGGATGTCATTATATTCTGTGGAGGCTCTGGTATATCAAAGAAAGATGTTACCTACGAAGCCGTAGAACCTTTTATTGAGAAGAGAATTTTTGGATTTTCTTATCTATTTTTCCAAGAAAGCCTGAAAGAGGTAGGCTATTCCGCAATACTAAGCAGAAGTTTTGCCGGAACTCATCGCGGAAAAATAATTTTCTGTATACCGGGCTCAAAAAACGCAGCGGAAACCGCTGCCAGAATAATAAAAAAAGGGATAAGGCACATCGTTGCCGAGATCAGGAAGGAAATTAACCTTTGAGTAGCCAGTCGGTGAAATCCTTTTCTCCCTCGGTTGGCTCCTCCGCTACTTCTTCTATTTCGGGTTTCTCCTCAATATTTTTCTCTTCACTCGCAACCTCCGCAGCCTCTTCTTTTTCTTCGCTCAGCATTTTAAGCAGTTTTTCGGGGAAAGGAGTTCCACAGATAGGACATTTATCGTATCCCTTTAAACACGATATGTGGAAAACAGACTTGCATTTGGGGCAACGATATCCCATCTCCCCGGGCTGGAATTGCTTTCCGCATTTTTCGCATATAGGTGCTTCGTGAACCGCCGGCTTCTTCTCCTTTTTCTTTGTAACGACTTCTTTCCCGCAAACCGGACAGAAGCCGCTTTCCTTCGCGCATGACGCATGCATAACCGTTCCACAATGAGGACAGCGATACAGAATTTGACCCTCAACGAAGTTCTCTCCGCATATAGGACAAACTTCTTTTTTCTTTTCAGCAACAGGGGCAGCGAAGTGTTTCTTTGCGGCTATGGCTCCTATTACAATAGCTATAATTACCGCTACTATCACTATTATAAGAAGCCAGTTGAAAGGTCCTGCGGTAGGGGATGTATTTTCTCCGCCGCCACCGCCGTTTCCACCTCCGCCACCGGAGAATTCCATAAGGACTATACTGCCCAAACTTTTCACCGCTCCTTCTTCCACCTCTACCGTCATATTCTTGGGTTCATATCCCTGTTTCTTGAAAGATATGGTATATGTGCCGGGTGGCAAATCGCCGATCCAGAAATATCCCGATGTGTTTGTAGTAACTTCTTTGATTACATTACCGCTGAGAGATAACGATATACTTACATTTTCTATCGGCTGAGATTCCTTATTCTTTACAAAACCCTCTATCGCTCCATTAATTCCGCTACTAGCCGTGGTGAATTCCCAAGTATAGTCTTCCCCAAGTTCATTGTATCCAGAATCCATGGCGTATCTGTAAATTGTTACTCGGTATGTGGTGTTCGCCATCAAAGGCTGAGAGGGTATGAACTTCAGTGTATTTCCAAACCATTTATAACTGCCGTTAACATACGGAGTTATGTTGAAAGAAGATTCAACGCTTTTCTTGAACATGCTCTCGCTGAACTCCACCTCTATGCTGACATTCAGAGGAACGCCTTTAAGCCCATCCGACGGAAATACCCTAACTATGTATGGGGGAATATTGTCGGAGGATGTAAGCGTTGAGAAGTAAGCGCTGAAACTTTCTTTCAGCCTATTACCCGGAGTAGAATTATCTTTTGCATTCGCAGATATGTTTATCCAGTATTTGCTCCTCGGTTTGAGATATCCTCCTTCCGGCACGAATTCCATATAATTTCCATACCATTTAATTTCTCCAGAAACCTTTTCGCCGTTACATTCCACCGTAAATGCATTGATAACGCTTGTTTTGTTCATTTCCTCCGAAAAGTAAATTTCTATGCTCGTATCTAGCGAGACATTCTCCTCTCCGTTCTTGGGTGATATGGCTACGACCACCGGTGGTCTGCTATCCACCACTATGTTATCCGAATATTCCGTTTTGCTGTTTCCATCAGAATCGGAAATCATTATTTTTAATTTAAGATAAGAAGTATTTATCTTTGGTACATTCCAATCGTAAGTGTTTATCCCCTCAGTACAGTTCATATCCCTTACAACATAGCCCACATAGTTTGAGCCACCATCCTTTGAGTAAAGAATGTCCACCTTGTATGGGCTTTTACCTCCCTTACATATCCACTTAACAGTATGCTTATATCCGCCGCTCCATCTATCCGAAGAGGAGGGACTCAGAAACTTTCCTGTTAGTTCGGGATATGTGGTGAATTTCGCCGAGAAATCGGGAAGGGGATTTCCAGGTTCGGATGAATCCTTCGCTCCCGTTATATTTATCCAGTAAGTCGTATTCATATCCAAAGGCGATGAAGGTATGAATACCAATTTTGAATCGTTCAGCCACTTGATTATCCCGTTGACTTTATTGTGATGCGCCTCCACCCTAAATGAGGATTCCACGCTCGTCTTATTCATAGGTTCGCTGAATTCTACTGTTATATTAGTATGGATACTTACGCCCATGCTTCCGTCATCGGGTTTTATACTCACAACATCGGGCGGTGTTGAATCTATAGTGAAATCTCCGCGCATTTCGCTATCAGTCGCCTTACCTTGCGAATCCGTAAGATTCAGCTTTAATCTACATGTATCTGAATTTATCGTTGGCACAGTCCATACATATGAACCCCAACCGGAGGAGTTTTGAACCACCGTATCCACCAGCGAGTAAGTGGCTCCAGAATCCGTGGAAAAGTATATCTTAATAGTATAAGGGGCAGTACCGCCCCTGATCAACCATTTTATAGGTATCTGTGCCCCCCCAGTTATCCTTGAACCTACCACAGGGCTATCTATGGCTATACCTATCACGGGCTCAGTTGTAAAACTAATTGAGAATGTGGGCATAACATTTCCCGGATCCGAAGCATCCTTGGCATTGGTTATATTAAGATAGTATTTGGTATCCGTTAGAAGTTCGCTATCCGGTATGAAAACCATATTTGTGCCGGATGTCCATGTTATGTTGCCGGAGACTTTTACTCCTCCCTCCATCTCCAGTGAAAATCCGTTCTCTACGCTCGTGCGATTCATCGCTTCGCTGAAATTCACATATATGTAAGCATCCTTCGGAACAGTATTTGAGCCGTCTGGCGGATAGTAACTGATTACGCTGGGCGGTGTGGAATCTATCACGAAGTCTCCATCACTCGTATCCTCTTTGCTTGCCCCAGTATTATCAGTAACGACAACCTTAACCCTCGCACTACTTGTATCTGTTGTATTTACAATCCAGTACTTGCTGTACGAGAATGTACTAATCGTTTCTTGGCCAATGTAGATTGGATATGTTGCTCCTCCATCCGTTGATAGATAAAAATCAACAGTAAACGGCGGTGTTCCACCAGTAATTTTTATCTGTATTCTGTGCGCTGTGCCACCGCTCCATACCTCTCCTCCGTTGGGTGATATTACTTCAACGCTTCTCAATATATCATACTTCGTTCTGAACGAGAAAACATACGGATTGGGCTGTATGTCATTTCCCGGATCCGATGAATCCTTCATATCCCTAACAGTTACATTGTATGTTTTTCCATAATCCAAATTGCTAACAGGTATGTGAAGGGTGTTTCCCACCCAGTTCCAAGAGCCTAGTTGAGCGTTATTGTCTATTGTTACAGAACCCATCTGCTGGTTCATAGATTCGCTGAATGTTATCGTTATTTCTGTCAGAGAATTTGGGTCAACATCCGTCGCCCCATCCGCGGGAGTCGTGGAGGTTATTGTGGGTGGTGTGGAATCAATGGTAAAATAACTATCGCTAGTATCGCTTTCCGGAGAGTAGGAGGAATTCAAAGGATATCCTGTGACCCTTACTAATGCCTGCGTTGTATCTACGGTCGGAACATTCCAGTCAACGGTATATGTCTGAAGGGCCATCACGAAGAAAGAAGATGTAATTAGAGTATAGGAGTTCCCCCCATCAGTAGAATATTCAATATCTAACTCAGCCCACCACAAATTACCATCTGGCGGCAGTCCTGTAGCTATCTCTATTTGATGCGTTGTACCTCCCGTCCAGACCTCCCCCCCGTTTGGAGTTATAACACTCAAAACAAACTGTCTATTTTTGAATTCTTCTTTCAGTTGTGAATTCTTATTCTCTGCATGACTTGGAATAACTGAGATTAGCATAAATGCTATTACAAAGACCATCCACACCTGACCACGCATATTTAAGTTAAGGTTATTGAGGTATTAAACTTTTTCGTCTTTCAAACTCCGATTCTCATACACATATCCCTTATGGGACACTCGTCGCACTTTGGCGATATTGGCCGACAGATGTATCTTCCGAAAAGTACCATGGTTACATTGAAATCCCTCCAATGTCTGTGTGGCAAAACTTTTTTCAGGGCTTTTTCCGTCTCCTCAGGCGTTCTAGTTTCCACTATTCCCAACCGGTTGGATATTCTATGAACATGGGTATCCACGGCAATCGCATCTCTTCCAAAGGAACGCGATATGATTATATTTGCCGTTTTCCTCCCTATCCCGGGAAGTTTCAGAAGTTCATCCATGCTCTCTGGTATATTTCCTCCGTATTCCTCAACGATAATTTTAGCAATATTTTTCAGTTTCTTCGCCTTCTGACGGTAAAATCCTGCAGGATATATTATGGATGCGAGTTCTTCCTCATCCGCCTCCGCAAGAGAGTATATATCTGGATATTTTTCAAAAACTCTCTCCGCAACCTCGTAAGTAACCTCGTCCTTCGTTCTGTGGGATATCACGGTGGCGACAAGTACCCTGTATGGCTCGCTGCTCCTCATCTCGTGCTCGGGTAAATTTTCTTTCAATATTTTCATAAGTGAATCAAAATCCACAAATTTCGCCTTCTTAAAATCATAATCTCTACCCAACGGTTTCGTGGCATCTATTCCGACCTTCGTGGTCAAATTTCCGGAAAATCTGCTCGGATCCAGCGAGGAACCCCTCTCCTCTTTCATAACCATATCCAATTTGGCTTGGAATCTAGTAGCTATAGCCCATTCTACCTCCTCCAAATTACTTATATCTATATCATCGTCCACCACAACAGCATGTTTTAAACTTCTATGCGCCTCAAACGCTTTCTGAATCGCTATACATGCATCTTCCTCTTTCCTCTTTTTTATGCTTATAACGGCATGGAGCCAAGAGGAACCCCCGGGTGTTAGCTTCACATCCTTAACATCTATCCTCGCATCCTTAAT
>CAYVVU010000075.1:6508-7356 GCA_964455305.1 uncultured Thermoplasmata archaeon
AGATAGCGGCTTCCCTCGGCATCCCCATCAGATTTTTGTGCTCATAGCCGGCAGGAAGAACTACATGGAAAAGAAAATTATTCACTGCATACATGCTTTCAAAAACAATTATCGGCTGATTTTTCTGAACATCATAGGTACCGGTAATATCCACGAACGGTCCCTCCCTCTCCACGGTATCCTCCGTTATCCTCGCTTCAAAAACCATCTCCACATTGGCCGGAACTTTTATTCCGAAAGGTGTAGTGGCAATTTTTTCCCTCTCGTTTTTCGCCAAAAGTCTCATGGCAGATGCGATATCGCTCTCGTCCCTCTCCCACTCAACTGATGTCGCAGCGGCCAGGGCGAATGTTGGCTCAAGTCCAACGCATACCGCTACTTTCAACTCCTCACCATGTTCCACAGCATCCTTCCACATTTTATATAAATCCCTTTCAACCAAGCGAATGGCTCCTCGCTCTCCATCCAAAACCATTATTCTGTGGTATGATAGATTCCTCTTTCCATTTCTTTCTGCGATAACAACCGAGGATGTGAAGTAATTTCCTCCATCACGGGGATAGAATTTGGGAATGGGGAGTTCCGTAAGAGAAAAATTCATCTTACGCAATCTGAACTCACCATTTACCGGCTTCCTCCCCCTCCTTATGGCTTTCCATATAATTTCCAGAAGTTTATTCTCGGGTACTCCGAACCATTCGGCAATGTTCCTCCTTGAGGAATACAGATTTCCCAAAACCCCGTAGCCATCAACATCCTCAATTATCACGGGATTTCCCTCATTTTTGAGAAGTATCTTCGTTATTTCGTACATCTTATCTGCTTTTTTGACCTTAACCGCACCGAAT
>CAYVVU010000076.1:0-5409 GCA_964455305.1 uncultured Thermoplasmata archaeon
ATTATAAAATAAATAATTGCATCTTCCATCCCCGTATGTCTTCCCCATACGAATTTTGCAAAAAAATCCCTAAATTCGTTGAATTTCAAACCCAAAGTTCCTACGAGTGGAATTTTAAGAGGGGCAGAATCAAGAGTGACTATTTTACCCAGAAGATTTCTGGAAGTTACGGGCATCTCACCCCTTTGTTGGTCAGTATAATTATTTGCATCACCTTTCGTTATAAAAGCGATTTCTCCGTTAACATGGGTGATTTCTACCACCCTATGAATCACCAAGCCGTTCCTTATATAGCTCCTGAAAACAATTATATCTCCAACTTTAATTGAATTTACATCTACGGGATACCAGAATACTACATCCCCTTCATTTAATGTGCCTTCCATGCTGTGGCCGCTAACTATGGCAAAAGGCATAGCTCCATTCCCGTAAGTAATTATCTGCTGAATTATTATCCCGACAACCGCGATGAAAAGAATGTTTTTAAAAATTTCCACAGGTCTGAATATCATCTCACCACCCCTCATACTATATCTGCATGGTACCAAAGTTTTATCGCCCCGTATTTGTAGTAGAATGTTATATATCCCGAATAATCCTGATTTGGAGGAACTACATTGCCACCAACTATCTTTATTTCAACCCAGACAAAATCGTTGTTTGCGGCGTTTAAAGGATTTGGAGAATAATATATGTTATCGGTATTGCTGTACGAAAGCGAGTTCGTTCCCGCTGTGGAGGCATCTGAATCTCCCGCGGCCAAAGTCCAGTTAAATCTATATACGGTGCCTCTATCGTAAATTAACAAGCCGTTATCGTTTTCCGCAAGGGAATCGCTATTATTGTGCAAATATATCTGCATATACTGGCTGAGAGACCATTGAGCATCCTCCACATCCACACCCGTTATTACAATTTCTGATTTCATTTCGTTGCTTAGAGCCAGGGCAGCCGTGTAAACTATGCCGGTGTTTCTATCTACCGTTCCTAATTCCAAATACGGTCTTTCCGTTGATGAGTTCGCTCTCAAAACTAAACGATTGTCCGTGGAGGTATTGTATGCGAATACGCGAAAATAACCCTCGGAAGTGGGTGGAATCTTAGCGGTACTTTCTTCTCTATTGCTGAAATATTCATATGCAGAAAATACCGCAAAAAAAATAATCAAAAAAAGAAAAAGAGTGCGAAGTTTCATGGTTAGACGGCGGTACCCTCAAAGAAGAACTCCATGTTTATAGTAAGCGGGGAATCCAATGCAACACCAAGTGAAGTAACATCGCTTATCTGGCTTAGATCAATGACTATCTGTACCCATACGAAGTTATCCGTTCCGCTAACTGCAATATTATCCGCACTGGTGTTGTAGTACCATACATAATTTGTTGTTCCATCGTATTCTGCATTCCCCCATCCGCCAGTTGCATCTCCATAGTACAAGATATCATTGTTTTTATCGTATCCGTTACCTTGTCCGAGAACCCATCCATCCGAGCTGTGATCAACTGCACCCTGCGAACCGTTCCAGTAGAGCATAGCGTTGGAATCCGTTGCCCAATAGGATTCAGAGGGTGGCTGATACGCATTTGTTTTTGCCGGAGGTACACCTACTGCATCGGGATTACTGTGTAGTGTGACATTTATATAGTTGAGCAGTGAGCCGAGTCCTGTTCCCCACAGTCTTACGCCAGTAATCCTCAGAGTATAGTTCTTCTCTGTATTTACTATAGCAAAAGCGGCAGTCCATATTTTTATCTGTCCTCCAGTAAGGTTTCCGATGTATATGGTATAATTTGTCGTATCGGAGCTCCTCCTCAGCAGCCAACCACCATCTCTTGCATCCTTGTCATGCGCCATAAACTCTATCCACGGATATTTTCCTGTAATCACGATGCTTGCCTGTGCTCTAACCGTGGCATACTGTGTAGCCATGACCGCTGCAAAGGCAATAAGCAAAGCGCCTATAGCCAGGGTTCTTTTTCCAAGCTTCATAGATTATCACCCGAGTAAAGAGATGGTAATGGAGGTATAAATATTTTTTGCTAAATCATTAATGTCTGTGCAAATCAAAGGATACCGCCGATAAGTTAATCATACACGGTGCATTTACCTTAGATATGTCTGAGGAAGAAGTAGAGGAATTTGTGGAAGAGGGCGAGGAGGAAGAGGTCATAGAGTTACCCTTTACGGAAACGGATATGACTTACTTAGATGATGAAATGACATCTCTGATAGAACTGGAGGTCAATAGAAGAAAAATAAGTCAGAGGGTTTTGAACGCCATAGCGGATTATATTGAAATTGCCAAAATGATAAATGCTATGGGCGTTACATACAGAGCGCTCGTTGTGGATACCGGATTGCTTGACTATTTGGCCACGCTATACTATGATGGGAGGTTGGAGGGTGAGGAAGAGAAACTTGTTGGCAAAATGCTACGTCAGGACAAACTTCTTCGTATATGGTTTGCGGATATGATAAGGCTGAGAAATTCCTTCATAATAAGCGTGAAGGAAAGAAAACTCAGAAGACTAAAAACTATTATAAGAAAAATGAATTCTTCGCTAATAACAGGCAAAAAGTTATTCAACGATTTCAACCGTCTATTCAGGGAGTATAGAAAAATGGTTCTTGAGGAATACGCAAAACCAAAAAATGTAGAAAAGATAATAACATACATCGGCTGATGGCTATGGCGAAGAGATGCATATTTATGGATTCCGATGGAATATGTCACGGAAAATACATGGGTTTTCGGTGCATAGGGAAGAAATGCGAACTTTACGGAAAATTTATGATAGATGACGATGACTGTGCATATCTGATCAACGGATACTGCAAAAAACTAAGGGTATTCGGATGTAAGTATGCAAATGACAAAACCAAATGTCCCTATTTCAAAAAATATCTTGAGGGAGACGAGAAAGAAATTCTCGGAAAACCCTAGAATTTTATTCCAGTTAAGGTCTTTGTGTCTATCACCCCGTCTATCGTCCTTATCTTATCCACAACTATCTTTCCGAGAAGGTTAAAGTCCTTCACTTCTATCTTTGCTATGAGGTCATACTCGCCGAACAGAGGATGGATTTCCACTATTTCGGGCATATCTTTTAATTGGTTGTATACATCGTGTTCTTTCCCCGGAGCAGTGCTTATCAACACAAAACCCACGACCATTTCTACTCACCTCTCTTAACTAGTTTTACGGTACCATTAAGGCAACTACTAATATAATCTTTTCGTATCACAACGATTTTATCCTATTCGTATATTACCCTATATATGCTGGTAGCGGTTGTCTCGGATTCCCACGATAATGTGGGAGGAGTTAGATGGGCTGTGGAAAAGATATCGCAGATGGATGTGGATGCTCTAATACACTTGGGAGATGTCGTTGCTCCATTTACTCTTCTTGAGTTCCAAAAAATTGAAGTTCCCGTGAAACATTTGATTTTAGGGAACAACGACGGAGAAAAACTGATAATGAGAAAAGTTGCAGAGCGGTTAGGATTTCAACTCCACGATGGACCCTCTGAAATATGCATAGGTGGAAGAAAAATCTTTGCCTTCCATGGATTTGGGGATGCAGATTTTACAAAGAGTTTGGCGATAAAAATTGCGGAAAGCGGTAAATACGATGCGGTTATGTACGGCCATACACACTTCGCTTTCGGCGAGAAGATAGGAGGTTGTATAGTACTTAACCCAGGCGAATTGCACGGGGCAATAAGCGGCATACAGAGTTTTCTTATTCTGGACTTGGATGATATGACCACGAAGAGTTTACACCGCGAGGCAAAGTTCTACTGACTTTTTATTACTATTATAGACTTTTCGGTGTTTATTATTTCCACATCCGTTCCCTTGTAAGTAAATTTCCTTAATATTTCCACACCTTCTTCGGGTATTTCGTAATCTTTCCACCTCAGCGGAAATTCAAGTTCCTCTGGCGACATTGATTCCACATATTTCTTGAATTCGTTCAAATCCTGTTTAAGTATGGGACCCAGAATCTTATAGTTTATCCTTACACCTGCGTATTCTTCTTTGATGTCCGATTTGCTTCCTGCATATATGTCTTTTGCTTTCACTGTCTTCTGTATATCTTCAAATCCTTCCTTCACATCCATTTCCGAAATTATTACGAGTTCAGGTATTTCCGCGTTCAGTGGTATGCCCTTGGACGATTTCCATCTTCGTATAGCGGCAATTATTTCTTTTACTTCTTCTCCTACCTTTTCTGCGTACGAATCCACCATTATCGGAGATGGCCAGAGAGTTAAATGTATGCTCTTTTCTCCTTCAAATTTCCTGAAAATATTCTGGTAAATTTCCTCGGTTATGTGCGGAAGTATTGGGGCAAGCATCTTTATTATACCAAGAAATATCTGGTAGAATGTGTATTTGGTCCCCCTCTCGTTCAAGCGGTGCTTTATCATCTCAACATAATGGTCCGCAAATACATTCCAGAGAAAATTAACCACTTTTTTCGTAGCCAAATCATAGCGATAGTCATCCATAAGTTCGGTGACCTCCTTAACCAGAGAACTGTAGAGGGAAAGTATCCACCTATCCATGATTTTTAAAGTATTGGGTGATTCAACCTTTTCATCCAGAAAAGCGGAGGCGAATCTTCCGAGATTCCAGAGTTTTATCACTACTTTTCTTCCACGAACTACATCCTTGTATCTGAACGGCGTATCCTCGCCTGGAGTGCACATCGCGGCGAAAAATCTGAACGGGTCCGTGCCGTATTCTTCCACGATTTCCATCGGGTCCACAACATTGCCCCAGGAAGCGTGCATCGGCCTTCCATCAGGCGCCAAGATAAATCCGTCTATGAAAACATCCTTCCAAGGTTCCTCGCCGGTTATCGTTGTACATCTAACTATAGTATAGAATGCCCAAGTTCGTATTATATCATGTGCCTGAGGTCTTAAACTCATGGGGTAAAGCTTCTTGAACATTTTTTCGTCTCTCATCCAGTAGGTATTGTAGAGCGGAGTTATTGAAGAATCAACCCATGTATCAAACACTTCTTCGCATCCTTTTAGCGATCCGCCGCACTTCGGACATTTATCCATTGGCGGCGGGTCTATCGTGGGGTCAACATGCCTATCCTTTTTGGCAATATCCTCCTTGCTCGGATAAACAATATGGCCGCAGTTCTCGCACTCCCATACGGGTATCGGGGTGGCAAAGTATCTCTGTCTTGAAACCACCCAGTCCCATTCAAGCGAGTTTACCCACTCCTCCAGCCTCTTTTTCATAAAATCGGGATACCAGTTGAGTTTATCCGCTATGCTCAGCACCATGTCCTTCTTATCCATTATGCGGATGAACCACTGCTTCTTGTTTATGAACTCTATTGGGGTGTGGCATCTCCAGCATACTCCTACATTCTGCTCTATC
>CAYVVU010000076.1:5419-7165 GCA_964455305.1 uncultured Thermoplasmata archaeon
CTTCTACTATGCTCAACCCTTCGTATTTGCCGGCGAGCGAGGTCATCTTTCCCTTCTCATCTATTCCTTTGAGGAATTTGAGATTGTAGCGGTAAATCCACTCCAGATCATCTTTATCGCCCACGCTACAAATCATAACCACGCCCGTCCCGAAATTGGGGTCAACCTTGTCATCCGCAACGATATCCACCTCTCTGCCGTATATCGGAACTATCGCTTTCTTGCCTACGATATTTTTGTATCTTTCATCTTCGGGATTCACCGCCACGAGTTGGCATGTGCACAACAATTCCGGACGGGTCGTGGCGATTATTATATCTCCACCATCCTTTAACTTGAATTTTATATAATTAAGGTAGGTTTTCCTGCTTCTGTATTCAATCTCCGCATCAGCGATGGCTGTTTCGCAGCGCGGACACCAGTTTACAGGATGCTCCGCTTTGTAAACATGTCCCTTTTCCAGCATATCAACGAAACTCATTTGAGTTATCTTTCGGTAGTAGGGAGCATCAGTCTGGTAATATATGCTGGGGTCCATACTCTCTCCAAGAACCTTGTACTGTTCTATCATCCCATCTATGTTCGCGTTGGCGAAATCCTCGCACATCTTTATGAATTTTTGTCTAGGGATTTCACGCATCCTTATCCCGTATTTTTTCTCAACATTCACCTCTATGGGCATCCCGTTTACATCAAAGCATAGCGGGAAAAACACATTATAGCCGCGCATTCGTTTATACCTCGCTATGAAATCTATATGGGTGTAGTGCGTGGCATGTCCAATATGAATCCTGGCGCTGGCATACCTCGGAGGATTATCTATGCTATAAACTGGCTTATCCGAATTCGGGTCAAAGCGGTATATCTTCTCTTTCTCCCAGTAATCCTGCCACTTCCTTTCCACTTCCTTGAAGTTATACTCCATAGAAACGGTGAAGGAAAAGAGGTTTAAAAAGTTTTAAATCATCAAAATAGTTTTCAAAAATTCTTTTACTTTTTGTATATCTTCCGTGTAAACATATATAGTAGAATATGCGGTTTTTGTTTTCATAAGACTAATATCAATATTATTAAATTTTAAAATGTAATATATAAAAGTTTCCTTAACTACAGAATAATTGCGTTCTTTTACCCTAGCAATGACCTCTTGAGGCTCTATCCCTAAATATACGAGGTATGTGGTCTTTTTATGATTAAATCTTAAATACCTTCCATATAAATGTATGAAAATATAAAGAGACAACATACCAATAACCATTAAAAACATAACTGAAAAAGAAAGTTCAAATGTAATTGAAGACATAATAACAACACCTATTGAAAGAAATTCTAAAATAAAAATTATGTATCTTACATATTTGTCATTAGTTATTTTTTCAATGTAACCTTCCTCAAGTTTCTTGTTTAATGTTTTAGATATATCAGTAACAATTTTCCCTACTTTAGGATTAACACTCTTGGAAAATAAGGATGTGCAATAATATTCGCTATAATAAATTTTTCCAACGTCTGGAATATCAGCAAGTAGATACCTTCCAAGAAACCCTTTCTTTTTTACATAATTGCTTATATATTTCTTAATAAGCTTACATACAAGATCTGCGGGATATACTTTGTAGTTAATCTCTAGTTTGTATTCATACCTTGCAGGCGGGTACATTATGTACAGCACCAACACAACAAAAACATGCAACACAGAAATTATTGCAATAATAAGAGCAAACATAATATTTATCACTCCTAATT
>CAYVVU010000077.1:0-7064 GCA_964455305.1 uncultured Thermoplasmata archaeon
CGAGGAATGTAATTGCGCCCCAAACTTCAATCTTTGAGAATCTGAAATCGCTTTGGCCGATGGATATCTTTCTTTTTATCCAGTCGGGAGAACTATCCGTATCCCTAAGCCAAATTCTTCTATAAACTCTGCCCGCGCAAGGTTTTTCAAGAGGTTCGCCCCGCCATCCGTCGGGGATTGTGCATTTTCCGTAGCAGACAGAATCAATAGTTTGATTATTTCTAAGGAGAATTATTTCATCCCCTTTGTTTCCGAGAGAAAATTTTCCCTGTATGAGAATTTCTCTGTAAGTGAAATTTGGAGAAAAGCCCATAACTTTTGTGAAGTTTTCGTATGTCTGGGAGATGTAAACTTTTGATTTGGGTCTAATACACCCAGAGAGTTTCAGAACACCTTCTCCATCGGTGAGGTAAAATCCGTCAAGCGAAATACTTTGATCGGAAGGGTTTATTAGACAAACATATTCGTTGTTTTTTGAAGGATATGCATAGGGATGGAACTCATAAATTAGTAATTTAACCTCGGAATTTTGGGAATACATCTCACCCTTTACTGGCGGGGCGATTAAAAATAAAAACACCAATCCCACTAAAAGGATTAGTGTTTTATGCGCCATTTCCTCTTCTTCTCTTCAACCATTTCTATGTATTTGGTCCCCAACTTGTGAGCGAGCTCTTCAATTCTTCTTAGATTTTTTACGAACTTTGCCTTGCTATCCCCCTCCAGATATTCAAGCAATTCTTTTCTGCTTCTGTATATATCAACTATGTACCATATTCCGGCTATTATGAAAACCACGCCTCCAACGAATGTCCAGTAAATCCAATTTCCTATGGAATCGTTGAAATTCTTTATGAACTCTGGTTGCTGTTCTTTAAAGAAAAAGCCGTAAACCGATGTGGTGAGTAGAAATGCTCCAACGATAACCAAGAGAATCATCGGAATCCAGAGATACTCTTTGAACCTCATCTCGGGGGGATAGGAGTTTGATACTATATCTTTTTCGCTTATTTTGATATATTTCCAGTACCAATTATGTTTCTGCTTCTGGCTGCCTTCTTATCGGCTCTGCATCGCCGATATTCTTTTTAATTAAATTTTTAACTTTTTTGTAACTTGCATTTAGCAAGCGCGGATTAACCATGTCCCTCGCAGTCAAAAAGGCATAGTTATAGTATTTGAGCGCCTCTTTCTCATCACCAAGCACATTTAGGTAATAATCACCGAGAACCATGAGCAGGTCTACTCTGTATATTTTTATCTCAGATTCTTCAAAGAATTCAAGAATATCACTGCTTACTGCTAAAAACTGACTCCAATCTTTCCTAAAATAATGCAGATTTGCCTCACAGAATTTGACTATTTGCCTCTCATAAAAAGAATATCTTCCTCTAACCTCTCTTTTCATAATTTTAAGTATTTTCTCCGCCTCCTCTATCCTTCCAGCAAGAGAGAGCAAAGTTATATAATATATGCCCACGATGTATTGGAGAGAGGTGCCTCTGCTCAGTTCAAAAGCTTCAGCAAGATGCTCTATGGCAACATCTAACTTTTTCTCAATAAGATTGGTGCCTATTATAAAGTGGGAGTACGCCTTTCCTTCTGTGTAATCATACTCTTCCGATAGTTTTAGTGTATTCTCAGCTATTTCCGTTGAGGCATCGTATATTCCCAATTGTCTTAGGCATAATGCTTGGGCTATTTTCGCGTATATTTTCATATTTCCGCTCAAGTATTTTTCGGATGAGCTGGCGGATTTTATTGCTTCTATAACATTTCCTTCAAGAAGGTTCTTTATTGATAGAAGGCACGCCATTCGGGGGTCATGGCGGTATTTTCCCGCTATTTCCTCCACAGTTTTTAAATCGCCTACATCAAGAAGTATCTTCGCTATTGAGTAAAGGTCTTCCATTGAGCCGCTAATCTCCCACGCTCTCCTGAAATATTTAATTGCAGAGGCATAGGCATGTATTTCGGCAGCGATCTCTCCTTCTTTTCTGTAATGTGTGGCGGCCATTTTTTTATCAAAAAATTCGTAATGATATGCGGCAGCCACATGCATATTTTCCCAATCGTACATATATGCGAGTTTGCGATGAATTCTCTCTTTCATCTCAGTCGTAAGTTTTTTTTCTACGAATTCTCTCATCTTTTTTGATGATGTTATAAATCTTCCGTTCATCTCGCATATCCAGAACTCTCTAGAAAGTTTTTCAAGAATGTTCATAATTTCATCCAGACTTCTGCCAGAAAGATGCATCAAATCAATAAGAGTTAGCGGCATATATGCAAGGCAGATAAATCCAAGGGTTTCCAGTTCCCTGTATCCCAGCGAGGAAAACCTATCGTCAAGGTCGTGGATATTAATGGTATGACCCGCCGCCAGAAACTTTATAAAATTTATATCTCCGTTGCTATCCTTTACGAATTTCTCCACAACATCGTCAGAGAAATTTTGGTTAAACTCTTCTCTGAGTATTGCGCCCACGCTTGTGGAGTCAAGGGGTTTAAGCTCTATCTCACCCATAAGTCCCTTTTCTCTCAGTATTTTGAGGGTATGTGCTATAGGAGATTTAGAGATCCTCCCCTTTTCCGTAACTATTATTATTCCTGCTTTTGAGGATAATCCGATGAATGCAACTATTTTGGCTAAAAATTCGTTGTATGTGTGTGCATCATCAAAAATTATGTTTTCTGCCATTTCCATTATATAGTCCTTTACAGAATCGTATATTTCTCTTCGTCTGAAAAGATGGATTCTTCTCAGAACTTCATACGCCTCCACAAAAATTGTTGGATCTATTTCCTTTCTCCTCCTGCATGCAATTTTCTGAGCTTTCTGAAGAATCTCGGGATCTATGTAAAAATGATAGTAATTATCAAAAATTCTTTTCGCTAGTTCTTCGGCAAAAATACTCTTTCCGACCCCAGCCTCACCGGTTATATGAATGATTCTTTTCCCCTCATTGAACATGTTGAGGGCTGCGGCAATTTCCTTATCGCGCCCCACAAACATAATAACACGAATATGCGCGCTTGTATATTAAGTTTTGCATGAATGCTGCACGATCATAAAATTAAGAGAGGTAAACCTATAAAAACCAATAATTCGCTCATTTCTCGCAGCTCCGTAACATAGGTGTTTTATATTTCCGATGATAGGATGTACGCAAATTGATGAAAATAGGAACATTTATCAAATATACCACATTCCCTCGTATTATGATAAGATACCTCGTAATACATGGTGGTGCTGGAAAGGTAAGAAATGCGGATGCCATGAGGATAGGCATGGCCAAGGCGTTGGATGCCGCTCTGCAATGCTCAAACGCCTTGGATGCCGTGGAGGAAGCGGTTAAAGTTCTTGAAGACGATCCGAATTTTAATGCTGGAACGGGCAGCGTTCTCAACAGGAAAGGTGAGGTGGAGATGGATGCGATGATTGCGACGGGAAGCGGTAAAATAGGAGGAGTAGCAGCAATAAAATATGTTAAAAATCCAATATCCGTGGCGAGAAAAGTTATGGAGAACTCCGAGCATGTTCTCATAGTTGGGGAGGGCGCAACCCATTACGCTAGAAAAATGGGATTTCCCTATCATAATCCAATAACTAAGGAGAGATTGGAAAAATGGAAGGACCTTATTCAGGAGAGGAAGGTAGAATACTTTCTTGAAACGGTAGGTGCGGTGGCATATGACGGAGAGGATTTTGCGGCGGCTACATCCACAGGGGGTCTCTGGCTAAAACTTCCGGGAAGGGTTGGAGATACACCATTGTTCGGGGCAGGAACCTATGCATCGCGAAACGGGGCGGCCAGCGCCACGGGACACGGAGAAAGCATAATAGCGAACATGGTCGCATACAGAGCGGTGGAAAATTATTTGGGGGCTATGCAATCCGCCAAGATGGCAATAGGAAATATAAGGGCTGGAGTCATCGTTGTTAAAAAGGATGGTATAGGATATGCCTATAACACGGAGATGATGCCATTAGCAATATACGATGGCGAGAAGGGAAGGGTAATAGTATGAGAATCGCACACTTCACGGAAACCTATCTTCCGATACCTGATGGAGTTGCTGTTCACATAGCCACACTTATCAAATACATAAAAAAGATGGGTCATAGTTACGATCTGATTGCCCCGGTGAGACATAGAGATGTAACTGTACCTTTCTTTTCAGTACCATTTCTTCCGTACTCCCACTATCGTGTTGCTATCCTATCTCCATGGAAAATATGGAGAATACTGAAGATAAATGCCGATGTGAGTCATATACACACGCCCTTTATGGTCGGTGCCCTCGGTAGGTTCTTTGCGAGGAAAAAGGATATAGGATGCGTGGCTACCTATCACACTGACTTCATCAATATGGCGGAAAGTATACAGTTTCTCCTCAAACACTTTTTTGTAAAAATCGCCTACAAGTACAACATGGATTTGTATAGAAAGTGTGATTTGGTAATTGCGCCAACCGAAATAATAGGAAAGAGACTTCGGAAAGAAGGGCTGAATGTGAGAGTTCTCCGCCACTGCATAGATACGGAGTACATAGATTCCCTTCCCCAAAAAGATGTTTTCAAAAAATTCGGATTAAACAAAAATAAGCCCCTCGTGCTTTTCGTCGGGAGATTAACCAAGGACAAGGGTGTTTATACCATACTGGAGGCGGCAAAGAAGGTTATGGAGGCGCAGTTCGTAATAGCCGGCACCGGGCCTGAGGAAAATAGGTTGAGGAAGTTCTCAAGATATCTGGATAATGTAAAAATCCTCGGTTGGGTAAGCGATGCGGATAAGTTCTCGCTTATGCGCGTCGCGGAGATATTTTTACTTCCATCCAAAGCCGAAACATTCGGGTTGACGATTCTGGAAGCACAGTACTGTCGCTGTGCCGTGATTGCATCAAGAGCAGGGGCAATACCGGAAGTCCTCGGAAATCGAGGCTTACTGGTGGAGTTCGGAAATTCGGAAGAGCTAGCCAATGCCATATATAAATTATTGGAGGACGAAGACCTTCGCAATAAGTTAATTTATGCGGGAAGAAATTTCGTTGAGAAGGAAGGAAACTTTAAAATATATACGGAAAAAATTATGAAGGTTTATGAGGAAATATCTTCGTAGATTTTCAGTATTTTTCTCACGCTCTCTTTAACCGAGTATCTTTTGACGAATTCTCGCGCATTTTTACCCATTTTCAGAACATTCTCCATGTTTTCGGTGATCTTCATAATCTTGCTCGCAAGGTCTTCCGGGGATTTTGTTTGGAAAGTATAGCCGTTGTATCCTTCAATAATCATATGGTGTGATATATCCGCACTTTTGGAAACCACCACAGGCGTTCCCATGGCCATCGCTTCCAGAACAGTTAGTCCTTCCGGCTCCGAGTGGGAGGGAAGCACGAAAACCCAAGAGGAATCGTATAATTTGCACAACTCTTCATGGGATAGTCTCGGCAAAAAATCAACATATACTCCCACATCGTTGCTGAGTTTTGTGAGTTCTTTCTTTAGATAACCATCACCTCTTATTACGAGTTTGATGTCGTTCTTTTTTTCCTGAACAATTTTCATCGCCTTTATGAGAGTATCCACATTTTTTTCAGCCATAAGTCTCCCGACATAAAGAACTGTGGGCTTTTCGGATTTTTTATATGTAGGCTTGAACTCTTCCAACGGAATTCCGTTACTTACCCATTCCACCCTCTTCCCGGGATATCTTTTTTTCAAATGTTTTTGTGCTTTTGGGGTTAAGGCGATTATAACATCCACTCTATTGTATATATACTCAAACCACTTATCTATCAGTGTGTGAAGTTTTTTTATGAGAGTATCCTTCGCCCTTATGTTTGGGAGTACCTGCTCTATGTGGGTATGATGTGTGAAAATAACGGGAATATTGAGTTCGTTGGCCGCCTTTACGGATACCAATCCCAAATATGTTGGAAAATGCACATGCACTATATCCGGCTTCTCCTCACGCAGAATCTTAACTATTTTTGCCTTAGAAGGAAAAGCCCAATATATGTAGGGTTTGGTCTTTGGTTGAGGGATGCCGGCGAATCTGTAAAGGCGGAGATGCTCTACATTTTCTTTCTTTCTCTCTCCCGGTTTTTTTGCGGTCAAAACAAAAATGTCGTGTCCCATACTCCTCATTATTTTGGTATGTCTGATTAGGGAAATTTCCATTCCTCCGTACGGGGGATAAGCGTTATCAGCAACCATACAAATCTTCATAGAAAATCCTCCACGAGTTCGCGAGGGCACTTACATATTTTCACCAACGCCTCCGCCTCCGTGAAATGAAGTTTTCCCGGAATCACTATGGAATGGGGCACGGGTCCGAAATCCTCTTTTATAAGATTACCGAGCGCATCGCATCGCAGTACAGGTTCAAAACTTCCGGCATTTCCAACAACACATACTAGAGTATTTTCATCAATCACGCCTTTTTTGGCTTTACTTTCCATTTCCAGCAAAATGTTCAAACCCTCGTTTGCTGTTATCGGAGGCTGAGTATCTAAAAGGATTAGAGTATGAAGACCCCTCTGGAGATTTTCCTCTATCACCTCGTAGGGACTCAACGGCAGATAGTTATTTCTTATTTTTGGAATAGAAGTAGTTCTTCCGAATTTATAATGATGTAATCCCAAAAGCGAGGGAGCTGCGGAGAAAATTGATGATGAATGCACAATTCCAACATTTATCCCACTCTCCAAAGCCTCAATTCTGAATATTTGATGGGTTGTTGCCGCCATAGGCTCGCCAGGCACAAGAATTCCTATATCCATATTTGCGCTTTTCTCTATAATCTCCCTGCGGAACGAAGAGGATTCCATTTCCTCTCTTCCAATCACAACAACATCCTTACTCACAAGTTCGCGTAGATTTTCCAGAGAGAAAGATGCCATAACCGATGTGTAATTTTCCATGTAAATTTCCTTGCATTTTCTCGCTATTTCCAAACCACGGAGGGAGATATCTTTTTCGCTGTTCAGTCCTAAACCTATGAACCACAGCACATTTTTTGTTATGCATCCTCGTATTTCAAATTTTCTGATGGAAA
>CAYVVU010000078.1:0-4211 GCA_964455305.1 uncultured Thermoplasmata archaeon
TGACCTCCTGAGCGAAAGGCCTGGTACTCTCGCCCCCAACATCAATTATATCCGCTCCATTTTCAGCCATTTTCTTGGCTCTTTCAACGGCCTTTTCCAAATCGTAGTATTTCATTCCGTCGTAAAAGGAATCTGGAGTAATGTTCAGAATGCCCATTACTCTGACTGGAGGAATTTTCATTCTTTCCCGCGGAAATTCTATCTCATACTCCTCTTTTTTATGATTTTGCAGTGCCTCATACATATCCATAGCGATTTCACTGCATTTGAACGGCTGGAGTTTCATCTTTTCAATCAGAGACGAAAATTGTCTCTCGTTTCCGAATATCAAGGCGTTGGTAAACCTTGCTTTAAGAGAGGCTACATTCCTTGAGAGGGAGCAGTCCATTCCTCTGGCCAGCGCTTCCTCCTTAAGTATTATCGCTTCTTTGAGGGGTATTCCATAAATCATTACTGCGTAAAACCTCGCTTTTGGAAGCATTATCTCAAGGCCTCTAACATCGCAATGAGTTTTATGAAACCATTCTTCCTCAATTTTGCAACTCTTCACCACATAAGTTATGAATTTCATTCCAGAACCTCCCTGACCATCTTCTCTGCCATAATTATAAAATCCTCTTCGGTACCTTCAGGGATAGTAGCTCCAGCCGCTATATTATGCCCACCCCCAATTCCACCGCATTTTTTTGCAACAACCTTCGCTATTTCGCCGAGGTTTACTCCTTTCTCTACATTCTCCCTAACCGTTCTCAGGGAAACCTTTATTCCGCCATCGGAAGAGTTTGCGAATCCTATTATAGGTAATTCGTGAGGTATGTCGGGAAAAGATAGGACCATAGAGGCGATGATTCCCACTATGTTCTCATCTATTTTATCTCCTGCGTGGAAGTATTGAACCAAACCGTGTCTGACGATCCCTATATCCTGCACATATCTGAGACCTTCCGAAATTCTTCTGCGGTGATGATTCAGCATTTTCAACGCCTCTTTGTAATATTTATCCCTATCGCCCATACAAACTCTCATACCTATCTCGCATTTTCCGTACCTTCCACAGGAGTTTAAGAGAGTTGCGAACTCCTTAACATCGTGGAGTGGTGTGCCCTCCTCCTCTTTCGTGAGTATATAAACCTCACCAATCATTTTCTTCACAAACCGATGTCCGTATCCCAGCCTGAGATATAGTAGAGCGATTTCGTTCGTTATTTTCCTCCTCTCCTCGTCAGATAAATCTATCCATCTTCTCCATCTCTCCCTATCTTTCAACTTTATCCCGAGATTCTTCAGAAATCTTATACACGCCTTCTCATCGCCTGTTAAATTCGGTATTATCGGCTCCGTAGCGAATTCAAGCATCTTGTAAATTGGTCGCGTTTCTCTACCAAAAAACCTGACATCTATAAAATAATCTAAATATCCCGCCCGCACGCCTTCTTGCAACACAATTCTGTTCGTTCCAATAAGACGATTTTCCTCGGTATCCTGCATATCTCCTATCGCTCCAATTATAGCCAATGTGGATAAATCAACATTTCCTCCGAACTCCCTGCTTACAAGGTAAGTGGCTACGGAACCGCTCATATCCGTGGCTCCATCCCTCCCGAACAAATGGGGGTTGAGTTGCCTCTTCAATATCTTTTTAAAATTGTCAAAAAAGCCGATGATGGTGGAAGATTTGGATGGAAGTTTTGATGGTATGTGGTGGTCGGTGATTACAAAATTCAAATCCCCGAGGTATTCGGTATATCCGCTTCCTATATCCGTGAACCACACGAGAGGAGGATTCTCATCTTTTATTCTCTCAATCGTGGGAGGGTCAAGTTGCTTTACGAACTCCACATCGTAATCCTTCCCCAATCTCTCCAGAGTTATTGCTGCTATACTCGCGGAAGTTACTCCATCAGCGTCTATATGACCAACTATCTTTATTTTATCTTCTGTGGAAATAATTTCCGCGAGTTCTCGTGCCCTTTTGAACATTTCCTGCATTCTCACTACTAAAACACAAGGCATTATTTAAAGATTGCAAATACCATCATAATTTCGTTTTTATTATGAGAACGGGCTTATTCGTCTTTCTAATCACTCTGAGTGTTGTTGAACCCATTATCTCGTCGGAAAATCCGAGTTTTCCATGGGCGGATAGTATAATAAGATTTACATCCTCCTCATCCGCAACCTTTACTATCTCCTTATAGGGAATTCCAACTCTGACTATGATTTTTATTTTTCTTGCGTTCAGCATTTTCCTGAATTTCTCAGCATTTTCTTCAAGAATCTTTTTCCTCCTTTCCACAAGTTTTCTCCGCAGATCTTCTATATCTTCTCTCAATGGTTCATAAACTAAGCTATAACCTTCCACAATCAAATCTATGTTATTTCTCTCAACTACATGCAGTATGATAGCATCCTCTATAGTCATTTCGTTTATCTCTCCAAATACTTCCAATGCTTTAAATGAAGTTTCGCTCAGATCAGTCGGAAACAAAACTTTTCGTAACATATTTTGACGATAGAGATCCAAATATTTAACAATTTTCATTTACATATCTTTTCACCAAAGAAATCTTTATGTCATGACTCTCTATTGCGGTGTCGTGAATCTGAAATCGGCGGCAAACAAACTCAACATCGTTTATTTTTTCTCGTATTTAGCCGTTGGTATTTCTTTTCCCTATATTCCCGTTTATATGCAGCAGATAGGGGGCAGTCTTCTTATTATCGCGATTCTGGGCTCACTGTTTAATAGTATATCTTCATTTTCGCAGATTCACTGGGCCCGCAAGTCCGACATAAGCGGGAAAAGAGTTATTTACATATTTATGGGTAACGCCATACCAGGAGTTTTCTTTTTCATGTACGGATTCGCCGCCTCCCCTCTCCTGTTCCTTATCCTCCGTTCAGTTCAGGCGTTTTTTGATGCTTGTGATGACCCTGCATGTAATGCCCTTACATTTGAATACGATACAACGGGGATGTACGCCAAGGCCTTCGCCATATTTCAAACTATGTGCAGTGCAGGATACTTTATGGGGAATCTTATAGGAGGATACTTGCAGGCGGTTGCAAAAAATACGATAATTCTATTTGTCATTTCTGGTGCGATTCTTATAGCAGTTGGAATAGTTTCATACCTGATTCTTCCGGAAGTGAGGAGGTGGAGTCCCCGCGTAACACCATGGGCGAAAGAAAAGGCGCGAAAGGAAATCTATGGTATAAGGGAGATAATTCGTGGAAAAATACCCGACAAGATAAAGATACTTTTTCTCGGAGTTTTATTTGCCATGCTCGGATGGGGAATGATTTCCGCATATCTCTCGCTTTTCATAGCCCAAGAGTTCTCCACGGAACTTGTGGGAATGATGTTTGCCGTGGATTCCGTATCTTTGCTTATCACCCTCCCAATTTTCGGAATAATAGCGGAGAAATTCGGAAAGAAGAATATACTTCTAGTAAGCGTATTTCTTTACATAATTTACAGTTTTTTGCTTTTCAACGCGAGAAGTATATTACTGCTTGTGATTGCACAGATATTTTCTGGCCTTAAATGGGCCTCCTTTCAAAGCAGTATATACGCGTACACCGCCGACATATCCGAGGAGAGGGAGATGGCTCTTAACCAAGCGGTGGTTAATTTCGCCATATCTATCGGGTGGACGATAGGTCCTTTGATGGCAGGTGCTTTGGTGACTCTGCTGGAATTAACATTCAGAGAGGTTTTTATTATGGCTGTTGCACCTCTTATATCATCATTCGTTATACTAACCACAATTGAGAAACCCCAAAAACCCATAAAAGGTCCGAAGCCATATTACATACGAAGCCCGTTCACGGAACTCTGAAATTTTTCAGAAATTCAAATATATCAATTTCAGGGGAAATTCTATTGGCATAAAAATTTGCCAGTTGTTTTGCTATTTTCTTCTTCACGCCGTTCTTTATCAGAGCTTTATAGAAAACTTTTTTGCATTCAGATGCTCTTCTATTAATTTTCTTAACAGTTCTTAGAAGAGAAAAAATTTTGAAAGGAATATCCAAAACAAAGAAAATAATGCGTTTATTCATTTTTCTCTTCTTCCTCTTCTTCGCAGCATTCATCTGCTCCGTGTGGAGGATGATGATGCGGTGGATGCGGCGGATGTGGAGGCATTGGCGGTTTACCTATGCTCATGGCTCCTTTCAATCCTTTGTCGCTGAGAATTTTCTTCACA
>CAYVVU010000078.1:4221-6668 GCA_964455305.1 uncultured Thermoplasmata archaeon
ACACCTATTATATCTCTGCTTTCCATAAATTTTTTGGTTAGTTCGTACGCCTTATCCTCGGACATTCCCGCATCAATCATCGTCTTGTAGAAATTCGCAACCTCTTTTGCCAATTGCTCCGCGTTACTGGTTGAATAAAGAGCATTCACTATTTCCTCTATGAGTTTTGGCACATTCTCGCTCAGAACTTCAAACACTTCTTTGAGTTCTTTCACATCATCTTCATCTGCCATCTTTTATCACCTCCATAAATCCATATGTTGATCAATGTTTATAAATATGGTGGTCAGATATGATCAGAGCAAAAATGGGAAAAAATTAAACTATTTTATAAAGATTTGTGGCAGAACCACCAGTCGTAACACTCTATTTCTCCTTTCTTCTTTGTCTCTTCTCTCTCTTTTATCTCCCCTACACTACCCGCCGGTGGAACTATAGCTCTGTCCTTTATCAGTTCATTTTCGGGCCATTTATGAGGTAGGGCTACTTTGTGAGCATCGCTTATCTGGAGAGCTTTTAAAGCGCGTAGAATCTCGTCCCAATCTCTGCCCACTTCTGCGGGATAGTATACTATGGCCCTTATGATGCCTTTGGGATCAACTATGAAAACTGCCCTCGCTGTTGTGGTAGAGCCCTTCGGAATCATACCCAGTTTTTCCGCCAGATCACCGCGGTCATCTGCTATTACAGGGAATTCTATCTCCACACCTAGCTTTTCCCTTATCCACTCCATCCATTTTAGATGGCTGAAAACTTGGTCCACGCTTAGCCCGATTACCTCCGCTCCGAGTTCCCTGAACTTTTGCAAACGCAACTGCATAGCGTAGAATTCCGTAGTGCATACTGGAGTAAAATCCGCAGGATGGCTGAAAAGTACGAACCACCTTCCTTTGAAATGGTCTGGCAGCTTCATTCTGCCATGGGTAGTGTTCACCTCCACTTCGGGAAACTTTTCTCCGATAACTATCATTTAATTCACCTCCTTTATTCCTTTGGCGCGTAATAATTTCATATTTCCACCCTACGAGAATTTATCCACAATCCATGGATATTACAGTAGGATTTCGCGTACAGTGTTCCAGATTTTTCGGCGGTGAACTTCACGGTCATCTCAAATTTCGTCGCAGTTCCATATTCGCCATGCGCTCTGAATTCCGTCTTCAACGAGATATGTTATCATCGTTTCTGGCCAATGAACCCAAGGCATTTTTATGAATTTGAGGGTTTTATCTCCCAAGGATAATTCCTGCCCGTCCTCCACAACCACAAACCTGTCTTCTGGTATAAGAAGTAAATCCATGAGAAATTCTTTGCATTTGCTGTTGGTAACTATTTTTGCGTAAGGATAAACGCTAAGTAGTTTCTTTATTCCTCCTGAGTGATCCTGCTCCGCGTGGTTACTCACTATGTAATCTATTTTCTCCACGCCCATATTTTTCAGAGCCTCTATCAACTCGTCCTCTTTGGAGAAATCCACAGCATCTATTAAAGCAGTTTTTTCTGAACCGAATATTATATAGGAATTGTAAGTGGTTCCTTCTGGCAGCGGTATAAGTTCATCAAACAATCTGCGGTCCCAGTGGTTGGCGCGCAGTAAATAAACTCCCTCCGATATTTTCTGTGAATGCATTTTATTCCACCTTTTCAAACTCGCTTTTAGGAGCGCCACACAACGGACATACCCAGTCCTCCGGCAAATCCTCAAATTTTGTGCCTGGCGGAATTCCAGATTCACCATCTCCAAGTTCCTCATCGTAGATGTATCCGCAAACCTTACATCTCCATTTCGCCATTTTCCTGCACCTCATGGTTCTATCATCGTAGATAATGGGTTCTAAATATATAAATGTTTTGTCCGAAATTCGTGATAATCATTTTGAGAAAACTTTATAAATGATTTTAGGTTACCTATATATTATGGACGAAAAAGACATAAAAATAATTGAACTTCTCCTTCAAAATTCGCGAATATCTTATACGGAAATTGGTAAGATACTGGGTGTGAGCGAGGCCACAGTTAGAAAAAGGGTGGAAAATCTTGAAAGAAATGGAGTTATTAGGAAATATACTATAGAGGTGGATCCTACAAAACTCGGATACAAGATAGTTGCGATAACGGGCGTGGATACCGAACCTCAGCATTTTCTCACAGTAGCCAGAAAACTCGCGGAAATGGAAGAGGTAAAATGGGTGGCCACTTCCACAGGAGACCATATGATAATGACGGAGATTTGGGCGAAAGACGGTGAGGAACTCGCCAGAATAATCTCCGAGAAAATAGGGAAGATAGAGGGCGTCACCAAAATATGTCCCGCAATAATTCTGGAGAAAATAAAGTAATCGGAAAGAAACTTATTTCTGTTCCTCACGACCAGCGCGGAGTATTTCTGGAAAGAGTAAACCGCTTTCTCGGTAGAGTTGAAATAAACGGTAGAGAAGAATATGCC
>CAYVVU010000079.1:0-6659 GCA_964455305.1 uncultured Thermoplasmata archaeon
GGCATGGGAGTTCCTGTACCGCAGAGTATACCCTTGAATGTACCTTTGACCAACGCTTTAATGAACCCCGTGGTGAATGTTATGCCACAGGCGGTTATGCAACCTCAACTGATGATGACGCAAGTCGCCCAACCGGTAATGAATCCCGTCGCCACACCTAATCTCGTTGGTCTCCTCCTTGGAATAGGCGTTGCGGAAAGAGTAAAGATAAAGAGAAAGATGAAGGCCCTGCAGATAGCCATCCGTAGGGATAGAATGATGGGAAGACAGTGAGGTTGAAATATATGCGGAGAGCAGTGGGAATATTTGTGGTATTGATGACGGTATGTGCGATAGTAATAATACAGCCCGTTTTGGGTAGTGGTGAGAAGAGTAAAGATAGCGAAAAATGGCCATCGCAGGGATATTTAGAGGATTTTTGTACATTTGAAGCCTCGCCAGATATATTTCACGGTGAATTTCCAGGTCCGGATGATAATGTTGTAATAATAATGCACTCTCAATATAAAATAGAGGACGACAACGAACCACCTCTCTATACAGCGGCTATGATAAATGTTACGAATGTTCTTTGGAACGGAGTTCCATGGTACTCTGAAATAGATGACACGGTATGGCACAGGAATGTATCTTCACCTGGACCCTATTATTACAGGATAGACGATTACACGGTGAAATTCGTTATATGGAACAAACATATAGATCCATCTACGGGCAGGGTGAGTTACTATTTCCCTCCAGGCTCTGATGTGACTTTCTGGATATATGCATCTAACAAAACAAGGGTTACAGAGAACAATCAAACATATTGGAAGAATCACTATCTTGAATCGCGCAGATACACATTTGAAGTTAAGGGTGCTTGGCCTTACAAACCCACGAATACCCCAAAAGATGAGTTATTTGAGAAAAATATAAATCTCACCATTGAACCTATGGAACCAAATACGGGAGATGCGATACTTGTAAGAATAGCATCCAGAAGTGATGTAGAGATAGCGGGGGCTTATTTACAGATAGAAGGATGGTACGCCAACGGCACACCGATGGGGCGAGAGGTTTACGAGTTCAAACCAGAAAACAAGACATGGCCGAGTTTGAACGCCACATGTGTAATCCCTGCCAAGTGGCAGGCGGAACCTAATGCGATAATTAAATTCAATGTTACCGCTTGGGATAGATGGAGCCATGAAATAACATCAAACAATTACACCATAAAAGTCTCTGAGGAAGGTATATGGAAATACCCGGGTAAGTTTGACGCGAATATAGAGGTGTTTTTTGACCCAGACATAACTTTTGATGATACTTTGATGCCCGGAACACCGCTGAACATAACCATAAAATCCAGATTTGAACATGTAGCCATAGAAGAAGCCTATCTGCATTATTCTATGTATGATCCTTGGTACAACATTACTCTCCGTGGGAAAATAAGATTCAATAAGATATCCAGTACGGAGAGATATGTTGTTTTCCCTGGACAGAGTCCGGGCGTGGAGGTTGAGTTTTATATAACAGCATATGATATAGCAGATAATAAAATACAATCGGCGAATTACTCGTATAAATTTGAGGATGTTACTCTATCGCCACCTAAAAATAAGGGGATATTCTATGTGAGAGTTTACGATTATGCCGCGGGAGGATATGTTAAAGGAGTTAATGTAACATTCCTGAATGCAACATGGCGGTGTACAACCCAAACCAACGAATTCGGACTGGCGTATCCCAATGTTACCGGGCAGAAGTACACGCCGTACTTTCTTTCTCTCAACGAAACCTACAAGGTAATAGTTGTTTATGGAGAGTACAATCTGAGCGTCATGTACGATTTGAAATATAATCAGAGCGGCTATGAAATCATAGAGGAAACGAAAAACTACACTATAATAAAGAACAACGACACCATAGAATTCATATTTAACAAACCTAAACCACCCCCGGTTTTTGCAGCGGTAGTGCCCTTCCCCACTTGGAGCACTATCGGAGGGATAGTGGGCTGCGCAATTGCCCTTCCAGTAATCTATGTTATTTACAGCAGAAAGAGGAAGAAGATAGAAGCAGAGAGGAGGAGGATAACCGTATGAGGAAAATGGTAGTATTTATATTGGCATTACTTCTAACATCAACGTTCCTCGTCAAAGTTAGTGCTAGGTATATGGAGAAAGAAATAGATTGGATTTCAAATGATTTCAAGCAGAATATAGAGATAATTACCGATCCACCTATACCTCCTTACGGAGATGCAAATCCGGCGAAGGGTCAGAATGTGAATATAACCATAAAATCCAAAAACAACCAGAAAATTGAGTTGGCGTACATTACAGTTTATGCCTATAACTGGGACGGTACAGACAATCCCTCCTGCTCCAAGCAGCATCCTGGAAACTGGACATTCAAAAGAATAAGCGATACTGAGATGTATATAATCATAAACAACTACAAGTACTTCCCGCCTGGAAGTACCGTTTATTGGAGAATAACTGCTTTTAATTACAGCGGAAACATAACCAAACTTATATCGCCGTGGTATTCCTACACAGTGGGCGGCGCATGGCCATACCACAATTTTGATGATTGTGTTGATATAATAATGCAACCAGATGTTATCAACGGCGAACCTGTGCTGGCTGGCGATCCCGTTCATATAGAACTTGATTCCTCTAAATGCGGTGTTAAGATAGGATATGCCTTGTTGCATCTGAAAATAAAAAACGAGACAGGCACATATGAAGGGGCCATACAGTTCTTTCCTAAAAACTCCTATCATCCGAAATTAATGTACGATATACCCGGATACCCTGCGGGATGGAAGGTGGAATTCTGGATAGAGGTGTGGGATGATCCAAACGATGATAGGAGAAAATTGATATCAGAGAAGTACTCGTATGTGGTACAGCCAGGACACTCCTGGCCTCCTGATAGCAGTTTCTATGATAACATAGATATATACTTCAATCCTCCCTTGGACGAGGTTAAACTGGGAGATGAAGTTAACATAACTATAATATCAAAGAATAAAAGTATCCCGATAACTTATGCTTTCATAGATTACGAGATAGGGATCATGGGCACGAATCAATCGCAGACGGGAAAGGATGCCTTTACAAAAATAACATCCACAAAATGGTATTATGTGATTCCTCCTCTCTCTCCCGGAGTTTATATAAAATTCAAGGTGATTGCCTACGATGCTTGGCTCAATCCCATAATATCCGATACTTACTCATATCAAATAGAGGCAAAAGAATTTGTTTCAGGAGGAACATTAGCATGGTTCTATGTGGCTGTCTTTGATTACAGCATACCTGGATATGTGGCGGGTGCAAAAGTTGTGATAGAAAATGATACTTGGAAATGTGTTACTTACACAAACTTTGCAGGATTCTGCTATCCCAACGAAACTGGAAGTAGCGAGGTACATTATTTGCATTTTGGAACTTATAAGGTTACTGTTTACTACAATGGTATGGTGAAAACTGTTATTTATAACCTCAGCATGGAGAGTCTGGAGGAGAATCCCACCCTCACCATAGAGTTCAACAGTCCCAACGAACCTGTCCAATACGCCAGAAGCGTTCCGCCACAGTATTTCACGCTTATAGTCTCGTATCTTGCCATGGCCGCCGTGCTGGTAGTGGTGGTCATGTACGATATAAAAAGGAGAAAGAAGTTGGAAAAATTGAGAGAGAGGATAACCGTGTGAGGTGATTGGCTATGGCATATAATACCAATGAAAGTGCGGAAGAAGAACCGTTCTTCGTTTATGGGGGATTTTATCCCATAGAAGAGTTCGAGGAGGAAGAGGAAGAAATTACCTTTACTCCTCCCAGAAAAAAACCAAAAGCGAAAATAGAGGAAGAGGGAATAATAGAGATACAGGAGGCTGAAGAGAAGCCCAGGGTTAGCGTTGCGGAGGAGGAAGAAGAGAAAAAGGGAATATTTGCAAAAATAAGCAAATGGATAGAACAAGAGAAAAAGACGCCCAAATATGTAAAAAATGTGGCCTTCTTTTTCACTGGAATTCTCGGAGGATTTTTCCTCCCATTTTATCCATGGTGGATGGTGATTCTCCTTGCTTCCATGGTGGGATTAATAGCCCATAAATATCCACAGTTATCCCTCGTACTCCTAACTCTGTTTGTTACGGCGGAAGTCGCCTATCAATCCGCCGAACTCGGTTTCGTTTTCCTCTTGGCATCTCTTCCTCTGCTCGGGGTATCCCTCTACGATTGGAGATACGGAATTCTGACATATATGATGCTCTTCCTTGCACCTTACGGCATACCGTATGTTGTACCTATAGGCGCAGGAATAGTCTACACCGTCACATTCGGAGTGATAGTGGGTGTCATTGGCTCCCTCTATATATTCCTATTTCTCACGCTCGGAAACTTTGAGGTCTTTGGCCTTATTCCCGGACCTGTTCACGATGGGGCAAAAACACTCGTTGCAGGGCATACACAACCACTTAAAGATGCCATAAGTAACTTTACTCTCGGCGATTTCGCCTCGGCCTTTGGTTCCATGGCATCTCTGGACAACAGGGTTTTTGCAGAAGGTGCTGCTAATTTAGGTAATGCCATACCTCCACTGTTAGTTATAATCGCCTGGGGAATAGCTTTCTATATTGCTGGTTTAATGATGAAGGGAAAAGCGGAATCTGTAGATGTCTCTTACAAAGATTGGCTTAAATATTCTTCCGCCGCAGCCGCCCTGATTGGCGGTAGTTCCGCCGCCGCCATGATAGTCACAAATCATATGGATTTACTTGGACTTCTGCTTATTCCGGGAGTATTCGCTGCAGTGTACCTATCCACGCTGACCGCTATGATGATAAAAGACGAGTTCAGCGGATATTTCGCTGCAAAAGCCGGTGGAGTGGCTGTGGGTAAAAGAGTAGCAGAAATGAAGAGAAAGAGAGTAACTTGGGAAATGGTGGGAGGTCTTGCGGATGTAAAACAGGAAATAAAAGAGAGTCTTGTTGTACCTCTATTGCGCAAGGATGTGGCTAAAAAGTACGGTGTAGAACCGCCTAAGGGAATATTACTTTTCGGTCCGCCCGGTTGCGGCAAAACATTGTTGATGAAAGCCCTAGCAACGGAACTCAATGTTGAGATGATAAGCGTAAAGTGCAGCGACTTGATGTCCAAGTGGTATGGGGAAAGCGAGAATCGTGTTGCAGAGTTGTTCGCAACGGCTAAGGAAAGGGCTCCATGTATACTGTTCTTTGATGAAATTGATGCTATAGCAAAGCGCAGAGATATGTATTCTTCCGATGATGTTTCTCCAAGAATACTCACGATAATTCTCTCGGAACTGGATGGTTTGGATGTATCAACAGGCCTTATAGTTGTTGGTACAACAAACAAGCCAGAACTAGTTGATCCCGCTCTGCTCAGGCCAGGAAGAATGGACAAGGTGATATATGTTCCTCCACCGAGTTATGAAGAAAGAATAGATATACTCAAGGTACATCTTATGGGTAAGCCAATAGCACCTGATATTGATCTCGCGGAAATAGCGAAGCGCACAGAGAGATTCAGCGGAGCGGACCTAGCAAATCTTGTGAAAGAAGCCGCAATACAGGCGATGAAAAGAGCGTTGAGAACGGGAAAGCCAGCGGTTATAACGATGGCCGACTTTGAGGCAGTTTTACCGAATATAAAGCCCAGTATATCTCTTCGTATGATTGAGGAGTACGAGAAAATAAAGATGGACTTTGAGAGAAAGATGCACCAGTTGCAAAGGGCGGAAAAGAAACAGGTGGTTACTTGGGAAGATGTTGGCGGTCTTGAAGATATAAAGAGGGTGATAAGGGAGTACATAGAGATACCTCTCAAAAGACCTGATCTCGTTGAGAAATACAAATTGAAGACAGCTAAGGGAATACTGCTTTTCGGTCCGCCCGGTTGCGGCAAAACGCATGTTATGAGGGCGGCCAGCCACGAATTGGGTCTGCCTATGCAGATAGTTAACGGACCTGAACTTCTCAACTCCCTTGTTGGTCAGAGTGAAGCGGCAATCAGAGATATCATGACGAGGGCCAGGGAAAACGCACCTTCAATAGTTTTCTTTGATGAAATTGATGCGATAGCCTCCAAGGAAAGTATGAAAACGCCAGAAGTGAGCAGGGCAGTGTCTCAGCTCTTAACGGAACTTGACGGTATGAAACCGAGGGATAAGGTAATAGTTGTTGCCACAACGAATAGACCTCAGTTACTGGATCCCGCTTTGCTAAGGCCAGGTAGATTTGATAAGATATTCTATGTACCTCCACCCGACCTTAAGGCTAGGGCAGATATATTCAAAATACATCTGAAAGGGGTTCCAACGAAGGGACCCATAGACTATATAGTTCTGGCGCACCGCACCGAGGGTTACAGTGGAGCGGATATAGCGGCCATTGTAGAGGAGGCGAAGCTTATAGCGATAAGAGAGCAGGTGAAGAAAGAACTTGAAAGGAAGGGCAAGGATGTAAAGGATTTGGAAACATATCTAGCTGAGTTGGAGCATGTTGGTGAGGGAGAGGAGTACGGAGTGACCATGGCACATCTGCTTGAGGCATTGTCCAAGATAAAGCCGAGCATAACCCCCGAGACCATTCAGTGGTGCGAAGAATTTATGGAAATGTACGGCACGAGGACGTGATGCCC
>CAYVVU010000080.1:0-6634 GCA_964455305.1 uncultured Thermoplasmata archaeon
TCGGAAATTAGCCACGGGTAGAGAATGCAAGTAATTTACTATATCTATAAGAATGGGGGTTCCGAATACTTTCAGACCCCTCTGCAGGGGCGTGGATGCTCTTAAAAGCCTGTCTATCTCTTTTATCGCTTCGTGGTATTCCTCCGGATTCTTTATCTCGGGTTTTTTGCTTCCTTTTATGACGATAGCCTTCAGTTTCTTTGAACCCATTATTGCACCCAAACCCCCACGACCCGCAGCATGATGACCATCAAACATTATGTTAGCGATGAGAATCTTTTTCTCGCCTGCGCGCCCTATACAGCCGACCGAGCCCATAGATTTTAATCTCTCATAAACATACGATACATTTTTTCCCCAGAGGTACTCTGCTGAAAGAATTTCCACATAGTCATCCTCAATTTTCAGGTAAACTGGTCTTTCGCTACTGCCCTCTATCACTATAGCATCGTATCCTGCGAACCTCATCTCCTTGCTGAAACTTCCGCCGGAATTTGAATCAAAAATAGTCCTCGTAAGTGGGGATTTGCTCACGACTTCATGCCTTGAACTCATAGGCGCTATACCGCTAACTGGCCCCGTCGTTATAACCATGGGGTTTTCATCGCAGAGAGGGTCTATAGTTGCATCTTTAACAAGGTCATAGTACAACTTTACACCTAAACCTCTTCCACCGACATAATTTTCAAGAATCTCCGTTGGAATTTTCTCAATTTTCCAATCCTTACTGCTCAAATCAACGCGGAGGAGTCTTGAGGACCAAGTCATAAAAAGATAATGGAAAAAAGGTATTTAGATTTCTCTGCGCTTAAATACCATCGCAAAGAAAACGGCTGTTACTGAGAAAATCCAAGGATAGGGTATTTCGGGGACTGTGGAAACATATTTCCATACCCATATTTTCGCATACATCTGTTGCCGGTTATCAATTTTCTGTATGGTATATCCTATGGTTATTATTTCTCTTGTTCCATCCGAATCAATATCTGCTGAATCTGCTTTCATAATATGGGTTAAATCCTTATCCAGCCAGTAGTATTTTGCATCCATTACCAACGAACTTCCGGAAAAAGTGAAACTTGCAAGGTATCCCCAGAAAGTATTTCCACTCGCACCCGGTGGAGGAGGTCCTTTTGAAGCGCCTGTTGCTATTATTTCCTCAGAGCCATCTCCATCAAAATCCCATATTTCAATATCAGAAGCAAAGCAATCCCAGTTTAGATTGCCAGGCTGTCCACCCGGATTTATGAAAAACTGCGTACGGGCGAGTTCTTGAAGGTCGTGGGACCAAACAGCAATCTCTCCAGCCACACTAAGTTTTTTGTTTGCTCCGCCAGACACAATTTCATACATTTCATCGTGATCAAAATCGTAAAGCACTATGTCCAAAACTCCGCAACTTTCCATATCTATCCACTGCACCTCGTTTATTTTGCTTAAGTTATCGTGAAAATTCCATATGGAGATGGAGGCTCTGGATCTCTCAACACCACTATCGTTAAACCCGTAACATCCGCCAGCAATTATTTCTATACTTCCAGAATTGTCTATGTCTCCTATTTCAACATCACTTATTCCCGTGGCGTATACTTCATTATCGCTTATTATAACTTCATCAAGCTTTGTTAGTGTTAGATCGCTGTTCAATCTGAAAACTGTCAGGAATCCCATAGTATTATTGTCATTATTCCCGACCTTCCAACTTATTTCTCCACCCGTTACTACTTCAAGTACGCCATCCTCATTAACATCGCCAACAACCACGGAGTTTGCGGTACTATTCTTATCGCCGTAATGTCTCCAAGTGTAATTAGAAACGAATGTGAAGCCATTTGGCGAGTACCTCCAAATTCTTATATCGGCATAAGATGGAACAGATTGTATGCTTCCTGCTGTTATAACATATTTATTTCCGTTGTACTCAAATATTCTTACATCATTCGCATAACCGCCGATAGTTCTATTATTCCCATGCCACACCTTCTCATCAACTAAGGTAAAGGAGTTACCATCATACTCCCAAAGCCTCAGAGAGCCTTGTCTTTCATACTGGAATAACCATGTTTCGTTCTGATCTGATGAGGTACTTACCAGTTCGCAACTGCCATCTCCATCAGTATCTCCAATCACAACTATCGCATTTCCCATACTTCCAACTAGAGCCAGAATGGGGTTTGATGATGTGCCATTTGTCCACTCCACTTCGCTCACCTTTGTGAAGTTGGAATCTCTCACTATATAATTTTCAGATGCGGAAAATCCGCCGCAGTTTTGTTTAGTATTTATAGTTACACTCCAAAGCATCGCTGCGCTCATAAGTATAACAACCACCAATACCCTAACCGCACCACCAGCGCGCATGAAGAAGATATTGCCGTACAAATATATAAAATTTTAGGTGTGAAATTTTCTACACATCCTTAAAACTTCGTTCAGAACAATTCTCAAATCCGTTTTGATTGTTACATCGTTTGCTTTTGCAATTTCATCCTCCAGATATTTTATTGCGTCTTCACATTTATCGCAGTCTCTCAAGATATTTTTCATCTTTTCTATGTTCGTTATGTACGGGAGGACATTTTCAAGTGCCTCAAAGATTACACCCATATCGCATGCCTCCCTCTCATGCTTTCCTCGTTCTCGCCCAATATTTTCATAAGTTCCGCTATGAGGGAGTCAAGAATTATGAGGGAAGAAATCTCAAATACTGTTCCGAGAGGCGCATAGTCAGGATTGATATTGCTATATTTTATTATTAGTTTTTTGTTGCAAATCTTGGCGAGGGGATTATCGGGAGATGAAGTAAGACATATTGTCTCCGCACCCAGATTCCTGGATATGGATGCCACTAAAATCGTGGATTTTGTTTTTCCCGTATTGGATATTAGAACCACAGAATCCTCCTTTTTGATAATAGGTGTGGTGCTCTCGCCTATGAAGTATGCGGTTTTTCCTATTTGTACAAGGCGAGTTGCGAAACATTTACCTATAACTCCGGACCTGCCGGAGCCGTAAACGAATATTCTGGGAGATTTTGCAATTATTTCCGCTATTTCTTTCACACTATCTTTGCTAACAGAACGGCAGGAATCCTCAACCCTATCCAAGATGTGGTTTAGAGCATCTTCAAACACGCTCATTTTTTCTTCCTCTTCTCCTCTTTTAAAATCCTCTTCTCAAGATGTCTACCCAGTATGACTCTCATGTAATCGGCATCGTGCTCCAAAAGCGGCGATACTGATATGAGGGTGATGTCGTACTCTCTTTCCAACATGGCTTGAGCCACCCAGTCAAATTTCAAATCTCCTTTTTTTATTGGGAGATATCTAACGAGATTTCCCGCCTGATGTTCCACGCCAGCATAATGAACATACAAACCATCTTTGCAATAATTTTGCAATTCATCAAATATTTTAATTACATCCCTTGATGATTTGAAGTATCCTGGCTGTTTTGTATCGGGATTAAGTTCTCTGGCATGGTGGTCGGGCATATTAAATGTTGGTTCAACCTTGGTTTTATTGCAGAGAGTTCTTATCTCGCTCAAGGAACCGAAAACAACTCTTTTACCCGTATTCTCAGGCGAAAACTTTATTTTCATTCCTTTAAGCATTTTCTTTATTTCTCTAACCGTTTTTATTGCACGATTCATGGCCTCTTTTTTGCTAAGATCGCCGTACAATCCCATATTGGAAACTACCCTATCCGCTTGGATGGCCTCACCGATTCTCGCGGTCCAGAGCACATAGTTCATACTTTGCTCGTAAAGTTCACTTATCCCAAGCAAATCCATGTAATACGGAGTGTGAATAGATAATTTTATGTCAAGTTCTCTGGCAAGTTCACCCAACTTGCTAAGATGTTCATAATTTTTTGCAAGATTCCAGTACAGTTGGAGAATTATATCCTCTTCCTCCAAAGTCACATCTATTCCCACAGGTCTGTAGTTACCCTCTTCGTCCGCTCTGAGAACCTCCACGACTATTTTATCTTCCAAATCCTTTACTTTTTGGCCAGCATCTTCCAGCGCGGGCAGTTCCTCTATATGCATCCTAAACATCTGAACTTCTATCGCACCTAATCCCAAACGATATGTTTCTTTAATAGCATCCTCTAAGGTTCGGCCCTTGGAAGATAGTGGTATGCCCGCTATTCCGTAGCGGAACATTACTGCACCTCTCTCAATCTCTTAACCATTTTTACAACGGCTTCCACAGCATCCCTCGCCTTTTCTATGCGTGCCTCCGCCTGCAAGCGATTCTCGCCAGGACCGGTGATTCCTAAAGCGACGGGCTTGCCGTACTCTACCATTAAATCCTCTATTTTTCTCGCCGCATTGTGAGCCACAATCTCATCATGCTTGGTCTCCCCTTCTATTATGGCGCCGAGTGTGACTACGCCATCAATATCCTCCCTCTCCAAAAGAGATTTTACGCACAATGGAATTTCAAAAGCCCCCGGTGCTTTAACGATCTTTACTACCTTTGCGCCGAGAAATTCCGCATGATCTTTCGCTCTTTCAAGCATCATCATGGATATGTCGTAGTTGAACTCGCTAACCACGATTCCAATCCTGATTTCCGAACTCATCGGATGGGGCATGGCGGGAAGGGTATTTTTAATTTTTGTATTGCCGTTTGTTTGAAGTAAATAGTTATTGTGATGGTTTACTGTACTCCCATGACAAAAAAATTAATAACTCATTATGGCATGACGAGTCATGATGTTTGTGGATAGAGAGGATGAAATCAAAGCGCTAAAAAAGGAACTTGAAAAGGATGAATTTTCTCTAATAACGATAACGGGCAGAAGAAGAGTAGGAAAAACAACCTTAGTCAAAATGACTGTAAATAAAGGGATATATTTCTATGTGTATTATGGTGATGAAAAGATAGTTAAAAACGAACTTATTAAGAAACTCCACGCCTCAGGAGTAAACATACATCCGCTTGCATCTTGGGAAGAGATATTCCGAGAAGTTATGGAAAGAAATGAAATTCTTATATTAGATGAGTTCCAGAGATTTTTAAGAGTACAGCCATCGGTTCCGAGTATATTGCAGGGCGTGATAGATGACATTAAATACAAATCCAAAGCGAAGATAGTTTTATTAGGGTCATCAATTGGTATGATGGAAAAAATGTTCTCTTATGCAGGGGCACTTTATGGCAGGAGAACTCTAAACATAAATCTTAAACCATTGAAATTCAGGTATGCACAGCTATTTTTCAATACAGATTTCAAAAATCGCATCAGACTTTATTCAATATCGGGAGGGACTCCAGGTTATTTAGAAAAATTCTCAAAATACAGCAAGCCAGAAGATGCATTAAAAGACATAATTTCTAAGAAGATAGATGTATGGGATGATCCCCCGAATATGATAATATCCGAACTAGGAAAGAGTACAGTGTATTTTTCCATTTTGAAAGCGATTGCCGATGGAAAAACAAGGTTTTCAGAGATATCAAACTATGTAAGTATAAAGCCCAATGCATTGGAATATTACTTGCAAAATTTAATCAAAAATCTTGCGCTTCTAAGAAAAATTTATCCATGGGGTACAAAGGGTTCTAGAAAAAATGCCAGATATGAGATTTCGGATCCATTCTTTGCTTTTTGGTTTAGGTTTGTATATCCATTTCTATCCTACATAGAGGAGGGCAATATGCTTGTACCTCTTGAGTATTTTAAACAAAATTTTGAAAGTTATGTTGGGAAAGTTTTTGAAGATATTGTAAGGGAGGAATTGTCAAGAAATTATGCCGTATACCGATGGTGGTTGAAAGGCGAGGAAATTGATGCTGTTGTGAAGTTTGATAAAGAAGTTATTTTATGTGAAATCAAATGGAGTGATAAGAATCTCTCTGCACAATTGACAAAACTAAAGAAAAAAGCAGAAAAGTATTTTGAAAATGCCAGGTTAATAATAATAGTTCATGAGGGATACAAAGAGGATGGTATCATCGGATTCAAAGAAATTTTGAACGGGGAAAAAATTGATTTTTATGCCATTTAATAATAATTCTCGGTAAATCCGCGAGTTTTACTCCAAATCTCTTGGCCATCTTTCTGAGGATTTTCATGACTCCGCTTCCATACTGCACGGCCATCTTATCTGCGAGATATATTTTTTCCGGAACCCCTAACAATTTCGCTGCTTCGCGCAGTATGTATTTTCTGACACCGTTTTTTATTTTAAGTTCCACGGGAATTTCAAGGGTTAGAGATACCAGTTCTTCTGAGAGGTACGGACAAACGAGTTTTTTTCCGAATTTCTCAGCGATTTTTATCTCTCTAGGATTCGTGAGTTCAACCAATTTTTTAAAATCTTCACCCATAAGAGAAGGATTTCCGATATATTTTTTATATCCGCCGAAAAGTTCATCCGCACCTTGACCGGTAACGATTATATTTTCTTTGCAGTGTTTTGATAATACGGTGAGGGGTGTTTCAAAGGATAGTTCCACTATGCTCATCTCCCCGAACTCCTGAAGCAGGAACTTTGCCGCATAAAGCACATCTTCCTCCCCTATTTCTATGATCTCCAATTCTCGGCCCAAAGTTTTTGCGGCATCTTTTGCTCTGATCACATCTTTTGAATTCTTGATTCCCAAAGTATAAAGAGTTGAAT
>CAYVVU010000081.1:0-6619 GCA_964455305.1 uncultured Thermoplasmata archaeon
GGGATCTATCGCGTTCAGTATCAGGCCCAGTTTCATGGCTTCCTGATCCACGATGGCGGCAAATGGAAAGAGTATCCTTTTCGCTCTGTGCTCCTCCCTTCTTTCATGAAGATACGACCTTCTCCTAACGGGTGCGGTGGCCATAGGAGCCACTTGCAGGGTTGGCTGTACTATCTTTATGCTATCAACGGATATTTCGGCGGGCATACCCTCTCCTTCCCCTCCCCCGCCTATATGTACTTTAAGTGCCTCTGCCTTTACCTCTTCTGTTTTAACTTTCTCAAGTTTTTCTTCAACCTCCTCCTTCGGCTTCGCCTCCTCTATCAGAAGGGTTCCACACTCCGGGCAAACTATGGTATTTATATCAACAAGAGCGCCGCAGTTGGCACATCTGAAAAGGTCGGGTGCGAATTCCACCCCGCAGTTTGGACATACCGTTTCGGAAGAAGATACTATGGTTCCGCATCTTGGGCATAGAGTCTTCTGCTCAAGCAGTGTATTTCCACATTCCGGGCACACCAGAGAATCGGGAGGAATCAGCTCACCGCAAACCGCACATCTCACAACATCTAAAGCAAATTCCGCACCGCAATTCGGGCATCTTTTATCAAAAATACTCACCGTATTTCCACATATCGGGCATAATGCCCCTTCAAATGCATATTTTTTTAGCTGTTCCTCTGCGGTTTTTTTGAGCCCAAGTGTTTCATCAAGCCACTTTAAAAGTTCTTCTTCTTCCTCCTCCTCAATCCTTCGCTTCTCCTCCCTTACTTCCAGCTCTCCCAAATCTTCCAGGAACTCGTCTATATCTATATCTTCAAGCAGATAATCCTTTGCCATACGCTTTCCACCTCCTAATTCTCACAGCCCTTATAACTATTACTATCGCCACGAAAATAACCACCCCAACAATTATGTAGTACCAAGGGAAAGATGGGGGCGGGAGAACATTTATCTGTAGGATCTGGGTGGTCGTTAGATTATTGTAGGTGTCGTTACCGCTCACCGTTATTTCGTATGCTCCAGGTGACGAGAGAGGAGGCATCTTAACAGAAAACCTTCCATCTTTGTCCGTGGTAGTATTCAGAACAATTTTACCTATTTTAACTGTAATAATCACATTTTTTGCATCTTCTCCGTTATCATAGTAAGCATGGCCGGCAAGTATGAACTCTTTTCCCGCTTCCACTTCCGAAGGTACTGTGTATAAATCCAGATAAAGTTTAAGGGGAGGAACCAGATATTCTTCAAAGGATATATGCAAAAATGTATCACCGTTTAGGAAAACATTTCTCTCGTCACTGACATTTTTATATTCTACTACTACCCTGTAATTTCCATCGTAAATCCATGTGGAATTTTCGTATCTGGCTGAGTATAAATAGAACACCACCTTCCCGCGTGAATCTGTTCTGCCTTGATAAATCAGTGTACCGTTTTCGTAAATACTTACTGTAGCATTTTCAACTTCTCTATCGTGGCCGTTGGTCACATAAACCTCCAGCTTGTATCCCAGATAAACTTGAGACCCTCTTTCCACCGAGATATTCTCATAGGAAACGCTGTAAATCTTGGCATATTTTTTCACATTTATTTTTTCTATGCTGCAGGCCGTTGCGTTAATTATCGTGGAGTTGACATATCCGTAAGAACCACCAAATATATCTACCGAGGAGATTCCCACTGTACTGGCTGTGGAGTTGTAAAGTTTAGCATTACCATAGCCATATATGCAAGTAAACGAGGAGTTTTCCCCGAATATCGTATCATCACCTGTGGAGTATATGTTTCCGTTGAGTGATGTTTTTTCAATATTTACATCGGAATTCTTCAAATATATATCTCCGTATATTTTGGAGTTTTTACATATTATAGATGATCCTTCTTTCGCTATCACCGAGCCGTAAGAGGAATCTACTATTAATTCGGCATTCTCCAGAACCAGCGATGCCCCGTTCTCCAAAAATATTCTGCTCGGGTAGTAGAAACTTCCGTTGACCAGCCTTAGAGTTTTATTTCCAGAAAGTACGACATCCTCTTCCGTGGGATTTTGGGGAATGCCTATACGGTCAACATTGAAAGTATAATCCACATACAAACTGCTGAAATCTCCATCGTTGTAATTCGGAAGTGATACTATTTTGTAGAATTCGCTCCCTCCGTATGACACGGTTATGTTGTAAACTCCGACAAAGTGCTCATCACCGTTTATATAATCAGAAAGCAAAACAAATTTTAGAGTTCCTTTCTTTGAGGTTACACCACTCCCATAAACATTTCCATCAAAGAAGTTTTTCACATTAACGGACGCCATTTCCAGAGGCTTTCCGTACTTATCAACAACTGTGAGATTCAACCCACGATAGATATACCATTCCCCGCCAAAGGCGTTTAAAACATCGCCCAGATATATGTCCGCCCTACCGTCAAGATTTATGCTTCCATCAAAATAGCATCTCTCACCAGAAATAACTCCGGAAAAATAACCGTCGGCGTATATTACACTATTATTCAGATTCATTTCTCCATTCAAATTCAAGGTGTTTATAGAGAAATCCGTATTTTTAATATTGAGATATGCCGTTCCGTTCATCAATCCTTTAAGATTTATATGAGAATTTTCAATATAAATTGATGAGTTTTCACAAACGAAATTTATTTCATTATCGGATGTTATTTTTGAATACAATATTTTCAAAGTTGAGTTACGGTACAATTTTATTCCGTATTGCCAGGGATTTCCGAGAAAATGTATTGCAGAATAGGATATATAGAGGGTCGCATGATCCTTTACTATAATGTTTCCTGTCAACTTTATATTCGCATCTCTTATAACTTTTATTTGATAGCTTTCCACAATTATATCCTGCGATGATCGAGAAGCGAGAGATAAAGGAGTGAATATTGCAACTAATAACACGATTATTACCGTTACCGAGGATGCTCGCATCAATGTATTAATGGGCTTTATGGTATATAAACTTATCGCAGATGCTCATCAAAAAATATAACGAAAACAAAAATTATGAAAATCTTCTGACAAAATAAACTATCGTACTGGAAGTCGCTGCGAAAACGATTCCGGCATAGCCGGGAATTTCTGGAGTTGAGCCAACAATCACAGTATGGGGATTCTTGATATCTCCGCTGTAATTTACCGCAAGGTCTCTGTCCTCCGCTTCAACAAAAAAGTTTATTTTAGTTCCGGAGGGAAAAGATGGTAAAGTAGCCTCATAGATATCTTGACCTACCGGGTTCATTTTGACTCTTTTTATCGTGGAGTTCAGCGAGGAATTATAGAACAGATACACATCTTTTAAAAATGTGTCATCTGTCACCCTAACCCTAATTATCACCGGACTATTCGGCTGAGCCTCCACACCCTCCACAGAAATTTGAGGGGGTTTGTTATCCTTTGCAACCTGCATTGTAGTACAATGTATAGCTCCGTTCATACCTATTATGTTTGAGGCATCAATTCCAACAATTTCATATCCTGGCATAGCATCGCGGTAGATTTGAAGTGCCTGAGAATCTGTGGATATCCCGTATATCGGAACGAGGACTTTGTTATTCACTATTAGGGAATTCGTATAAGTATAATAAGTACCTGTCCATTGGTCCTTTACCAAAGGTATCCTAATCACATTGTAATGCATCCCGTTTCTAGCAGTATGATTTTCAAAAAACCTCGCATTGTATTCCAGTATATCATAATCCTCATCGGACGGGTCATCCACCTTGGATATTAGCACGGTGGTCTCGTTCAGAAGTTTTATTTCCATATCTATATGGCCCGTTCCATCATTTGTCATCTTTGTAACATTCCTGAATTCCCAGAGGTTATAATATTCTGTCATCCACTGCACTACTTCATCGTGAGTTAAATCTCCTCCATTTGCCGGATCATTCTGTTCAAATATACGATTTGTGGAATATTCTATTCCCGCTCCATCAACCATATAGTTTCCCCCTTCCAATCTGAGCCATCTACTTCCATCGCTCATATTATACCAAGTTATTCCGTTAGCCTTAGCGTATCTCCAAGGAAACGCGTCGTCCTCCCACCTACCGAACCTATCATACATCATATTGATGAATTCCGTCGTTCCACTGCTCACATCCACCACCGATATAGGGCCGTAATCTCTTATCCATATACTATCTGTGGTAACTATAAAAAATGATACATTTGCCATATTGACACCATTGTTTTGGAGATAACTAGAAACGCTATCTGCCGTGCTTTGAGAATCCACGACTATCTTAACTTCGCATACCTCTGCAATCTCTCTTGTCATATCCAAGAAGAAACTGTCAAGTCCTGAATAGTCATAGGGCCATCTTATAAGAACATAAGATGTGGTTTCCCATTCAGCAGGTGCCCTTATAACCTTTTGCGGAGGACTGAGAACTACGCTTCCTTGATTTCCATGGATTGATACGGAAAAAAGAAACGCGAAGGATAGAACCGCTATAACCGTAAGTACGGATGCTCCCTTCATAAAGTGGTATCTCATTCTCGGATAAATATGTTTATGTTTTGTGTGATTTTTAAATCACTACAAAGAACATATTCAAAAGATTTAATACTCTCTGTAATAATACTGTGAATTATGAGGAACATCTTTACATATCTCTCAATAGTTGGAATTGTCTTGATAACAGCAAATATTGTATCCGGTACAATCAGCGGAGAGAGAGCGCCATCCTTTCATTTAGTATCCTCGGAGGGCAAGGTTCTAGATTCCAATGACTTAAAAGGAAATATAATTCTTCTAAATTTAATAACTTCCCATTGTCCGGCATGCCACAGACAATTCAGCGAACTAAGAGATCTGCATAAAAACTATCCTAAATTGATAATAATTTCGGTTCTTCTTGATGATCCTGGTGATTTGAAGAGGTTTAAAGAGGATAATGATATAACTTGGTATATAGCATTGGATACCGATAACCTCGGACAGAAATATAATGTTATGTACACGCCTACAACAGTGATTATAGACAAAAATGGGAACATAGTAGATAGATTCGTTGGATGGCAGGAATATTCTGTGCTGGAAAATTCCGTTCTGAGCGCTGGATACTCATCCTCGCAGAATAACAATTCCTCTACGATTCCAAACGATCACTACTATCCGATCTATGGACTACTTGCACTTGTAATAGGGTTTCTTTACATCCTATTTCCGATGCATATACACAGCGTTGCTGTAGAGGATTCTGCCGACTGGAAATTCAACCGAGTAGGAAATTCATTAAAATTTTCATTGATTTCTTCAACTATATTTATGTTATCTGTCGTTGTATCAGCGTATCTTAAAACATTATTGAATGATGAAAACTCTGTATGGGTTTCCATTATAATGGCGTTCACAATAGGAATAATGCTAATAATGAACTCCAGAGATTTTTTCGGGAAAATTGCAAATAAAATAAAAGGTAATATTTACAAAACCGCCACTCTTTCCTCGCTGATTACCTCATCATTCGTAATACCTATTCTTTTTTCAATATGGATCTTCGGTGGAGATTTAATAATATCTATTTTAATCTCCTTTTTATCCGCACTGATTATTGGAGGCTTAACTTTTAACTCCGAGAAAAAGAATGTAGAAAAATTCATAGAAAAATACTGGAATAAAATGGCTCCATTGCTTGCCATCATCCCTATAGGAATAGGTGCTTATATGCTCTATATCTACCTCTAAAAAATTTTTAATTTTTGTATCCATACTCATCATGTGAAAGTGCTCTGCACCACCATCCTTGGGTTTGAGGACATAGCGGCCAAAGAGATAGAATCGTTCGGCGGAAATGTTACTGAGATTCTGAAGGGAAAGATAATTGCAGATGGTTTAAATGAGGAAGATATAGTCTCAATGAACTTTTCCTCAAGAACCCTGCACAGAGTATGCATTCTCCTAGCCCATCAGAGATTTTCAGACATAGAAGAAATATACAAAATAGCGAGAGAACTGGATTATACTGAGTGGCTATCTTCCGATAAAACCTTTGAAGTCAGAACGAACAGAGAGGGAGAGCATAATTTTACAAGTATGGATGTGAACAGATATGTAGGACAAGCGGTTATAGAATCATATTTGGAGGATATTGGTCATCGGTTAAAGGTAAATCTTGAAGAACCGGATGTCTCTATCAAATGCTGGGTGCATAACGATTATTTTTTAATCGGTATAGATACGACGGGCGATAGTCTCCACCGAAGAGATTACAGGGTTTATCAGCACCATGCTCCTCTGAAAAGCACGATAGCCGCAGCGATGATTATGTGGAGTGGGTGGCAAAAGAATAAAATACTTTGCGACCCATTCTGCGGCTCAGGAACTATATTGATAGAGGGAGCGTACATCGCCAAAAACTTTCCGCCGAATATAAGAAGGGATAAATTTCTCTACAGTAATTTAAAGATTTTCCGAGATGTAGAGGTAGAAGATGTTAGAGAAAAATTGCTAAAAAAAGTGAGAGAGACTAGAGCGAAAATATATGGCGTAGATATATCTCCGAAACATATAGAGGGATGTAAAAAATGTATAGAAGCTGAGGGTTTTCCAAACGATATACTTGCCCTCCACATCCAAGCCGGCGGAAGGCT
>CAYVVU010000082.1:0-925 GCA_964455305.1 uncultured Thermoplasmata archaeon
AAAAATACAAACATACCGCTCCCCCAAATCTTATCCTCATGGATGTGATATATGAAAAAATAAAATTCAAAAAAGCGTTTCTGGGCAAATCCATAGAAAAAATTCTTCTGAAAATTTCAACTGAAATTTTTGCAAAAGGATTCCTATATTCGGAAGTACTGAGAAAATTTTTTCATTCAGATGCTTCTGGCCAGAGAGAGTAGGAAAAGCCCACAAAAAATACTAGAGAGTGGAAAGAACTCTATGATGGAATTACATCAAATCCCGTATATTTTCTCAGAACTTCTGGAACTTCTATTCTTCCGTCTTCTCTCTGATAATTCTCAACTATCGCAACAATTGTTCTCTGAACAGCGATGGCCGTACTGTTTATTATGTGAACATATCTGAATCCGTCCGGAACGCGATACCTTATCATCAATCTCCTCGCTTGATAATCCGTGCAGTTGCTCGCACTCACAACCTCACGGAATTTCCCTTGTACAGGAAACCATGCTTCCAAATCGTATTTTCTCGCCGCTTTTCCACCCAGTTCGCCCGTGCACACATCCACTACTCTGTAAGGTATCCCAAGTTTTCTGTAAATTTCTTCAGCGTTGGAAATTACCTCCTCCAGATAATTCCAAGATTCTTCCGGGCGACAGAAAATTATCTGTTCTACCTTGTTAAACTGGTGAACCCTGAATATGCCTTTCGTATCCTTGCCGTGGGCGCCCGCTTCTTTGCGGAAACAGGGTGATATGCCAGCCAACTTTATTGGAAGTTGTTTTGGCTCCAATATCTCATTCATATACATGGCCACGAGAGGATGCTCGGAAGTCGCTATGAGAAACAAATCTTCTCCTTCAACCTTGTAAAGCATTTCTTCAAAAAGAGATAAGTCCTCTGCACCCTCCATCGCTTTCCTCCTCATCATGTAAGGTGT
>CAYVVU010000082.1:935-6551 GCA_964455305.1 uncultured Thermoplasmata archaeon
GGTGGAGCGATTGGAATATAGCCCTTCTCCGCGAGAAAATCCAAGGCAAATTTTATTAAGGCGAGCTCAAGGAAAACCAACTCCTTTTTCATAAAGAAGAATCTCGCTCCCGAAATCTTGGCTGCTCTTTCCAAATCCACTAAGTTTAGTGAGGGAAGCAGATCAACATGACTCTTCGGCTCCCAGTTAATTACCTCATATTCCATCTTCCCCGCAGATTGATCCAAGAATTCATCCAAGTGTTTTCTTTGAACCTTGGCCTTTCCCCAAAACCTTAAAGGTCTGTTTTCTTCCTCGCTGAATCCAACAGGCACTTCAGGATGCACTATGTTCGGAAGTTTCATAAGTAATTTATCCCTTTCCTCTTTCAGTTTATCGGCCTCTTCCTCCAAAGATTTTATCTTCTCGTTCAGTATTTTTACTTCTTCCTTTATCTTCTCCGCCTCTTCCCTTTTTCCAGATTTGTATAATTTTCCTACCTCTATACTCTTTAAATTTCTTTGATGACGCAGTTGCTGAATCTCTTTAACCAGTTCTCTCCACTTTTTATCTCTCAGAATGATTTCATCCACTATTTTTTCGTCCTCGCCCCTCCTCCTCTGACTTTCTTTTACAATCTCTGGATTTTCTCTGAGGATTTTTATGTCAATCATAGCGCAGTAACTCCTCAGGCCCTATGGGCATCATGGTGAATCCCGAGAGCATCTTCGGGTAGAAATCCGTGGTTTTCTGTGGCATCCTTTCTCCGTTTCTCGCTACCGCTAAAACCTGCGATGCCTTCGTGGGATTCATCAGAACTGCCATCTTCGCCTCTCCAGAATTCACCTTCGCGACGGCATCTTCTATCCATCTCTCGTAAGCGATATCCTCATCTATCCTTAGGTCTCCGAGGTTCATTATGCCTGAGAATATCACGCTATGTAGTATAACCGCATCCAAATTGCGGTAATCCTCGCTCCACTCTTCCTTCATAAACTCCGAGATATCGGCGGAATCTTTGAGTACCAAGCCATAATATTCCCCATCCTGATAGATGACGAAGGCATGGCTATTTTTATTTTCTTCCAGAAATTCTTTGGCCATCTTGGAACAGCATATTCCATCCACATCAAAATACTTCTTTATTTCTTTAAAGTGTTCCTCGCTCAACTTCTCCTTCAGAAGGAGACGGTGTGTGGAAAGAATAACTAAGCCAGGGTCCTCTATGCTGACCATCGCGGTCATCCTGAAGTTGAAAGCGTGGTCCTCGCTGTAATTACCCACCGCCTTCCTCATCTCATCGCGGAAGTATACAGCGGTTTCATACCTATGATGTCCATCCGCAATAACAACCTGTTGCGGGTCTATAACCTCCTTAATCCTCGTTATATCATCTTTATCCGTAATGGCCCAGAGATGGTTCTCAACCCCGTAATCATCCTTACCGTAAGCGAGGGGTTTTCCCTTCATAATCTTATCCATAATGCTTCTAACTTTTCCTTCGGGATCGCTGTAGAGAACGAATCCCGGCTCAAGATTGGTCTTGGTAGCGCGAAGCATCCTCAGCCTATCCTCCTTCGGGCCTTTGTGCGTCTTTTCGTGCGGAAGAACTATTTTTTCTTCAAAAGGATGAAGCCTCATAGCCGCTATTATCCCCCTTCTTTCATATTCTTTGCCGAGAATGCTGAACCTCTGAACATAAAGATATATCGCCGGTTCCTTATCTCTGACGAAAACCCCTTTTTCTTTCCATTCCTTCAATCTTTTAGCCGCAATTTCGTACCTATTTTCTTCCCTCGGAAGTATGAGTTTCACATAGTTGTACTCGTGCCTCCTGTAATATTCATCCTGCATTTTTGCATCTATTTTATCGTAGGGCTGCGTTATTAGATTGCTCAAATCCTCGCCAAATTTTTCCGTGTTGTATCTATAGGCGCGGAACGGGCGTATCTCCACCATATCTATCACCGAAAGGATAATTATGTTTGGGGTAATAAAGGATGCGATGAGGAGGTTTATCGGAAGAATAATAGAATTCGTAAATCCTAATTATGTGAATGATTTTGAAGGATATATCGCCGTGGGAGAGGATGGAAAGATAAAGTATGTTGGCGAAGGATATCCAAATAGCGAAGATATTGTTGATTATTCGGATTTTATAATTATGCAGGGGTTTGTGGATGCCCATTCCCATATATCCCAAATTAACTCCATAGGAAAGGTTGCCGATAATCTTCTGGATTGGCTGAACAGATACATATTCAGGGAGGAGGAGAAGTTCCGTGATGAAGAATATGCGAAGGAATACACTGAGAAATTTTTCAGAGAGGTTTTGAGGAACGGAACAACAACGATTTTTGGATATTCTTCGCCGTATAGAAGGGCGGTGGAAATCGCTTTTGAAGTTGCGTCCAGATTTGGATTAAGAGCGGTAATAGGTCAGGTCCTCATGGACAGGAATGTACCTGAGAGCATGATAATCCCGGTGGATGAGGCACGCAAAGATATACTTGAAATTTCTTCAAAATGGAACGGATACGATGACAGAATTTTTTACGCGGTGACTCCAAGATTCGCGGTTAGTTGCAGTAAAGAAATGTTGAAAATGGCTGGTGAAGTTGCGAGGGAAAGAAACCTCATAGTTCAGAGCCATATATCCGAGCAGAAGGAAGAGGTTGAAGAGGCACTCAGAGAGCATAGCTACGCAAGAAATTACGCAGAAGTATACGAGAAAAATCATCTTCTGACCAATAGAACTTTTTTAGCGCATGGGGTTCACCTAAGCGATGAGGAGATAGAAACACTCGCGAGATATCATACAAAAATAGTGCACTGTCCTTCCTCCAACTTCTTTCTTCACAGCGGTATTATGGAGTGGAAAAGATTGGAGAATAAAGATATAGATATACTTCTGGGCTCGGATGTAGCTGCTGGCCCATCCCTCTCTATGTTTGAGGTAATTAAAGATGCGTATTACGCAAACAAACTACCCCTAAAAAAATTGTTTTACCATGCTACGACCCTTCCCATGGAGATTCTCGGAATAAAGGCGAATAAATTCTGCAAGGGATACGATGCAGATTTCATTGTAGTTCGCGCGGAAAACAGATACGGCGATATAGAGGATATTCTATCAGAACTCGTGTTCAAGGGCGACGATAGAAATATTGTGGCAACATATGTAAAAGGGAGGAAGGTTTGGGAAGCGAAGTGATTGTTGTCGTGGTAATTCTGCTGATGTCGTCTGCATTTGCCACTATAACAGGAAGAGCAGGAAGAAGAGGAAAAAATTACATTCCTTATAATTGCCTCTATTTTTACTGCTATTATGTTTATTTCTTTGATTTTCCTGATACTTCATACATTTACCTGAGATAGAGAGGTTTATATATAGCGATGCAATATGATTAAATATGAGCGAGGAAGTAGAGGAGATCAAGGATAAGAACTACGAGTTCTATATAAATGCGGATTTAAGCGAGTATGCGGGGAAGTGGATAGCGATAGTTGATGGAAAGGTAGTTGCGAGCGGAGATAGAGCGGACGAGGTTATAAACGAAGTAAGGAGAAAATATCCTCACAAAAAGTTTCTGATTTCAAAGGTTCCGGAACCCGGACTCCTCGTTTTGGAGGTAGAAGCATGATAGTGTACAAATATCGTAGGGAGTCGGGCAAACTTAAGGAATTCGTTTATAGGCCAGTGGCAGATATTGAAATTCTGGGAAATGATGGATTGTGGTACTATGTGACAGCATACATTGATTCAGGCGCAGATATATCCTTAATACCTTACTCCTTAGGGTTATCTATGGGTTTAAGATGAGCGCTCAGAGAATTATTGAACTTGAGGGAGTTTGTGGGAAGGCAATCCCTATAACCGTTATAAAAACCAAAGTTAAATTTAGTGAAAGTTTGATTTATGATGTAGAAGTCGGATGGGCACTTATAGATGGTGTACCAATATTGCTTGGAAGGCACACTATATTTGACAAATTTAACATTACATTCAAGGAGAAGGAGGGAAAGATAATATTTGAGCCTGTGGAATGAGAATGTTGGGTGGATAGCATGGAGCAAGAAATCTGCGCCTGCAATGGTCTGGCGAACATAGAAGAATGGGAGCGCTCAGGTTACAGGATGGATTATGATAGAGATGGAATTCCGAACTTCTACGATTTGGATGATGACGACGACAAACTACCTACATCGGTAGAATTAGGCGCTGGTCTGAATCCATTCAATCCGCGCGACGCTCATGGAGATAAAGATTCCGATGGTCTAGACAATCACTGGGAATATGAGAATGGAACGATGATAACCGATGTAAGGATTAGATATTATAAGCATAATAAGAGAAAAAGACTAATATATAAAGAAATCTTATTAAAAAATAAAAGACTAAAAGATATAAAAATTTCATATGTTTTTGCAAGCATATTCTGGTTTTTTAGCATTCTGGTAATATGTATAATTTATATAATAAACATTTTTACTAATGTGGTTTTGTATGGTTTTGCCTGCATATTAAGTATAATTGGAATGATTTTATCAATTATATTGTATATAAAATCAAAGAAAATCAAAGCCCTGGAAGTATACGAAGAAGGATTTACCTGGCCGTATTATAATTGGCCAACCAAGGACGGTTTTGTTTATTGGGAGGATGTAGAAAAGATAATTCTTAATGTTAAAGAAGCGCCAAGTTATATGTTCATTGTTTTAAATTTAAATAATAAAAAAGATATCTATCCTTTGAAAAAGTATGCTATTTATGATATAGAGAGATTTTTGGATATAGCGAAAGAGAAAGGCGTTGAGGTGGTAGAAGATGAAATTTCATACCGAGAACTACAAAGACTTAGAAATAACCTATGAAAATTCAGAATACTTTCGGCTGGTAATATTTAGGTTGATGTTCCGCACAGGTCTACTTACAGCTGGTTTTATTTTTCTACTAGGATTAATTATTGAAAAATTTAATATCTTTGCATTTATACTTATTTTAGGAATCATGAGTTTCGTTGTATACCTTATCATATACAGAGAAACTTATCAAAGACTAGTTCTAAAAACGCCAAAAAGAATATGGCTTCAAAACAATATGCTTTATATTGAAACCTTACAAAACACTTATAAACTAGATTTGGAAAAAATAAAAATGCTTGGAAGAGGTCCTTACTGGTTCATAGAAATGAAGGATGGAACTCAATATGAATTCATAATACATCATTCAATTACTGATGATATTTTAAAAATATGGAAAAAGAAGTATAGGGAGGTCCTAAACAATGAAAAACTTCTACAACATAAATTATGATTTGGATAACCTCTGGGAGTATGAAAACGGCACTATCATAACTGATACGAATACAGATCACGATGGAATAAATGATTGTGTGGAATTCACATACTGACAAGAGTCCCTGTACTAATTGTGGGTATAATTACGGAATAAATGGATTCGCTAATTGAAAACTTCCTAATTTTCCCCGAGGTTGTGTAGAAACAATGATTTTGAATGATTTTATTAGATTAGGGTGGAGGATATATTTTGATGAAGATTATTTTGGTTTAGGGATTAAGGAAGAATTAAGTAATGAACAGCGTAAGATGGCGGAGGAGAAGATGGGGAGGAAG
>CAYVVU010000083.1:0-2453 GCA_964455305.1 uncultured Thermoplasmata archaeon
TGAGTATAGATGTGAGGGAACTGGAGGAGGAAAAAATCGCGGAAATAGGCGAGGAATTGCCCGTTACCGTTGAGCAGAAAAAGAATGTGATTGTACTGAGAATACCTTCTCCCTCCTCGCATGTATCTCTTTACGCAGAAGATGAGTATATAGGAGATGTTAGCGTCTCGGAAAAGGGCACCGTTAGAATAAGAAGAAACACCGAGATCGGGAAGAAAATAGTAAGAGCGATGAAGATGGGGAGAATTATAGTTGCAAAGGCCTGACTTTTATTCATAGGACTGCAACATCTTGGCGGTAATTGGGCAATTAAAAATGTCCAAAGGAATTGACAAAAAATAATTTTTTTGTCAACATCTGTGGAAATATTTAAATATTATCAAAACTTTCAGTTGCATTATGCTTTCTGATGCTATAAGGAGATGGAATCCGTGGTGGGCGGAGGAAAAGGTGAGGAACGAGCTCATAGGTGTGAAAAGGGAGAGTTTGGGTGAAATTCGTAAATTTATAAAGGAAAATTTAATCAAGGGTATAATCGGACCGCGAAGAGTAGGAAAGACAACGCTTCTCTATCAGGTAATAGATTCTCTGATTAATGAAGGAATCCGCCCAAAAGACATAGTCTTACTGAATTTTGATGATATCAACATATATAATGCTGATTTTGATACTCTTCTATCGGAATGCAGGAAAATAAACCCGAAAATTAAATATCTTTTTCTTGATGAGGTGCAAGAAAGGGAAAACTGGGAAAGATGGGTCAGGACTCTCTACGATACCCGTCAGTTCTTGCAAATCTTTGTAACGGGCTCATCGTCATCACTTCTGAAAGAGGATGTTGCAAAGGTACTCACGGGAAGACATATAACATTCCATCTTCTACCATTCTCATTCAGAGAGTATTTAAGATACTTTGGCTGGGAGGATTTCAGCAAAGATTACATAGAGTACAAGAAAGATGAAATTTTGCATTATCTTCACAGATATATGAAAACAGGGGGATTTCCCGAAGCTTTAGGTATGGATGATTTGGCGAGAAATAGGTATTTAAATGAGTTGTTTGATGATATAATAGCAAGGGATATCTGTGCGAGACATAGAGTTGATTACCACATAGCGAGAAGAATAGCCTATTATGTTATAAGTAATTCGTCGCAAACGATGACTCACAGAAGTATTGCTCGTGCGTGCGGAGTTGCTGTTGATACCGTCTCCAAATATCTGCGATATATGGAGGATTCTTATCTTATCCTTCCTCTTCGGATGTTCTCTTTTAAACTCAAAGAGCAAATGAGGGAACTCAATAAATACTATTCAATAGACACAGGACTTGCCCATACGGTAAGCTTCAAGTTCTCAGAAAATATAGGTAAAATCGTTGAAAATTTGGTATATATAGAGCTTCTCAGAAGGAAAAAAAGCAAGCCGGGAATGGAAATATACTATTGGAGAGACAAGAGCGGGAAAGAGGTAGATTTCGTAATTAAGGAATGTGAGAAGGTGAAAAGTCTTATTCAAGTTTGCTGGGATGTTAGTGAGGAAAAAACAAAAAAGAGAGAAATATCAGCATTGTTAAAGGGGATGGAAGCATTCAACCTTTCGGAGGGAATAATACTAACGGAAAACTACCAATCCATAGAGAGCATAGAAGGAAAGAGAATAAAGTATGTCCCTCTCTGGAGATGGCTCCTGGGAACATAGAGTGACTTAGATCCATTTTTGAAGTGATGAATGACAAATTACTGGAGTGGGACGGAAATTGTAAAATTGCTTTAACGATAATATGCAAAATCGTAAAGAGAGATTGAGGATGTTGATAGAAGGGTACTGGAGAAACGATATTCCGATGGGCTCTGGAACGCCACTCATAAAGTTTTTAATATTAGTAGTATTATTAACAGCAAATCACTAAGTTGGTAAACTTTTTTAATCTTCGCCACTATTACGCAACCATGCATGTGGGTCATATTAGTGAGGTTGAGGAAGAGCCCGTAGATATGGGCGAGGGAACCTATATACAGTGGCTTATAACTGAGAAGGAAGGAGCGTTAAACTACATAATGCGCCGCTTTATTATAAAGCCGGGAGGATACATAAAGAAGCACAACCATCCCTACGAGCACGAAATATATGTGATAAAGGGCAGGGGAATAATAGGACACGAGGAGCGGGGAGAAATAGAAGTTTCAGCGGGAAGTTTTGCTTTCATTGAGCCAGATGTAACTCACTGGTACAGGAATACCGGCGATGAGGACTGGGAATTCATCTGCATAATTCCCAAACTATGATACTTGTTCGCGCGGACATTTCGGGCATGAGCGGAGATATGCTTCTCAGCGGTTTAGTTGCTCTTACCAAAGATGAAAATACTGCGAAGAAGATAGCGGAGGAAATTCAAAAAACTGCGGATTTTTGTCAAAAACTCGCGGTGGAATTTGAGAACCTTCCCTTCG
>CAYVVU010000083.1:2463-5022 GCA_964455305.1 uncultured Thermoplasmata archaeon
CCTACACCGAACGAAATGCGAAGGGTTTTATCAACAATTTCCGAGAGATTTCTGAACGAAAAGATGCGGGCTGCGGCGATTAAAATTTTTGAGGAAATGCTGTCCGTTGAAAGAGAAATTCACGGTGAGGAGGAAATTCACGAGTTGGCGAGTGTGGATACCATATTTGATATTGTTGGAGTTCTCGCATACATACAGAGAATAGGGGAGGAAGTCGCTTATACGGTGCCTAAACTCGGAAGCGGCAGAATTAAATGCTCGCACGGGGATATGCCCGTGCCCGTTGAAGCGGTTAAAAGAATACTGAAAAATCACGGAATTCCGATGTACATAGGAGGTTTCGGGGAGTTAACTACGCCAACAGGATTAGCGATAATTGCCAATATAGGGAGACTTTATGAGGGATTTGTGCCCCAAACCCATCAATACGCAAGGGGTTACGGAACGAGATACGGCGATGAAAACTATCTGGAAATATACCGCTTCTCCGATATTAAAGAATTCATATGCTCCATAATCACATGGGTTGACGATATCTCGCCCGAAATCCTTGGAGATTTTCTTGAGAGAATAAGAGAAATCTCTCTGGATGTCTCCGCAAAACCGATATATATGAAAAAATCCCGGATGGGCTGGGAGGTGGAGATTCTATCCTCGCCGCAGAACTGCGAGGAAATTGCGCGAAGAACGATCAAAGAACTCGGAACCCTCGGCGTTAGAATACAGAGGATACAGAGAATATCCGCAGATAGAAAAATAATCTTGAAGAAAGTATCCGTTCGCGGGAAAAATTACGATGTTAGGGTAAAAGTATCGTATTTGAACGGCGAAGTAATAAACGAAAAGGTTGAATACGAGGATATAAAGAGGATAAGCGAGGATTTGAAAATTCCTCTGAAATCCGCCGCTATGGAGGTATACAGATGCTTGAACTCAGAGAACTGCTGAGAAAGTACAGGGATGGGGAAGTCACGGAAGATGAAATAATTAAGAAGTTGCGGATGGATTATGTGGAAAAAATCTCCGATGTTTTATTTGATGTTCCTAGAATTTACAGGAAGAATGTGCCCGAGGTCGTATACTCTGAGGGAAAATCTCCGGAAGTTCTGGAAAAAATGCTTGAAGATTCTCTTGAAAAAGGAATACACAGAATTTTCTCCCGCTGTCCGAAGGAATTTCTGGATTTCGCCGCCAAGAAGAACAATGTTAGAGTTGAAAATAAAGCGAGAATAGTTGTCGCCAATCCATACGGTGGGGAGAGAATAGGGAAAGTTGCGGTTGTATCCGCCGGCTCCTCGGATATACCTGTGGCGGAAGAATCCGCGGTGGTTTGCGAGGAACTGGGTTGCGAAGTTCTGAGATATTACGATGTGGGCGTTTCCGGAATTCACAGATTGAAGGAGCCGATAAAAGAAATTATTGAGAATGATGTAAAATGCGTTATATGCGTTGCAGGGATGGAGGGTATGCTGCCCGTGGTTCTGTCCTCAATACTCCCCATTCCTGTAGTAGGCGTGCCTACCTCCGTGGGTTACGGGGTTGCGAAAGGTGGTTATTCAGCCCTTACAACAATGCTATCCTCATGCTCCGCTGGTTTGGCGGTAGTGAACATAGATAACGGTGTGGGGGCCGCGCTCTTCGCCTCGCTTGTTGTTAGGATGGCCTATGAATCAAAAACTCGTTGATTATCTGAAAAAATACGATAATTCCGTCGTACTATTTTCCGGAGGGATTGACAGCACATACCTCATTCTCCACATGATTCATGCGAATGTGGATTTCGTGGCGGTAACTTTCAAGAGTGAAATTATTCCAGATAGAACCATACGCGCTGCGGTAAAAGTGGCGGAAAAGTTGGGTATAAAGCACAGAATAGTTGAATACGAAATCCCTCCTCCCGTATACAATAACGAAAAGAACCGCTGCTATTTCTGCAAGAAAAGTATGCTCAAAAATCTGGAGGGTGAGAAATACATTCTTGACGGAACAAACTATTCCGATTTGGACGAAGAAAGGGTGGGATTAGCAGCGCTCAGAGAATTCGGAGTTATAAGTCCCCTTGTGGATTTAAAAATAAAAAGGGATGAGATTGAGGAATTTATGATGGGCGTTGATCTTCCACACATATACAACGAATCCTGCTTGGCCACGAGGTTCGTTGGAATACCGTTGAACCGAGATATAGCCAAAAAAATAGAGAGCGTTGAAGATTACATCCTTCAGAAATTCGGATTGAAAATGCTGAGAATAAGATATGACGGGAAACATTACTGGGCGGAGGTTCTTGAAGAAGATTTGAAACTCGCGGATGAAATAGAAAAGGCGGCGGAAAATAAAGGTCTGCGTTTAGTTGATGTTTATCCCTACCGCTCACTCCCTCCAGTCCAGCGCAACGGTCCTTCTTGAAATCTTGGGAATGTAAATTAATATTCTTTTGTGCTTGCTTTTGATATACATCCCGTAAACTCTGTCCACAACTTCCTTCGGAATATTGAGAATTTCTGGAATTTCTTCTGGATTTTTGTCCATTTCAATTAGGTAGAGAATCTTATCCAGAGT
>CAYVVU010000083.1:5032-6065 GCA_964455305.1 uncultured Thermoplasmata archaeon
AATCGCTGGCTCCATCCCCGTATTTTGTGAAATAACCCACCAGAAGTTCGGATTTGTTGCTTGAGCCGGCAACAATCCTTCCTTCCTCGTTGGCGATAGCGTAAAGTATGTTCATCCTGATCCTCGCCTTCAGATTACCTATAGCAACCCGATCCCCGAGGCTTAGAACATTCAGATAACTTTGAAGTATATCATCTATACTTATTTCCCTGTACTCCACACCGAGAGATTTCGCGAATTCTCTGGCATCTTCGGTATCATCACGTGGGGTAGTTTTTTCGGGCATATGCACAGCGAGAACTCTCTCCACGCCCAAGGAATCCGCACAAAGTTTGGTAACCACGGCGGAGTCTATACCCCCGCTTAGCCCTACCACCACTCCTCTATTCCCAACAAAATCCTTTATGAATTTCTTTATGGTCTCTTCCGTGTATTCAGGAAGTTTTATTTCCAGCATTTTTTCACAGCCTCTTGAAGACTTCCTCAATCTCTTTTCTGAAAGTTTTAAGAATTTCCTCCACGAGTTCTTCTTTAAGACGGGGCGGCATTGATGTTAAGCCGAGGGCGGCGGCTACCTTAATAACCTTAGCGACGGCAGCTCCCTCTTTTATCTTGGCTTCCATGTACTCTATCAAAGCTTCGTGAAGCATCTTTTTTAACTCTGGATTTTCGTTCAGTTTTTGTCGGAAAAATTCCTTTACCTCATCCTTCACTAGGTCTTTGAACGCTTCCACCGCCAGCCCCTCGCTGGGCAACAGATTTTCTATCTCTTTTTTTAATCTCTCTATCTCTTCCATCATAGTGGGCCCGCCCGGATTCGAACCGGGGACCTCCCGCGTGTCAGGCGGACGTCATAACCACTAGACCACGGGCCCTGCAATGGGCAAAATACTTTATGGGATTTAAAAGTTGTGAATGTTCGTCGGCGAGCGCTAACTATCTTTCTTATTCAGTATTTCTTCCGCCATATTCTCTATATCGCTTATGTGCATCTCCACTATCATTTCTCTCCAAAGAGGCTCATCTTTAAATT
>CAYVVU010000084.1:0-5917 GCA_964455305.1 uncultured Thermoplasmata archaeon
TTCCATAGTTCCGTCTGGGGAGTATACCGAGTGGATATGCATGTCCACGCGCATCTTTACCTCACTCTCGCCCCAATGTCCACATTCCTATCCAGTTTGACCATCTTGCCACGAGCCATGAGAACTCCTTTGATTGTGCCGAAGACAACTTCCACAGTTTTCTCGCCGGAGTGTTCCACGACCCTCATCTTAATTTTGCTGAATTTTTTGAAATCTATGGTTTCATCGCTCATGCATTTTATTCCCGAAATTTCCAGATACTCGCCTATATCCGCATCCGCTATTATCAGCGATACCGTTTTCCCGTCATCCGCCGCCAACAACATACCCTCAGAAACCTCGCCCCTCAATTTGGCTTTCTTCATATTGGTAACCACCACTATTCTTTTGTGGAGCATATCTTCCTTGGAATAGTAGGGTCTCAATCCCGCTATTATTTGCCTTTTCTCATCTCCGAAATCCACTGTGAGAATGTAGAGTTTGTCAGCATTCGGATGCTCCTTGATTTCTATAATTTCACCCACCCGCAGAGTTAGTGGAATTTTTACCGAGGGACTCTCAACTTTTTTGAATAATATTTCCGGCTTTCTGAGTTTCTGCCCTTTCGGAAGTTCAGATATTCCATCCTCCCATTTTTCTATGTTAGAATCATAGCCGAGATAGTGCCATATTCTCTCTGACGCCTTGGGTATGATCGGATATGAAAGTACGGCGAGAGCCTTGACAATCATAAGAGATGCGTAGAGTATTGATTTGCAATCATCATCACATTCTTTGCACTTGCTCCACGGTGCGCGCTCATCAAAGTATCTGTTGGCGTAATGCGCAAGATTTATTATTTCCCTTGCCGCCCTCTTTAACTCTATGTTTTCGTAGTGCTCAGTGATTTTATTGAACATTTCCTTCACATATTCTATGGCCTCCGCATCCCTATCCGCTATTCTCTCCACCGCCGGTATTTCCCCGTACTTCCTGTATGTGAATGTAAGCGCTCTATGCACAAAATTGGCAAAAGTATCTATCAAAGATTTGTTGACTTTTTCCACAAAATCCTCCCAAGAAAAATCCGAATCGTGATTTTCAGGCATATTTATTGCGGCATAGAATCTTATTACATCGGGATCGTACCTCTCCAAAAGTTCGGGCATCCATACCCCCACGCCCCTGCTCTTTGAGAACTGTACCCCCTTGAACCTGAGATATTGATTGGCGGGAACATCGTAAGGGAGATTCAGGGAACCGTGGGCCATAAGCATAGCGGGCCATATTATCGTATGAAAAGGAATGTTATCCTTTCCTAGGAAATAATAGTGCTTCACATCTTCGTCCATCCAGAAATCCTTCCAGTAATCCTCTTTCCCTATGATTCTGGAATATTCCTTGCTGGCGGAAAGGTATCCTATTACCGCATCAAACCAGACATAGATTCTCTTTTTCTCGTATTCCTCTCCTTCAATAGGAATCCTCACCCCCCACTCAATATCCCTAGTTATGGCCCTATCCTTCAATCCGGATTTAAGGTATCTGAGGGTAAATGCTCTCACAGATTTTCTCCAATGAGTATTTTTCTCAACCCACTCCTCAAGTTTTTTCTGAAACTCGCTCAACCTGAAGAAGAAATGCTTCGTTTCCCTGAACTCTGCCCTACTGCCGCAAATCTTGCATCTAGGATTTATGAGGTCTGTCGGATCCAGAGTTTTTCCGCAATTATCGCACTGATCTCCCCTCGCCTCTTCATAGTGGCAATAAGGACACTCGCCCTCCACATACCTGTCTGGAAGAAATCTCTGACATCTGGGACAGTAAGTTCCCAGCATGGATTTCTCATAAAGAAATCCCTTCTCGTAAAGTTTAAGGAAAAATTCCTGAACAACTTTGTGGTGGTTCGGATGAGATGTTCTGAAATAAAGGGAGAATGTAATTCCCAGTTTTTCAAAAACCTCAGAATTTATTTTGTGATACTTATCCACTATTTCCTGAGGGCTCTTCCCCTCCTGTTCTGCCCGAAGAGTTATGGGCGTGCCGTGCTCATCGCTTCCGGAAACCATAAGTACTTCGTAACCCCTCAGCCTCTTGTATCTCGCGAATATATCCGCGGGAAGGATGGCGCCGGCTATATGGCCTAGATGAACCTCTCCGTTCGCGTAAGGCCAGGCCACACCTATAAACACTTTATTCATTGAAGAGGGGATGTATTAAAGTATTATTAAAATTTATCTTGCAACTCGGTTCTCACCGTCTGGTGTATTTTTCCGTAAAACTTTCCTCCATCGTATAATTCCGCCTCAACTACCATACCGTTGTGAGCGATGAAAATGTACCTTTTAACGACCTTCTCTCCTGGAAGAATATCCCTCTGAAAGGAATCCTCATAAATTGTGGCATTTTCATAAATTATACGGAATATTACGGTTATATTCTTTGCGGAATCGTAGTGATTAACGATTGTTATATGGACCGCGTAAGTTTCGTTCTCAGTCAAATTTCCGAGAGGCTCCATATAAAATTCAAAATACCCTTGGAGATAATTTACATTGGAGGTGGCTATGTAAGAATATGTCGCAGCCAAAATTATCGCGGGGAGCAAAATTCCGAGGACCTTCAAATCTTTTTTATTGATTTCTATTTTTATTTTTTCACCCTCCCATTTCACAAAAACACCCAGAATGTAGAGAATGGCAGTGATACCGCCAAGATAAACCATAACTCTGGGAAAAGTGAACATTGAGAAGTAAGCCAGGGCAGTTAGACCTATGCCGTTAATCACTATTGAGAGAAAAGCCCCCAAACCTATTTTCTCCCAGATATTTTTTTCCAGTGAGGCAAAGAATAGATATCCAGGGAAGAGGAGAATTAGAGGGATTATGAAAATTAAATTTATGGGATAGGCAAAAGAGGGAATGACTATGAAAAAGATGGCGGCGAGGGCGGCGCATATCTCCCTATCTATCACCATAGGGCACCAACTTCCCGTTTTCAAGCAAATATTTTTTGTCTATGAATTTCACTATCCTAGGGTCGTGGGAAGCGATTACAATCGTGGCGTTGTATTTCTCTCTTATCCTGCGGAGAGTTTCTATAACCCTCTCAGTGTTCCTATCATCAAGGTTTGATGTTGGCTCGTCCGCCAGAATTATCCGAGGATCGTTGGCCAAAGCCCTTGCTATCGCCACCCTTTGTCTCTCCCCTCCGCTCAGCATGTTTATTCTCTTAGACCTCAAATCGGATATGTCCAGAAATTCCATTAATTCCTCAACCTTTTCCTTCCATTTTTTCCCCGCTAGTCGCAAAGGAAGGGCTATGTTCTCCTCCACATTCAATTCCTCTATAAGGTTGTAGGTCTGGAAGATTATTCCTATCATATTAAGTCTGAGTTTTGCCCTCTCGTCCTCGGACATTTTCACTATGTTTTTTCCCTCTATAACTACGGAGCCTTCATCAGGAAGGTCTATTCCGGAAATTATGTTGAGGAGTGTTGTTTTTCCCACTCCCGAGTCACCTTCAATCAACACAATTTCCCCTTTTTCAACGGATAAACTTAACTTCTGGAGCACTGTTTTATCGCCATATTTTTTTACTATTTCCTTTACCTCTATCATCTCCTCAGACCTCTCTTGAACTTGAGCTTCATGGTGAATATCTTCTCGGTATTAAACAATCGGGCTGCTATGAATATCGTAATGGCTGTGAATACAACCAGATAAGGTATTCCAATTAACGCATAGAAGTAATTTCCGGTATAAAGTGCTTTTCCCGCGATCATAGGATAAGAAAACGGTATGACAAGAACGAAAATTTTCAGCGCGGTTGGGAGGGAAGAGACATCAAGCATCATCGTCATAAACATCGGAATGATTATTGGAATGTAAATAACTCCCATTAGAGACTGTGCACTTCTTACATCATCGCACATGACCGCTAGAAGTATCGCCAGGGAAAGTCCGCTCAAAAGGGTCAGGAAGAGGGTAATTCCTACGAGACCTATACCAAGCGGAGATATGCTGAAAGAAAATCCCTGCGTAGGTATTTCAGAGAGTATCGTGTTCATATAGTACATGTATCCTCCGAAATATGCCATCGTGGCTATAAGAGCGATGACTATAACTCCAAATATTTTTCCAGCCAATATATGACTTCTTTTAACGGGCATGCTTAGGAGAGTTTCAAGAGTTTTGCCCTCCTTCTCCATGGCCACGGAAGTGGCGGCAAGTTGTATGGCCATAATGAGCATAACCATAAGAACTATCGGTATTGAGTATGTTTGACTCATAGCGAATCCTATCAAAGCATCCGGCGAAATCTTCACCACATTTCCGTTAACCACGCTGATACCACTGGTATTTATCGGGTTGAGGAATTCCGTTGAATTGCCTTCCCAGACCTCACTAATCCTCTCTGCCAGAATTTTCTCGGAATACTCCTCAACCGCCGCCCTCACCCTAATATATTCTCCGCTCTCGGTTATGTCATACCTCTCAACAACCATGTATATTTCAATCCTTGCAGTGGTGAAATTGTTTATTTTTGCCGAGTAATCTTTGGGTATGTGAATTAGAACCGATAGGCCCATTTTTTGTGCCTCTCGCAAAGAATCGTTGAGATCCTTTCCGCTAACATACTCCACATCAATGCCATTCTTTTTTAAATAATCTGTGAGATTTTTGGACAGGTTTGATGAATCTTCATCCCATACGGCAATTGTTATTTCCGATATTTTTTTCTGAACCTCGCTCGTGGATAAAGAGAAGGCAGAGCCCATCAACGGAAATATTATCAACGGGACTATTATCATCCCTACAATTATGCGGGGGTCGCGGAGCATCTCTTTCATCTCTTTTTTGAAAATTACTCCGAGACCGCTCATCCTTTCACCACCCTAACAAATACCTCTTCAAGGTTACTGGCGTTATATTTTTCTTTCAGAGCGTCAACATTTCCTTCCGCCACAATTTTTCCATGATTTATAAGAGCCACCCTACCGCACAGAAATTCCACCTCCAGCATGTTGTGGCTGGATAGCAGGATAGCATTATCCTGGGAAATGAATTCCTTGATTATCCTTCTCACCTTATACGCGTGGATAACATCAAGTCCCGATGTCGGCTCATCCAGTATAGCTAACTTTGGGTTTACCATAAGCACCCGTGCGATTTGCAATCGCCTAGCCATACCCTTGCTGTACTCCGAAGTTTTTCTGTATATATCATCACCCAGTTCAGAAATCTTTATCCCCCTTTCCACAATATCCTCAACTTCTTTCTTGTCGGATGTGTAAAAACTGGCCATAAAACGAAGGTATTCTTCGCCAGTCAAATTTTTGTAGAGTCCCGCCTCCTCAGGTAGATACCCTATGATCTTTCTAACTTCCTCCGCCTCCTTCACGACATCTCTACCGTAAACCTTAGCAGAGCCATCGCTTGGTGTTAAAAGTGTGGCTATTATTCTGAGAGTTGTGGTCTTTCCTGCGCCATTAGGTCCCACAAGCCCGAATATCTCTCCCTGCCTTACTTCAAAATCTATACCCCTTAGCGCAACCGTGGTTTTGAAATACTTTCGGAGATTTCTCACTTCCACGGCAAGCATAATGGAAAGTAATGGAGAATTTGTATTTATCGTTTTGCACATTTTTGGAGAGAGAGAAAAAAGTTTATATACTGTCAGACAAATATCTGCTATATGTCATAAAGGAGGTGAGTGAAATGGATGATATCCTGCCCCTGGTAGAGGAAGTCACTATCGGTATAGAAGAAGTGGAGGAAGTCCTTCGGGATATGGACGAGTTCATAAAAGAACTGGAGCGCTTGGTAGCCGAAATATGAACAAATCTTTCCTTTTATTTTTTAGAAAAATTTTAGAAAAATATCAGCAAAAGATAGGTAACTCCAAAAGAAACTATCGGAGCAAGAGTCCAAGATAT
>CAYVVU010000085.1:0-5836 GCA_964455305.1 uncultured Thermoplasmata archaeon
GAAATTCCGCCGGAATGGATTTTCATTGTACTTTTCCTCTTCGTAATGTATTTTAAGATTAAAATTTTTTAATATTTTTAAGTGTATTGAGACACTTATCAACCTCCTCAATAAGGTAATAAGATTCAATGCCTGCGCTTTTCGCATTTTTAACCATCTTTTTATCGTTGGATACCAAGATTGAGTTTGTCAGTTTTGCGGTAGCAATGAAATAAGCGTCCACAGCTCTCGGGTGCACTTTTTCTGCTATTGTAACTACTAATTCAAATATAGCTTCCTCCGGAATTATTTCAAGTTCGGAAGCTATGTCCATTACTTCCTCCTTACCAATGTTCAATCCTAATCTACTTGCCACGGCTAAAAATTCAACTATGAAAATTCGGGGAACAAAAACTGTGCAACCTTTGATTTCGTACAGAAATTTATTGGATTTTGAGTATCTCACATTATCTTTTTCAAATAAAGAATCAACAAAAACAGAAGTATCAATAACTATCATTGCGTATGTCCTCCAGGATCTGTGAAGCATTCTTTACGCGCACAATTTTTTTCCTAAGATTATCAAGTTTTTTATAAAATCTATCAGTTAGAACTTTACCCTTTATCTCAATTCTGACTATCTCTCCCTCCCTCAGGTCAATTTTTTTGAGAGGTTTAAGTACTCCATCTCTATATATTACCTCAATTACATCTCCCATCATTCTCACCTTTAAACTCTGTTAGACCCTAAATAATTAATGTAATGTGAGTACTTAAATTTTTCTGAATGTATTTCCGTTGTGGTTGTGATGAACCTTTATTAGGTAGGGTGCTCTAATATAAAACCATGGGTAAAAGCAACGGGGCAGTAATTGTTTGTAGGATTGATGCTTGGATATATGTACACTGGACAATTATCTTTTCTCGGCCCAAACATCTATCCAGAGAGCCGAGAGGATGAGGGCTGCGCCTATATACCCCGCGGGTTTCAGAAAATCGGAGAGGAGCGCGATTGAGAAAATATGTCCGAATACAGGCTCCAAAGTATATATTAAACTGGCTCTAAAAGCCGAGGTTTCCGGCTGGTATTTCATCTGGATTGCGAAGGCCACGAAACTCCCGAATATTCCGAGGTAAATTATAACGGATATTATGGTAATGCTTAAATTTCCACCGCTTTCTGCAAATAAGGATATCAACGAGGAAAGGGCGAAAGCCCAGAATATTTCCCAGAAGGTAAGTTGTATGAAATTTTCCCGAGAGTACTTCTGCACCAGTATTATCTGAAAAGCGAAGGAGAGGGCGCATAGAAGCGTCAGGACATCCCCCGTATTTATTCCGCTGAGCCCACCGGATATCAGGTATAAGCCGCCCACGGCCATTACGAGGGATACGAAGTTTCTCTTATACACTTTATCTCCCAGAATCTTTGCAGCCAGAAAGGGGATGAAAATTAAGTAGAGGGCGGTTATGAACGCGGAGTTTGTTGGAGATGTATATTTCAATCCGTATATTTGAAACGCGTGACCGAGGAAAAGTGCGAATCCGATAATGCTACCCTTTGCAAAACTATCTTTTTCAAATATCTTTTTGCCGGCAATTATGCCCACTGGAATAAGCGCGACTGCAAATCTATAGGCGAGAAATCTGAGAGGTGGAATGTCCTGAATTACTATCTTCATCAGCGGAAATGAGGAACCCCATATCACTGTGGCAACAATCAAAAAGTAATCTCCGCGCTTCATATCTTTCTCTTCAGAAATTCCAAGGCGAATTCAACATGGAACGCGGTTCCAAGAGGGAGTATATCCTCATCCACGATGAAGTAAGGGGAGTGGTGGGGTATGTTTGTACCCATTCCCAGCAGTACGAAAACGGCGGGAATTCTTTTGGCGTACTCGGAGAAATCTTCGCCGCCCATGCTCTGCTTCGCCTCCTCCACATATCCTATTCTTTTTGCCACTTCCCGTGCAATTGAAGCCATCTCTTTATCATTGACAGTGGAATCGTTTATTTTATCTATATTCACTTCGCACTCGCATCCCAATGCTTTGCATATCTCGGCGTAGTTGACCAATTCTCTATGAATGGTCTTCCTGACCTCTTCCTCCATGCTCCTCACAGTGCCTTCAAGCACAACTTCATCCGGAATTATGTTGAACGCGTTGCCTCCGTGTATTTTGCAAACACTTATCACACCACTTTTAAAAGGAGAAATCTTTCTGGAAACTATCTCATTCACAGCAGTTATATAATGAGATGCAGCCAAAATAGGATCCACAGTTTCGTAGGGTGCGGAGCCGTGTCCCCCCTTTCCTTTTATCTTCACAACGAATCTGTCCACGGCAGCGAGCAAAGGACCTTCTCTTATACCGAAAACCCCCTTGGGCATCATCGCCCATACATGTATGCCTTCAATTCCATCTAAGCCTACTATGCCCCCATCCTCTATGACTTTCCTTGCTCCATTTAATCCTTCCTCCGCGGGTTGAAATATCAATCGCACCGTTCCATCAAAATCCATATCGTTCAGTATTTTGGCGGCACCGAGAAGCATGGCCACATGGGCATCATGCCCGCACGCATGCATCCTTCCCTTTATTTCGGAGGCGTAAGGTAGTGAGGTTTTTTCCTCCAAGGGCAGGGCATCCATATCCGCCCTAAGACCTATCCTCGGGGAGGATGAGCCTATTTCCCCTATTACCCCCGTGCCCGCAATCTCCTTTGCATCTATACCAATATTTTCAAGATAATCCATGATGAGGCGTTGGGTTTCATACTCCTCAAAACCCAATTCGGGTCTTCTGTGTATTTTGCGCCTTATCTCCACTATTTCCTCTTTAATTCTCAAGCATTTTTCAACTATGCTCATAACACCACCTCAGGAAAATATGTGTTGCACGAGCCACTCAGGTGAGAATTTCTCCAAATCATCGTATTTCTGGCCCGTACCGACATAAATTATGGGTTTTTTTACCATATATGATATTGATATGGCAGCGCCACCTTTCGCATCGGCATCTATCTTGCAGAGTATTATGGCGTCAAAACCAACTTCTTTTTCAAAGGTAATCGCCTGCTCCACAGCATCATTTCCCGCTAGGGAATCTCCAATGAATATTGTCAGATGAGGCTTCACAACTCTCTTTATCTTCCTCATCTCATCCATAAGATTCCTGTTGGTCTGCATTCTACCGGCAGTATCTATCAAAACCACATCTTTTTTTCTGGCTTGAGCATGGGCAACTGCATCGTAAGCAACAGCCGCCGGATCGCTCCCCTGCTTGTGCTTTATCAATTTAACTCCCAAATTTTTGGCATGGATTTCCAGTTGTTCTATCGCGCCCGCTCTAAATGTATCCGAAGCCGCTATAACCACAGAATATCCATTTTTTTGAAGCAGATGGGCTATTTTCGCTATGGTCGTAGTCTTTCCTGTCCCGTTTATCCCGAGGAAAAGGATAACCACGGGTTTTTCGGAATTCTTGATAAATTCCAGAAAGTCAAACGAATCAACGGAAACAACATCTTTAATTGCTTTTTTTAACGAATCAAGAACCACAGAATACAAATCCACGCCCCGTTTAATTTTCTTACCCCTTAACTCCTCTTCAATCCTTGAAACTATCTCCTCCGCGACATCAAAGGCTACATCCGCCTCCAGAAGGTCTATTTTCAGTTCCTCCAGTATATTTTCAAGTTCCTTGTCGGAGATTTTTTTACCCAGAACGCTCTCGGTAAATACCCCTCCTTCCTCCGCCCTCTTTTTGAATTTTGACAGTTTTTCCTTTAAAAATTTGAACATATTTTTACCTCTCCTCTATTTTCATCCTCCTTTGCAGTTCCTCGGCATGGCTCAAATACTGAGCATATTTGTTCCTCACGGCTTCTATTGTCTCCATGGTGCTCTTCTGAGCATTCTCCAACTCTTTGAGGCGTTCATCAATCTTCTTTACCGCCTCATCCCAACTGAGTTCAAAGGACACTCCGGATCCCATGTTCATTATAACCTTCTTTTCCTTGGATAGTTTTCCGTAAACTAAAATACCTCCCCCTACGGGAATAAGTACCTCTTCGTCGCCAACTTTCGCGTATTCTTCCAGCGTTTTCTTGGCGAGCATATAGTCGTTTATCGCGTTCTGTATGTTCTCCATCTGTTTTTCAAGTAACTCCATCTGCAACTGAAGATATTCAAGTATGGCTAATGTTTGCTCAAATTCCCTCTCCATCCAATCACACTCCAAAGTGGTATCTGACCACGGGGTCCTCGGACTCTTCGGGCTTTATTTCCTCAACCTTCTCTATTTTTATATATCTCCTCTTTATGCCGTACACGCCCGATAAAGAGGAAAGAACCTTTTCAATCGCATCCTCTTCCCTTTCGCCTACAACATCTTTCGTGAACTTATTCCAAACTATGTGTTTTTTGTCAACGGTGTATTTTCCATGCACTCTAAACGCCTTCATCTCACTCACCTCCGAATCTCTTGTAAGATTCTTCAAGTGCCTCTATAACGGGCATTCTTCCTCCTGACAGATAAGTTATTAAGGCACCGCCCGCCATACTAACATGCGATATCTTATTGAATAGATTGAACTTGTTCAGGGCGTTGATAGTGTGGCCACCGCCAGCCACCGAATAGGCCTGAGAACTGGCCACGGCCTCAAAAATCCTCCGTGTGCCTGTTTCAAAACCCTCTTTTTCGTAAACGCCCATAGGACCGTTTATCCCTATTCCCTTAGCCTCTCTTATTATTTCGCTGTAACGCTCAATTGTTCTTGGCCCTATATCCCAAATAGGAAAATCTCCGTAGTTCGGTAGGGATGAAACATCAACCTCTTTTGGCCGAGAGTTTTCGTTTATGATCACATCCTCTGGTACGAGTATTTTCTCTCCATATTTTTCCATCAAATCTCTGGCGATTTTGACCAGATTTTCTATGTCCTCGTACTCTCTATTGAGGAAATCCTCGTTTTCCTTTCCTATATCCTTTCCCGAAGCCTTGAGGAATACATTTGCCACAACTCCGCCTGTTAGTATATAATCAACTATGTTCTTCTCAAGCATGTTCCTCGCCACCTTAATTGAATCTTCTATCTTCGCCCCGCCAAGAATCATTATTTTTGGACGCTCTTCCATGCTCAGAAATTTGCCCAAGCCCTTTAACTCCTTCTCCATAAGTCTTCCGGCAAGCATGGGGCGATGCTTTGCGATGGCGATCAGGCTGAGTTGAGCGCGATGTGCCGCGGAGAACGCATCGTTGACATAGTAATCCACATAAGGCAGCAGTTTTTTGAGTATGTAGCTCCTCTCCATCTTGTCCTCCTTCAATGAGGTCTCTTCGGCGTAAAATCTTATGTTCTCCAGCATCAGAATTTCGCCATCTCCAAGATTTTCTATTTCTTTTAAGGTATTTTTGTCCAGAAGTCCCCCGGTGAATTTAACTTCCTTCTCCAGATGTTTGGCGAGAAGATTCGCATGGTTTTCAAGCGAGGTGAAATCCTTTTTTCCAACCCTGCCCTGATGCGCTATAATCACCACCTTGCTCTCCTCTAGCTCCCTGAGGGTGGGCAAAGATGCCCTAATCCTGCTGTCATCCAGTATTTCGCCATTATCTCCTATCGGGGAATTTATGTCTAAGCGCACGAAAACCCTTTTTCCCCGAAGGTCAAACGAATCAAGGGTGAGGAACTTCATATTCGGGAGAATTAGGAGAGAGAATATAACTTTTCCCGTTTGAGGGCATCTTGAAATTATACCGAATATCATTTGAATAAGCTTATTGTTTAATATTTGCGAATTCTCTGTAATACTTTCCCATAACAACATTAAAGTAATGCTTCCAGGGAGTTTCGT
>CAYVVU010000086.1:0-5678 GCA_964455305.1 uncultured Thermoplasmata archaeon
CAACTACCTTCAATGCGTCGTGCAAAGCCCGTTCAACCTCTGCGACCACATGCTCAGTTCCTCCTCGTATGAGTATGCTCACCGCTTTGGGATTCTTGCATCCCATAACGAAAGTCATCTTATCCTCGCCTATCTTGCGCTCCTCAACAATCTCCGCATAGCCCAAATCCTCCTCGCTGAGGTCATCAAGATTAGTTACTATCTTTGCACCGGTTGCCTTCGCGAGTTTTTCCATATCGCTCTTCTTAACTCTGCGCACCGCGTATATGCCTTCCTTAGCAAGGAAATGCTGTGCGAGGTCATCTATGCCTTTCTGGCAGAATACCACATTTGCTCCGCTCTTCTTTATCTTCTCCACAAGCCTCCTTATCTCGTTTTCCTCCTCCTTTAGAATCTGCTGCATTTGTTCGGGGGATGTTATCTGAACTTTTGCGGTTATCTCGGTCTTCTTAACCTCCAGACCCCTGTTTATCAGGGCGATCTTTGCGTTTTTAACCATTATAGGCATCCTTGGATGTACTCTCTCTTTATCTATCACTATTCCCTCTATGAGTTCCGTATCTCTTATTCCGCCGCCCTGCTTCTTCTCAACCTTTATGTTATCTATATCGGCCACTATTTTTCCATCTACTTCATCCATAATCATTTTCACTGCCTTTACAGCGAGTTCAGCCAGATATTCCTTGTCGCCGACATTTTTGCCTGTCATGGCTGTCATCGCAACTTCTTTGAGGAATTCGTCATCATCTTTCTTTATCTTCTTTGCCATACCCTTGAGTATTTCCTTTGCTTTGTTGCTGGCTATCTTGTAACCGGTGGAAATTACCGTGGGATGAACATTCTGGTTTATAAGTTCCTCCGCCTGTTTGAGAAGTTCCCCAGCCAGTACGACAACGCTTGTGGTTCCGTCGCCTACCTCGCTGTCTTGGGCTTTAGCAGCTTCAACCATCATTTTGGCGGCTGGATGCTGAACATCCACCTCTTTGAGAATGGTCGCACCATCGTTCGTGATCACAACATCTCCGAGGCTATCAACAAGCATTTTATCCATTCCCTTGGGACCGAGCGTAGTACGAACGGCATCCGCTATGGCTTTAGCCGCCTGAATGTTATTTCTCTGAGCTTCCTTTCCCGTGCGTCTTTCGGTACCTTCCTTTAATATAAGTACGGGTACTTGTCCCGCTAGCATTTCACATCACCTCGGGGCGGGTTAGGTAGTTCTTCTATATAAAGATTTCGGAAAATGTATTCTAAGTTTTCCTCCGTATTTCCTCAAACTTTTTTCATTGATTTAAGCAATATATTCCATATCCTTCCTTCTCTCACCGTAAGAAACCATCTTCACCTTTATTCCAGTTCTTTCCTCTATGAAACGGATGTATTCCATAACCTCCGGTATATCGGATACACTTTCATTCTCAAGTATATTCCCCCAGGATTCAAACCTAACCAATTCGGGTTCAACCCCATCCAAGTCCAGGGGAGGATACTCGTATTTTACACCCTCTTTAATGTATTTATCGCATACATAAATCTCGTCCATTTTTCCGAGAACATCTATTTTCGTTAGGGCTATTTCCCTTACTCCATTTATCATCGCCGCGTACCTGAGCAACGGAAGGTCAAGCCATCCCACCCTTCTCGGTCTTCCCGTTGTTGTTCCGTACTCTCCGCCGGCATCTCTCAACTTTTTTGCATCTTCACCTTCTATCTCCGTGGGAAGAGGTCCCTGCCCAACTCTCGTTATATATGCCTTGGCTACTCCCAGAATATTATCAATAGAGGTTATGGGAACACCGCTTCCTACCGATGCTTGGGCAGCCACAGTATTTGATGAAGTCACAAAAGGATATGTTCCGAAATCAACATCAAGAAGTGTACCCTGCGCTCCCTCAAAAAGAACGCTTTTTCCGTTTTTTATTTCCATATTGAGCAGAAGGGAAACATCGGTGATTCTCTCCCTCATAACTCTACCAAAATCAAGAAGTTTTTTCTTAATTTCTTTGACATCAAAATTTAAGCCATAAGGCTCGTACCTCTTTTTCATATTCTCAAGTTTTTTCTCAAGTACATATTCCTCCAATAAATCTTGGAATCTTATTCCATATCTGCCGACCTTGTCTTGGTACGCGGGCCCTATACCCCTCTTGGTTGTTCCTATTTTGGATGAGCGCATTCGCTCCTCCCAACCGTCCATTTCTACATGCACATCAAGTATTATGTGGGCACGGTGACTCACCTTAAAATTGGGCATAGTATCGCCGAAAATCTCGCTGATCTCTTCCATAAGTTTGTCCGGAGATACCACGCATCCGTTTCCTATTATCCCAAGGCCAGTGCCCATAATACCTGCTGGGAGCATGTGGAACTTGTACCTTTTACCTCCTACTACAACGGTATGTCCTGCGTTAGGTCCACCCTGAAATCTTACTGCGATATCATATTTGGAGGATATAGCGTCCACTACCTTTCCTTTTCCTTCATCGCCAAACTGCAGACCAACAACCACAGTGTTCATTTTCCTCCCCTCAATTCCTCCACTCTGCGGAGCAAATTTTCTTTCAATTCGGGCATAACGGGTTTTCCTCCCAAGTCCAATCGGGCTGCTATGGAAATTTTTGCTGCCAGACTCCTCGCAACCTTACCTCGGATTTTTTTCGGAGAGTTATGTACGAGAGGATGCTGGTATATTATCCCGTGCTTGGGAGGCGGAGAACCCTTTCTTATGTGGGAGAAAAGCGCCTTTTCAGCGCCGAGAACTTGGATTGTGCTTGCGGGCATGAATGCGAGTTTTTCAAGTCCTCCTGCCAGAGATATTAACTTACCGCCTATAATAGAACCGCAAATTTCCCGCAGATTCGGGGCAATTTCCCTCATCTTTTTATCTATGTATTCCTCAATTCTCCTCTTCGCGGATAAGAGATTCAGAATTACGGAGGCGAGATTCTTTATTTCGTCCAAATCCTCTTCTTCAAGTTCCCAGCCAAGGGATTCTTTAGCCCTCCTACCTTCAATTACTCTTCTCGCGTATTCCTCCATACTTCCGGATGTTTCGGGCGAGTAGAGGGAGTACCATGACCTGAGACGGGAATAAAGAAGGTTTAGCGAGTCGTTGATGTCTTCCAAATATCTCACCGCCTCAATTATTAGAACATCTCCTCGCCAGTATGATTTCAGCTTTTTCTTGGCGAAAATTATCGCGGCCTTCCTGAGTATTTTGTAATCCCAACCCTCGGGTGGATTTATCTTACCGTAATCCTCGCCGGATATCTCACCATTCTCTATTTTTTCAAATATTTCCGCTAATTTTGCGGCATCTTTCACAAACGGATGTATCTTTTCATCTTCAATTATTCCGAACCATGCGACCTTCCTCAACCTTCCACCTCCATACTCAGATAAAACCACGAAAATTCATCGCTATCTTCCATATCTTCTATTTTGTAAGAGAGGATTCCCTCCTCAAGCATATAGTATAAGGCGTCCATAATCTCTGAAAGTTCATAACCCTCAAGATCCACAGCTATGCTCTTTGCTATCTCGGATATCCCCTCCTCAACCATTCCCTCTTCCCTCTTTTTAATGCTTATCCTGTAATACTTCTTTAGTTTAGTTTCGGTGGCGATTATTCTGCCTATTTTGAGATGGAGAGTGTTGTAAAAGGTTATCTTCCCTGTTTTTAGGAATTCGCCGTAATATGCGCCGCAGTTGGTGCATCTGTACAGAGGATACTCGGTGGAGGTATCCACAACAACCATCACTCCTTTACCGCACAGTTTACAATGCATAAGGTTTACTTCATTTTCCGTGGGACCCTCATATACAACGAAATCCTCCAGCTTCGCTCCGCAGAACGGACAGAATTCTGCATTATCGTCTATTTTACTACCGCACTTCGGACAGTACTTCATGGCGACCGAAACCCCAATCCCTCCTTAGGATTTAACTGTTTTGCTGTCTCGGTTTCTAAATCTACTTCTCCATATCCAGACCAGAACTATGAAAGTTCCAAATCCCACGAAAGCCATTCCTGCATAGCCCATAAATTCCACCACGACATCGTAGAAAAGAGCGAAGGGGGATATCATACCCAGAACATATAGCAGAGTTTTCTCGCCGTCCTCCAGAACTATCTGGGAGAAGATGAGAGGGAGGAGAATCGCCCCTAGAACACAGGGAATCGCAGGGTGCAATCTCCCAAAATACAGATTGTTTGGAAATATAAGATTGTTGAATATTATAACGAACGCCAACAGGGATGATATTACAAACGGATGTCTACGGGAAAAATCAATCTGCGGCGGAAAATCATTTTTTAATTTCCTTGCGTAATAGAAAAGGAGAACCACGACGATTATCGTGAGTATGTAGGGTACCGCCGGGGGTATGTATTTGCTCAACCCCACGAACGCCACTCCAAGGGTAAAGATGAAAATAATCATGACATTTCTGAACCCTTTATTACTCAAAAGCCTCTTATTTCTGTACTCTGGATACAAGGAGTGGATTATGAGTATGGGAACGCCCATGCTGTAAATTGAGTGGAATATACATAACGCCACCACCCACACAAAATTTACCCCGCAACACCTTCCGTAAATTGCCAACTTTTCCAGATCGGGCCACGAGGGGTCAAAAAATGAACGGAGTACTATACCCTCCTCTATTATTCCGTAAGCCACGCCGAGCAGAAGCAACCTCAACCTTCCCCCTCCCCACCTAACCCAAAGTTCCCTGATAACCAGAACTCCTCCCCCGTAGAAACCCCACAGAAAGAGAAACGCAGTTGGGTTTATGATTTCAAGGGGAGGAGTGGAGGCACTCATGACTTCACCGAAGAAAGGGGAGAGGAGCGAGAGAAGGAGCATAACTTTTAACCTTTTCTCCATAAAGAAGATATGCATACCATACTATATATACCTTGCCGCAATATTGTATTTGTATGCGATGCGAGAGTTGCAGAAGAAAGGAAGGCGAGATACGGGCTTTCGGGATGCATCTGTGCAAGGAATGTTTCGTGAGAATATTTGAAAGAAGGGTGGAGAAATGCATAAAAAAATATCGTATGCGCGGCAAAAACGAGAAAATCTGGGTAGCGCTATCCGGGGGGAAAGATTCCCTCGTCGCTCTGTATGTCCTTAAAAAATTCTCCGATTCGGAACTTTACGCGTATCACATAAATCTGGGTATAGAGGGATATTCCGAGCGAATGGAAGAGGTATCCAGAGAATTTGCAAAAAAGATGAATGTTCCTTTAAAAATAACTGATTTGGAGGATGAGTACGGAATAGCGGTAGCAAAATTCGCCAGAAAGAAGACATGCGCTGTTTGCGGAACAATAAAAAGATACTTAATGAACAAAATACCGAGGGAGGAAGGGGCCACTATGCTCGCCACGGGTCATAACGCCGACGATATTATGGATTTTTTCGTCAAAAACTTTCTGGCGAGAAACTACCACTGGAACAGAAAGTTGGTGCCCAGAATAGAGGGGGAGCATCCTAAGCTTCTAACAAAGATAAGACCTCTTTACTTCGTCGGTGATAGGGAGGTTGCTACATACGCCTTAATCAACGAAATACCGGTGGAAAGGGAGGAATGTCCATACGCGAAATTCAGCGGTTGGAAAGAAATATTTTACGAAATAGAGAAGAAGAAAAAGTACTTCCGCACCGAAA
>CAYVVU010000087.1:0-5601 GCA_964455305.1 uncultured Thermoplasmata archaeon
AACAATGAACATCACCCACACCAGCATAACTATCCTTCGGACCATTCTACCACCAGATAACTAAACGGTATTGTTGTATATAAATTTTTAGGAGAATTTGAAACCAAAGTTTTAATTTTAGTATGTTCATACACCAAATATGCTTGAGGATATAGTTGTGCTGGAATTGTCAAGTGTTCTCGCAGGTCCACTTGTAGGCCAATTTTTCGCTGAACTCGGAAGCACGGTAATAAAGATTGAAAATCCCAGAACGAAGGGAGATGTCACGAGAAAGTGGAAGGTTAAGGGGGAGAATCCAAATACCGACATATCTGCGTATTTCTCCTGTGCCAACTGGGGGAAATATTCTGTGGCCATAGATTTGAGTAAGGAGGAAGGAAAAAAGTTAGTATATGAACTTGTTAAGAAAGTTGATGTTGTGATAGTCAATTACAAACCCGGTGATGATAAAAAACTCGGTATGGATTATCAAACACTTTCCCGAATAAATCCCCGGATAATCTATGGGCACATAACTGGATATGGGTTAGAAAATCCAAGAAGTGGATTTGACGCCTTAATACAAGCGGAGAGCGGTTTTATGTATATGAACGGGTATCCTGAGTGTCCTCCGGCGAAAATGCCTGTGGCGCTAATTGATATTCTCGCTGCGCATCAATTAAAAGAAGCGATTCTTCTAGCCCTTATGGAAAGAGAGAAAACTGGAAAAGGAAAATATATCCATGTATCTCTGTTTCATTCAGCCATCGCATCATTGGCGAATCAGGCCACGAACTACCTTATGGTTGGATACATCCCAAAAAGAATGGGCTCGGAACATCCCAATATATTTCCGTATGGAAGCGTATTTAAAACCCTTGACGGTGGTGAAATAATTTTGGCTGTTGGAACGGACAGGCAATTCCGAGAACTTTGCGAGATTTTGGGCATAGGATTTATAGCAGAAGACCCTAAATTTAGAGATAACGCATCTCGTGTAAAGAATAGGGAAATTCTACGAAGAATTCTTGCCGATGAAATACGAAAATACAGAAAAGAAGATTTACTTCAGAAATTACATGAGAAAAAAATTCCCGCAGGGTCAATTAACAATATGGAAGAAGTTTTCAAAATTAAAGAATCTGAGGAGATGATTGTTGAAGGAAAAACCACCCGCGGCTTAAATGTGAGGGCGGTGAGAACTGTTGTATTTTCTCGTGAAGATATATCTCCACCGCCGCATTATGCAGAACATACGAATTTTATTCTATCTCACTATCTTGGAATGAACGAAAGTGAAATTAAAGAACTGAGAGCCAAAGGAATAGTGGAATAAATTGCCCAACATCTTTTTATATCAATTCTCTTTTTCATCCCTCGGCCGGGGTAGCCTAGCCCGGTAAGGCGGTGGATTCGAGATCCACTGTCCGCAAGGACTCCAGGGTTCAAATCCCTGCCCCGGCGCTATGCTATTGAAAGACAAAAGAGCGTTAATAACGGGCGCATCCAGAGGTATTGGAGCGGCTATCGCAATTAAGTTCGCGAAAGAGGGTGCTGTTGTTGGAATAAACTATAATACATCAGAAAAATCAGCAAAGAATGTTCTGGATGAAGTTAAAAGGTACTCGGACGGAATACTGTTGAAGGCTGATGTCAGTGCTCTGGATGAAGTTAAATCTATGATTAAAAAATTTGTGGATAAATATGGGGGTATAGATGTACTGGTTTGCAATGCGGGAATATACATAAGGGAGAAGTTTTGCGAGATGTCTGTGGAAAACTGGATGAAAACAATAGACATAAATTTAAACGGAGTGTTTTATACTGTAAAGGAAGCGATTGATTACATACCGCGGGGAGGTAGCATCATAATAATTTCTTCTCAGATAGCGTTGAAAGGCACTGAGCATGGTGCACATTACGCTGCTAGCAAAGCTGCATTGCTCGGATTGGCGAAATCCCTCGCTTTGGAGCTCGCTCCTGAGATAAGAGTTAATTGCATCGCACCCGGTTATGTGGACACTGATCTTCTCTCTGGAGATACTCCCGAAAAAAGAAAGTGGAGAATTGAACAAGTACCATTAAAAAGAATAGCATCGCCGGAAGAAATAGCGAATGTATGTATATTCCTTGCCAGCGATATGTCATCGTACATAACGGGAGAGACTATAGTAGTTACGGGAGGTCTTTACATAAGATAATTCATTCTCCGATAACATATTTTCTGTAAAGGTCCTCAAAAGTTATAGGGGCAACTTCATAGCATTTCTCAAGCATTTTGATGGCGAGAGTTCTTATCTCCCACTGCGCATCTTTCTCGCACCTTAATTTGAAAAAATGTCTGAGCTCCCTGGCATTCATCGTCACAACAATTTTTGTGGAAACCCCGTGGGGAAGTATGTACCTTGCATCCTCCTTTTTTATACCACTTCTTACCATTTTTCTGTAAAGTTCATACGCTCTTTCTGCGATCTCAATAAATTCATCTAAGAACTTGCTTTTTTGTACATCCTCGGGAACTATGAACTCTATATCTTTGAGAAGTACATACCGCTGACTCTGCTGAGTGTATGAAGCTATCCTATGTCTCACGAGTTGGTGTGTACATACCCTAGAGATTCCCTCAATTTTAAAAGTGAACGATGCATGCTCAAAAACGCTCTCATGCCCGAGTTTTTTTAACAGATTTATCAGATACTTTACCTTATTCTCATCCAACTTCTTGAACTTTGAGGAGTGCGATATTGACGCGCTTTCCGCTATAACTTTATCTGGCTGTGGGGTATAGGCCACAAGTTCAACAGATATTCCTTCAGTCCCCACGAAGAACTTAGGGCGCATAGGGAGGAAAGGGATTTTGGTAAGTAAAAGTTTTGGTAAAAATCTTTATATGTTATGAAGTGTTTTATGCTTTTATGAGAATAAAGTATGCATTTGCGATGATAGCATTTTTATGGCTTCTCATTTCAATTTTGCCATTGCAAACGGCCGTTTATATTAGAAATAATGTATATATTGCGCATGATCCTATAGTTATAAATAACAATTCAGAATTTGATTTTATAGCCACCAGTGAGGGATGGACGGGAAACGGTTCACAGGAAAATCCGTATATAATAGAAAATTATGAAATTACACCGCCATATAATGGTGCGGGGATATACATAGGAAATACCACGAAATACTTTATAATAAGGAATTGTTATATTCACAGTGTATATTCTGATAGGGGCATATATCTGAGAAATGTTTACTATGGAACACTATACAACAACACTTTACAGCATTTATCATACGGCATACATCTTGAAAATTCATACAGCAACAGAATAATTCAGAATTTCGTTGACGGATGTCAATACGGAGTATATATATCATTTTCTTTTAATAACATTTTCTACAACAATACCTTTGAAAAAAGTGGATTTTATTTTGAAGGATTTATGGAAGAAATATATGTTTCTCAGGAAATAGCGCAGAACAACACCGTTAACGGAAAACCTGTAGTTTATCTCCGAAATGTAGACATGGCAAACACCACAATTAATCAGGAAGCAGGTCAGATAATACTCGGAAATGTATCAAATATTGAAATAAACAGGAAGACTTTTGAGAATGTAAGTGCTGGTATTATAGTTGGATATTGCAAAAATGTGTGCATACAGGATGTGAATTTCAGATATGTTTCTGGTTTTGGTATATACGGAATGTGTAATATTAAATTACAGATTACTGATTGCACGTTCAGAAGAAATGGTGGAGGTATTGCGCTGGAAAGTCTGTTCATGTACACACAATCTTTCATAGAGATCTCGCATTGCACATTTTCTGAAAATACAAGATATCATATGTATGCTTTTAATTTAAATTACCTTACTATCAGAAACTCAACTTTTGAAGGTCTAGGTCTAAATTTTGGGCATATCCTCAACTTTACATTTGAAAACAATACTTTCAGAAATTCTCAATCTGATTTAACAATTCAGTTTTGCGACCATGTTGAGTTTACTAGGAATGTGATTGAGAATGTATACTATGGTGTGAAGTTTATTAATGTTGGTAACAGCACGATTGCAAGAAACAGTATAATAAATACAACATTTTATGATCTACGCATTCTTAACGGTTGTTTTAATATAACAATATATGGAAATGTTATAGAAAACGGTTCAAGTGGAATAATAGTGGATCGTTCAGAGCACAACCGTCTATTAAATAATACACTGACATTTCTTCCATATGCAATTTGGATATCATCTTCGTACAATACTATTAAAAATAATACGATTAATCACTGCAGTTACGGAATATACTTAGCAAACTCACATCACAATATAATCGCTGGAAACCATCTCAACGATACTTGGGCGGCGGGTATATATTTAGGGAATTCAAAATATAATAAAATATACAATAATATTATGGAGAATTCAAGCATATTCTTGACGGGAAATATGGATACCTATACTACCCAAGAAATAGCGGAAAATAACACTGTAGGAGGAAAGCCTATTTTGTATTATAAAAATATAGATGGAAATGGCTTGGTTGTATCCGAGAATGCCGGAGAATTAATTGTAGGAAATGTTACGAATCTAACAATATCTTCTATGGTAATGAAGTATGCGGATTATTCAATTCTTCTGGGATACTCAAAGAACATAACTTTGAGAAATATTGATTTTCTGAATAATCATATATGTATCTATATGGAACAATCCACGGACTGTATTATTGATTACTGCTCTCTTATGTATAATTCCTATGGATTGTATCTTGATTGGTACTCCAACAGAAATACTATTACTAACTCCTACTTTTATCAAAATAGCGTTTATGCCATTTACATATACAGCGGAAACTACAACATTGTTTTTAACAACTCTTTCTATTTCAACCACGGCTCAACCACAAATTACGATCCGTCGCATATACAGTGTTATGATTCCGGCGTTTTGAACAGTTGGAACTATTCGCATTATGGAAACTATTGGCACGACTGGATATCGCCAGATAATGACGGAAACGGTATTGTTGATTCTCCTTACTTGATAGATGGAAGCAGCAATGCGAAGGACTATTATCCGAGGACGGAACCGTTAGTCATTGAAATTCCGTGGAACATCATACTATTGTTATCGGTACTTCTGTGCTTGATAGTGATAGCAGCTAGGAGAAGGACGAAAAAGAAAGTTTAAAATACATCAAAAGATTAGGGCAAAGTATGGCGATATGGCAGGGAAGATCACTCAAAAAACCTTCCGGCGGTAAGATAAGACCACATCGCAAGAAAAGAAAGTACGAGATGGGCAGAGAGCCTGTTCTAACACACATAGCCCCTACCAGAAGGAAAATAGTCAGGGTGAGAGGTGGAAACTACAAAGTAAAATTAACAAGAACCACAGAGATAAATGTATACATACCTGAAGAGAATACGGTTAAAAAAGTTAAGGTTTTGAGTGTGGTTGAGAATCCGGCGAATCCGCACTTTGTCCAGAGAAATATTATAACGAAAGGCGCAGTAGTTAGGACAGAAATAGGCAATGTTAGAGTTACATCCAGACCTGGGCAACATGGTGTGCTAAATGGAATCCTCATCAGCAAAGAGTAGACCGATAATAA
>CAYVVU010000088.1:0-5451 GCA_964455305.1 uncultured Thermoplasmata archaeon
AAGATAATGCAGATTTTCGTTCCATGCCTTCAAATCAAATTTGACCGTTCCTCCGCTTATATGTGATATCTCAGCCGCTTTGAGTGCAAGATCCTCCCTGCCCGAGCCGTTCCACTCCCAGCAAATCATTATATCCCTCTCCTCCAAAATTTTTTTGCTGAATTTCAGCGCGAAATTCATCTGAGGTTCTGGCGAACCGCCGAAATGGCAAATGCATTTCACCGCAGGATTTCTCGCTTTGGATAAGAGTTCCTCTATCCTCACCTTCCTTCCTCTATCCACGAATTTATGTTCCCAGTTCTGACAGTAGAGACAATCAAAACTGCATCCATAATAGAAAATAGCCAAATTATATCCCTTCATTCCGCTTCCTCTGCAAAACCAAGCGTTGCAGCAGTTCGTGGGCAGAGGATCGTAATAATATTCAAGTATTCCAAGGTTTTCGGAGCATAGAGATTTGAGTTTTCCATCCTTCGCATACCTCAGACCGCAAAGTGATTTGGACACTATTCCGCAGTTGTTTGAACACAAATTGCATCTTATACCTTCCGAGGAATTTATGATTTCAGTATTTTCGTGGAGTTCCTTCGCTATACTTCTCGCATCCTCTTTCTTAGCACATTTCCAGCATATCGGAATTGATGAATATGGAATTTCCCTGCCGCACAGTTTGCATTGCGAAGCCATTGATATACAGCGAATTAGAAACATATTTAAAACTTATTCCATTATCCTCAACCATGTCGTCTCTGGATAGGGTAAAAGAGATAGCCGAAAAAATCAAAAGTATGGAGATTAGAGGTGCGGCGAATATAGGAAGAGCCGCCGCCCGCGCTCTTATGTATTACGCCGAGGATTTTGACGGAAATTTTGTTGAGGAATTTATGGATGGATTAGCCGAAGCAAGAAAAATTCTTGAATCAACGCGTCCATCCGCCGTAACGCTATTCAACGCCATAAGATATGTGTTCAAAAGAATGGAGGGTAGAGATGTGAATTCGCTTAGAGATTCTGTTATAAAGGCCGCTAAACAATTCATAGAGAACTCGGAGAAGGCCATAGAGAGGATAGGTAGATTCGGGGCTGAGAGGATTCCACCCAACTCCACGGTCATGACCCACTGCAACTCCTCCGCGGCTCTCGGGGCGATAATAACCGCGCATCTACAAGGTAAGAACATAGAGGTTATAGCCACTGAAACTAGGCCATGGTATCAGGGTCACATAACCGTTAAGCGTCTGGCGGAGGAGGGTATTCCCGTAACGCTGATAGTGGATTCCGCTATGAGATATTTTATGAAGGATGTGGATATAGTTATGGTTGGCGCAGATACTGTTGCGAGCAACGGAGCGGTTATAAACAAAATAGGCACATCATTAATGGCTTTGTGCGCTCATGAGGCGAGGGTGCCTTTCATTGTTTGTGCTGAAACATACAAATTCTCACCCGAAACGGTAATAGGAAAACTTGTGAAGATTGAGGAGAGAGATGTGAGAGAGGTCGCCGATCCTAAGGAGTTCAGCGGAGTCAAAATAAGAAATCCCGTTTTTGATGCCACGCCTCCCGAATACATAGATGCCATAATAACCGAGAAGGGCGTAATCTCACCTTATCTGGCCTACGAGATAATAAAAGAAGAATTCGGGGTGAGTCTATGAGAAACAAATTCCGCGTAAGGAAGATTGATTTGGAAGCGGGAAAGTTCTTTGTTGTGCTCAATTTTGAGGATGCCCAAAAACTCGGACTTTATCCTCAAGATAGGGTCAAGATAACCCACAACGGAAAAACCGTAACAGGAATAGTGGAGATATCCAAGAGCATGATTTCCGAGGGAGAGGCCGGATGCTATCTGGAACTCTGCGAATCTCTCTCGCTAAAAGGAGGTGAGGAGATAACCATTACACCCACATCCCGTCCTATAAGCGTGGAATATATAAAGAAAAAGATTGAGGGTAAAAAGTTAAGCAGAGAGGAGATAGAGAAAATAGTTGAGGATATCGTGCTGGAAAACCTTTCGGATATTGAGTTAAGTGCGTATATAACATCCGTTATGATTCACGGGATGGATATGGACGAAATAACCGCGCTCACCGAGAGCATGGTGAAAACCGGAGAAACGATAGATTTTGAGTATTCCATTTTTGATGTACATAGCATAGGAGGAGTTCCCGGCAATAAATATGCCCCGATAGCCGTGAGTATCGGCGCTGCCAACGGTCTAAAAATCCCAAAAACATCTTCGCGCGCTATAAGCAGTGCATGCGGAACCGCAGATTTGATGGAGGTACTTACCAATGTGGAACTATCTCCCGAGGAGATAAAAAAGGTGGTTAATGAGGTTGGCGCCACTTTGGTCTGGGGAGGATCCATAAACCTCGCGCCGGCGGATGATAAAATAATCAGAGTGGAATATCCCCTGAGCGTGGACCCCAAGCCCCAACTACTGGCAAGCGTTATGGCGAAAAAGAAAGCGGTAGGCGCGGATTATGTAGTGATAGACATACCGGTCGGGAAAGAAGCAAAGGTAAAAAATATGAAAGAGGCGAGAGACCTCGCCATGGATTTCATAAAATTGGGCGAACGACTGGGAATGAGAGTGGAATGCGCCATAACATATGGAGGTCAGCCGATAGGTAGAGCAATAGGTCCCGCACTGGAGGCTAAGGAAGTGTTGATGATTTTGGAAAATAGACCTCCGTCTACAAGTATAGTGGAAAAATCCCTGGAAATAGCGGGTCTTCTCTTAGAATTGGGAGGTCTCGCTTGGAAGGGACAGGGAAAGGACCTCGCGAGAAATACTCTGCGAAGCGGAAAGGCGAGGGAAAAGTTTCTTGAAATAATAAACGCGCAAGGATCCAAAAATATAGAGAAAAGCGAGGATGTACTTGTGGGTAAATACACTTATGATATTCTCGCTCCAACAGAGGGCTATGTTGGAGAGATACATAATTCCCTTTTCGTAAAAATAGCAAGGATCGCCGGCGCACCCAAGGATAAAGGAGCCGGAATATATTTACACAAGAAAAAGGGGGATAAAGTTGATGAAAATGAGCTCCTTTTCACTATATACTCCAACTCAAAGCATAAACTGGAGATGGCTGTAGAATTTGCGCGAAGAAATCCTCCTGCAGTTATAGAAGGGATGCTTCTTGAACGTATTCCGTCGTTTTCCGATTAAGGTTAAGATAAATGACCTCAAGAACCTCAAACATGGAGATAAGGTAATAGTGGAGGGTTATGTGGATTCCGTAGCCCCAACAAAACTTGATAGAATATCCTCCTACATATTCGTCGACCCAAATTCCCCTGTACAGCGCGCCCTTTACCTTATGATGAATTCCTCAACGACATATATTTTTCTCACAGATGACGGAAGAAATTATGTTAAAATAGTCAATGTACCCCTCGGAGTTTTTTACGAGGGGATGAGGGCACGAATCCTCTGCAAAGTTGTTAAAAAGAAAAATGAAATTTATTTGAAATATGTTAAAGTTTTATAAACAAAAACTTCTCAAAGTGATTTGTTCGCAGAAGTATTATCTTCCTTGAAATTTTTTGATTTTTGGTGTTCAGATATGTCTCCAACTTTATTTTATAATCACTTTCAAATTAAAATACGCAATAACAAAAATCATATAACTAAAATAACGAAATAAAAGAAATGTCATTTAGTAATTTGGTTTATACTTCATATACACATCTTTAAGCAACTTCCTGTTGATGTGCGTGTATATTTCCGTCGTTGATATACTACTGTGCCCCAAAAGTGCCTGTATGAACCTTATATCTGCACCGTTTTTAAGCATCGTCGTGGCGAAAGTGTGCCTAAGAGTATGTGGAGTTACCTTTTTCTGTATTCCGGCGATTTGTGCGTACTTTCTTATTATTCTTTCTACCTGTCTAGGAGTGATTCTATGTCCTTTTCTTGAGATGAAAAGAGCAGAATTCCCATCCCCATAAATTTTTCTGGAATTCAAATAGTTTTTTATTGCCTGCGCAACTTCATCGCTCATCACCACTATTCTGTCTTTATCCCCCTTTCCGGAGCGTACCCGTATCACATTATCGTAAAAATCCACATCTTCTATATTGAGATTGCAGAGTTCACTAACCCTCAGTCCGGTATGTGCAAGGGTAATAATTATCGCAAAATCTCTAGGATTATCCTTACATGCATCCAGAAGACTTCTTACCTCCCCTTCGCTGAGATAAACAGGAAGTTTTCTCCCCCTTTTGGGAGATGTTATGTTCTGTACAAAATCCTTTTTTATATACTTTAAAAAGGATTTTATCGCCTTTGTGGCAAGGTATAAACTGTTTTTGGAATAGTTCTTATCAACAACGAGGTGTATTTTGAACCTCTCCACATCTTCCAAGGTAATTTCCTCAGGATCCTTGGAGAGAAATTCTACCATATGCTTTACTATCATACAGTATTGCTTTACGGTATGTTCACTCTTCTTTTCCGCGAGCAAATATTTTGCGAATCCCTCCAGAATCTTGTCATACGAATGTACCATATTTAGCATATAGATTTATGACTATTTTAATTTTTCTGTCGGCCAAAAAAGTTGTGCAAAATGTCGCGTGACTATCAGGAGGTATTTTTAGTCATCCTTAGTATAGATGGTCTCAAACAGAAATTTTAAATAAATTATTTATTTAATTGATTATGTATACAAAAATACACCTCCTTATGTCGCATAACATAGGTTATGCGACATTGCGTATGCTCCCTCACCACCCAAGAGTAAATAAAAAATGTTTATGTAATTTTCTTTAATTCGTTATTTTAGTTATTTAATCTACAAAAACACAAAACAGATAATATTAAAATATATTCCCTCATATAGGGTATAGGATGGACATAGATATATACTATCAGTTTGTAAAGGACCTTATTACGCTGGACAGATTCAAAGAAAAGATAAGGGAGTACAGAGATAAATTTGGAGGGCTTCTGGAGGATGAAACCATAGCTCTTCTGATACTGGATGAATACGGGAGGAATCCAGCGAATCGCAAAAAAGTGGAAGATCTCTATGACGGAATAAACGCAACGATTGTTGTGGAAGTAGTTAAGATACTTGGCGAAAAAATTGTGGTGAAGAACAACAGAAAACTCAGGAAAATGGATATTTTGGTTAAAGATGAAACAGGCAAGTGCTTTCTTACTCTGTGGGACGCCGATGTTGAGAGAATCGGAAGAAAGCTTAAACAGGGGAACAAAATAAAAATTATCAACGGATTCGTGAGAGAGGACTCTTTCGGGATATGGATATCCCCGGGCAAGTGGGGTACGGTGATAGTGCTATGAACAAGGAGGAGGCATTGAAAAAATTAAGGGAAGCTATAGTGAAAGGAGAAGTGGATGAAGATATAATTCCCCTTCTGGAGAAGATTAATTCTATGGAAAATTACTATACTACGAGCAGTTGCTCGGGAAGAATT
>CAYVVU010000089.1:0-467 GCA_964455305.1 uncultured Thermoplasmata archaeon
TCCGACGACCGTGCGCCAACCCCTCTCCTTGAAAAGCAATCTCGTCTCAATGGGCCACAGTTTGTATTGGATAAAGGGAGTCAGGGTATCGTTTATAAGCCATATATCACCGCCAACGAGTTTTTCGTGCATCTTATAAACTTTTTCAACTCCGGGATGCTTAACATCTGTGGTCTTATAAACTTTTTCCGCATACTTTTTCTTATCGTATCCGTAAATCTCATCAACATTGAGTATGGCCAGAGGTTTATCGCCGTAATATATGGCGACGCTATCCCCTTCTTTGAAATTAATATCTGAAGGAACATCAAGAACTATGGGTATAGTCCACGGAACATCGTTGCTTAACCTCATATTTTCAAGAACATTTTCAAAATCTTCCCGTACCAGAAAACCCGTAAGAGGGCTGAAAACGCCGTGGGCAATGTTTTCAATATCTTTCGCCATATCTTTCGTTACATTTATTC
>CAYVVU010000089.1:477-5450 GCA_964455305.1 uncultured Thermoplasmata archaeon
GTATCTCCTTGGCCTCTTCAAGCAGATGCTCTCTCTGCCTACCACTGATTTCCCTATTTACAAGTTTTCCGCCGTGAGGTTTTATCATGGAAACACCTCAATCCAGGTATCCGAGTGCCCTTAATCTCTCCTTCACCTTTTCCTCTTCCTCAGGAGTATAGACCTCTTCCTCCTCATCCTCCGCGAGGAGTTCTCTCAGCACATATGTAACATAGCTGGACACACTGGAGAATCCCGTTCCCTCTATCCTCTCCTCTATTTTCTTGTACAGAGATGCCGGTATTTTAATCTCCACGAACTTTTCCTCTGCCATCTTCAACACCTACGGGCTTAAATCCTTCTTAGTATTTAACAGTAACGAGCATTAGCGGCGTAATCTATATAATACACCCTTCCATTACTCTATACGGTGAAACTATGAAGATAGCCCTTGTTGCCCCGCCGTGGTTCACGGTACCGCCGAGAAAATACGGAGGAATAGAGTATGTTGTGGGAATTCTCGCCGATGGCTTGGTGGATAAAGGACACAGCGTGACGGTTTTTACCGTAGAATCCTCGCAGACAAAAGCGAGGAAGTGGTGGATTTTTGAGGATGAGCGTATAGGTACACTTAAAAAAGAGCCGACCCCCTTCCTTACCGAGGCGATAATTCACGCTCTTGGTTCTTACATGGAGATAGAGAGCGAAGGGGACTACGATGTAATAAACGACCACACCTGGAAGGAAGGGTTGCTAAGCGCATATTTCCTCAAAATGAATGTTATACATACAATTCACAGCCCGATGGATGCCGAAAACAGAAAGTTCTACAGTTTATTTGTGGGGAGTGATAGGGTAAAATTCATAGCGGTTAGTGAGTGGCAGCGCGAGGCATTACAGGGCCTGAATTATCTGGGCACAATATACAACGCGATACCCGTTGAGGATTATCCCTACTGCGAGAACAAGGAGGATTTCTTCTTGTATATCGGGAAGTTCAACGAGGATAAGGCGCCGCACATAGCGTGTAAGGTTGCATCGGAATTGGGCATCAAATTGATTCTGGCGGGAAAGATTCATACGATTCACGAAAAGCACTATTTTGATAAGAAAATAAAGCCGTATCTGAGCGATAAAATTATTTACGAGGGGGAAGTTAGTGATGAGAGAAAGAAAGAACTTCTGTGTAAGGCAAAAGCATTACTCTTCCCGATACAATGGGAGGAACCCTTCGGCTTACCGATAATAGAGGCCATGGCCTGCGGAACTCCCGTCGTATCCTTTTCGCGGGGGGCCGCACCGGAAATAATATTGGACGGAAAAACGGGTTTTCTCGCGAAAAATTACAAGGAATTCGTTGATAAGGTTAAAAGGGTGGAGGAAATAGACCCGAGAGACTGCAGGAGAAGGGTTGAGGAAAAATTCTCAAAGGAAGTTATGGTCTCCAATTACGAAAGGGCGTATAAAAGAAGTATGGAGTAAGGGCTAATCAGCACTCATAGGGCTCATCATCTTTTCAGATGACCCTCTTCTCATCACTAAGCCCTGTTTTACTTCAATTCAACAACCACAACATCCCTCACGGAACGCATGCTTTTGAATGGAATTATTAACCTTCCCTGCGCATCCGTCTGAAATGCCCTCGTCTCCAAATCCTCGGCGGGAACTACAAGTACATGCTGTATATCTCCCGTCTCAGTATCCACGACGAAATTGTCTATCATTCCGAGTATTATTCCGTCAACCGTCATCACGGTTTTGCCTCGCAATTCGGACACAAACTTCCTCATGCTTTCACCTCCTTAACCGTAATAAACGGGCTCCTCCGCCTTTCTGCGGCGTCGGATGCCCTTGCTCAACTCTCTCCCAATACTCTCATAGTATTTTATAGTTTCCTCATCCACGCTGGGATGAATCTTCTTCATCGCTTCCAAGAAATGTTTCATATATACCTTTTCGCTGTTGTCCCTAATAGCCATCATTCCCGCTTCACGGCATAGATTCTCTATATCCGCACCGACATATCCTTCGGACATCTCCGCTATTTTGTCCAAATCAACATCCTCTCCCAGAGGCATATTTCTCGTATGAACCTCCAGTATCTTTCTTCTCGCCTCTTTCGTCGGAGGAGGTATATAAATCAGTCGGTCAAAGCGACCCGCCCTGAGCAATGCTGGATCAATCATATCCGGGCGGTTGGTCGCTGCTATAACAACAACTCCCTCCATACTCTCCAATCCATCTATGCTTGTGAGCAATTGGTTCACTATTCTTTCCGTAACCCCGCTGTCTGTGTGCATGCCCCTTCTTGGGGCTATGGAATCTATTTCGTCCAAGAAAACTATACAGGGAGATGCCTGCTTCGCCTTTTTGAATATTTTTCTTATGGCTTTCTCGCTCTCGCCCACCCACTTACTCATTATCTCAGGTCCCTTTATGGATATGAAGTTCGCCTCGCTCTCCGTAGCTATGGCCTTTGCCAACAAAGTTTTTCCACAACCGGGAGGACCGTAAAGTAGTATTCCTTTCGGAGGTCTTATTCCCATCTTCTTGAATTTCTCTGGTTCTTTAAGAGGCATCTCAATCGCTTCTCTGAGTTCTCTCTTTATTTCCTCAAGGTCTCCTATATCCTCCCACTTCACAGTTGGAATTTCAATCATTACTTCACGCAGAGTTGTGGGCTCTATTTCCTTAAGCGCTTCCTTGAAATCTTCCCTCTTTACCACCATCTTTTCAAGAAGTTCCGTTGGAATTGGTTTATCAAGGTCTATTTTATCAAGATATCTGCGGAGTGCCCTCATAGCCGCTTCTCTTACCAACGCAGCCAGATCCGCGCCCACATACCCGTGAGTCAGGGAAGCGAGTTCCTCTATTATCTTTTCTTTTTCCTCGTCCCCCCCCTCTATGGGCATACCCCTCATATGAATCTGGAGAATCTCTTTTCTACCTTCCCTGTCAGGAATTCCAATTTCTATCTCCCTGTCAAACCTTCCAGGTCTTCGCAATGCGGGGTCAACCGCATCTATTCTATTCGTGGCGCCTATAACAATAACATGCCCTCTCTCTTTCAATCCATCCATGAGAGTGAGGAGTTGAGCTACTACCCTTCTCTCCACCTCGCCCGTGACCTCATCCCGTCTGGGCGCTATGGCATCTATCTCGTCTATGAAAATTATGCTTGGAGCGTTTTTCTCCGCCTCCTCAAAAATCTGACGAAGTTGCTTCTCGCTCTCCCCGTAATACTTACTCATTATCTCGGGACCATTTATGGATATGAAGTGCGCCCCGGATTCGTTCGCCACAGCCCTCGCTATGAGCGTTTTTCCGGTTCCCGGCGGGCCGTAAAGTATAACGCCTTTCGGAGGGTCTATGCCCAATCTTTCAAATATCTCAGGATGTCTTAGCGGAAGTTCTATCATTTCCCTTACTTTTTTAAGTTCTTCCTTTAAACCGCCTATGTCTTCGTAGGCTACCCGATGCAATTCCTCGTATCTTTCCGTTGCGGGCTCCTCAAGAACCTCAACACGGGTATCCATTGTTATTATTACTATGTCCCTGGGTACGGTTTTGACAATCTTGAACATTATGCCGTGGCCACCGTAGAGAGTTATGCCCGGTATCTGTATATGGTCACCTTCAACCATCGCCCTTTTCAGAAGGGCTTTCTTCGCATATTCACCGAAATCTCCGGCGTATTTAACCCTATGACCTTTCTGTATAACGGGGGCGATAACAACCCTAACCGCTGGCACTACCTCCGCCTTGTAAACGGATACTTTATCCCCCAAACTCACACCGGCATTTCTCCTGAGTATGTTATCTATCCTTATTATTCCCTTTCCCTCATCCTCAGGTTTGCTCCTCCATACCTTAGCCACTGTTCTGCGGCGCCCCTCTATAACCACGAACTCTCCGGGCTCTATGTTCAGTAATCTCCTACTCTGACTGTCCAGTCGCGCCCTTCCTAAGCCTACATCTTGGAACGGGGCTTCCGCAACTCTGAGTATCAACTTCTCCGACATCACACTGCCATTGCAGAGAGATATTAAAAAGTTTGGTTTTAAATGGGAAAAGTTGAATTTATCATTCTTGTTATAAAAATTAAGCGAAACCTTTATTAGATGGGGTGTGCTAATATAAAGTATGGGTAGAAGCAACGGGGCTGTGCCTGTCATACTGGTAATATACCTTATTGTGGGCACGGCTGGAATTTCATACTTCGCTGCGGATTACAATTTCTCGGCGAATAGGGATTATCAATTTTCTGAGCCTATGAAAATAACCAATGAGAGTGGTGGATTGGCTCCTCATCCATATCTCCTCGCTTACAAAAACTATGTTTTTGCATTCGCTAATGTCCTCACATGGTATGAGGAACAGGGATTGCCCATGTGTAATCAGACTATGACAGTTTATAGTAGTGTGGATTGCGGTTACACATGGAATGAGAGCGGAATACTTTCCCCCACGCCCTATGAGAACTTCACGGATCCCGCGAGGGCGGAGATATGGAACGATACCCTGTACGTCGTGGAGTTCTTCGTACCTAATAGCAAAGATTATCCTTGTCGTATTCTGCTGTACAGGAGTGAGGACTTTGGAGATAGCTGGGAAGGACCATACAATGTAACACCACCGCTCTGGCCTTCGGATCTAACTATGGTGGATCTCGCCATCTGGAACGGCACGCTGTATGTGGTGAGTGGCTGGGGGCCTCCAACGAACTACATCCAGATATACTTTATGAAGAGTGAGGACGGTGGCGAGAATTGGACGCAGCCCCTCAGATTGACGGATTCGCAGTACTGCAACATCTGGCCTGCAATCGCCGTCTGGGAAAACCACGTGTATATTTTATGGGAGGGCGTAGGACCACAGGGCTCTACCGAGGCGGAGTTCATAAAGAGCGACGATGGCGGGAATAACTGGAGCACTCCCATATATATTACGCCCACGGATGGTGTTCACAGCTGGGTTGAGCATGGTATGAATGC
>CAYVVU010000090.1:0-1245 GCA_964455305.1 uncultured Thermoplasmata archaeon
GCTTTATCCAACCAATTCGGCGATAGATTGAAAACCAAACTTTCTGAAACCACAGAATCCAGAATATTATCCAGATGCATAATCTACTCATCCAAAATCTATCTGCGGTTAGCATAGCCATTAATCTATCACCAAACAAAATTTTATTTACAGTCTTTCCATTCTTAACCCTAAGCATCTCTCCTATCCCACTTCACCAATAAACATAATTATATTAATTAATCACTAACTAATTCTCTACTCAATTTTTGGACACATTCGCAAAAACTAAAAATTTAAATAGCAATGGAAAATATAGAGATCTATGTCATGGGTGGTACATCTGTTAAAATGTATTGCAATAACTCAAATAATCATTTGTTGTGCTGGAATTTTCTGTCAATCACCTAACGGAGATAAAGATAATTTTCATCAAGGGTTAAGAGATTATCAATCAAACTTTACTCTTTTAAGCTCTATGGAGTGGGCCAATGGCTCATCCTCTAATCCGTTTATGAGCATGGTGGGTACCGTAGGATATTCCGTAACTACTGGAGATGTTGATTCTGATGGTTCTCCTGAGATAATAACAACCTCTCTTGATTACAACGAAACTTCATGGTTTCAATATCATTTCCAAGCAAGCGTTAGAGTTTGGAAATTTTCCGAGCAGTTGGAGCTGATCGGTGAGAGAGTATGGTATGGAGATCCTGAGGAGGGAACTACTCCGAATGTAATAAAAACTTTTAGTTGGGAGAACACAACATACATTCTCACAGGAGGCAGTCTTGATTTTAAAGATAGTCCTTCAATGGGAGACATAAGGATATGGAAATATTTCTCTGGGCATATAATTCTTGTAAATAATGTTAGCTGGAGAGATTTTCAGGATAAGGACAGTTCCGTTAACTATCTGCAGGTATGCGATGTGAATGATGATGGTTTCTTGGAAATTATAGTAGCAGGAAGCATTAAGTGGACGGAGAACGGAACGAAACATAGAATGGCTTCTCTGAGTGCTTGGAAAATTCAGGAAGATCTCAGTTTGAATTTAATAGACAAGAAAATATGGTGGGATAACAGCACAAACAATACAGGAACATTATATGTTGATATTGATGACCTTAACAACGACGGAATCAAAGAAATTGTTGTTGGCGGATTTACTGGTTATGTGGATTCCGGACAAAATAAAACAAAAGCACAGATAACCGTATGGCATCTTCTCACCTCCGGGCTAGTTAAGATAAAAGATGTTTCGTGGAT
>CAYVVU010000090.1:1255-5374 GCA_964455305.1 uncultured Thermoplasmata archaeon
GTGAATTCCTGTACAATTTCCACAATAACCCTCTACGATATAAACTCTGATGGATATAAAGAAATAATAGCGGGAGGAACTAACAAAAATGTGGTTATTGCCGGAGAAATCTCAGTATGGAACTATGAGCTTTTCCAAATATGTAGAATGCAATTTTATATAGACCCACAGAGCACAACCCATAGAGACTGCTGGGTATGGGATCTGGCCTGCGAGGACTTTGATTCTGATGGCTCTCCTGAGATTGTGGTATGCGGAACATCCTCAGGCCCTTCTGGTGGGACTTCCTCAACATATTGGGGTTTTCTATCAAGTTTCACCTTCGCAGGAAACAATTTGAGCATGGAGGCAAAATATTACTGGCTTGATAGGGAGGAAACTGAGATCAGTCAAATGTGTTTCCAAGATCTCAATGGAGATTCACATTTTGAAATAATCACAATTGGAACTACAAGCGATGTTGAAAGTGGCATCCAGCATGTATATGCAAAGTTATGGATTTGGGAATACAAAAATGTTCCCGTATCTGAGATTTCTTGGATCTTTTTGGATTTTATAGCATTACTTCCAGTTGTTTATACTATATATTTTTACCCCAAAATATTTGATTAATTACCTATCCGAAAGATTTTTAATTGTTAATCATATTTTCTTTTTGTGAAATGCATTCTGTGTGGGGAAGAAAGTGCGAAACCCATATGTAATAACTGCACGAAGAAGATAAGGGTGGAAAATCCCTTAATAGCGACCAAGAGCGTGTGGGTTGGGATCGGGGCATATAAGGCGGTAAGAAATTTTGAAATTGAAGATATATCAAAGCTCAAAGCGTACTTCAAACTCTTGATATATCCAGAGGTTCCTCACATTACATCGGAGGACCTTTCGCTTTTGAACGAAGTTCTGAAAATAGAAAAAAGTTTAGAGATGGACGATGAGGCCTACCATTACCTTTCCATACTTCTCTTCAAAATGCATTTGCACAGAGAGCATTATTTAGCGCCATTTGAAGTTGAGGAAGATTATTATCTCAGCATGGCCAAAAATTTCATAGTTAAGGGCTTAGAGATAAACGATGAGAATGTAAATCTCTACAATTGGGCGATAAAGGTGGGAGAATTTGAAGGAAATAGGAAAATGATAAAAGAATACTCTTACAAAGCATATGAAAAATTCGGTGGAAGAAATTATCTTATTAAACTCCTGGAAATTCTTGAAGACGAGAAATCTCACAATGAAATAGTTAAACTCTGTGATGAATATCTGAAAAAGAGCCCGAATGATTTTGAGATTGTCAAAAAGAAAGCGAAAGCGTTTATGAATATGGAAAAATACGAAGATGCTCAACTGACTTTCCTCAAAGCAATAGAGATAAAAAACGACGACTGGGAATCGTGGTATTTAAGGGGGGTATGTCTCCGCAGAATAGGAAAATACGGCGGTGCAATCCAATCTTTTCAGACGGCAATCGCTATAAATCCCCAGCATAAAGAATCCTATAAAAATCTGATAGAAGTTCTTGAAGAGATTGGACAGAAAGAGAAAGCAGAGGAATTTCGCAAAAGGATGAATGAAAGGTTTGGTGGTGGATGATGATAGAGAAACTATCCGATGAGGAATTCGGAAGAATTTGTCTTGAATTAGTTTACAGAATGGGTTTTAATGTGAAAAGCTCTGTTCAGAGGGGCAGGATAATAGCGGTAAACGCTACCTACAAATTACCCGCAGAGGAGTTGAACTATATCATAATTTTCATAAAGAAAGATAGAGTTACGAGAAGAGATATAGCCGATATAGTGGATCTTTCGCTTCTTCAAATAAAATATCTTATAATAACTACTGGAGAATACGATGATGATGCGGTCAAATATGCGAAAAGACATGATATTGTCATAGTGGATAGAAACGGTTTTGAAAAAATGCTCAAAGATTACGATTTGCTGGAAAAACTCCAGAAAAGCAAAGAATATCTAAGAGAGGAAAGAAAACTTCCAAGCAGTGAAACATTCAACCAATATCTCCAGTGGGCAAAAGACTTTTACGAAGAAGAGAACTATCAGAAAGCACTGGAATACGCAGAAAAAGCGCTTAAAATGAAAGATTCGTATGAGGCAACAATAATAAAAGTCAAAGCGCTACGCGGAATGGGAAGATTTTCGGAGGCAGCCGCACTTCTAAAAGATTTAATAATAAAAAATGAGACGGCCGAGGCCTGGCATCTTCTTGGTATGTGCTATGAAGACATGAAGGAGTTTGATGAAGCACTCAAATCTTATAATAAGGCGGTGGAGATAGATCCGCAGTATTACCATGCTTGGGCTTCAAAAGGCCTTCTTCTCCATTCTATGGGGAAGGTGGAGGAAGCATTGCTATGCTACAACCGCGCGCTTAAAATAAACAAAAAACTACCGCATGTTTGGAACAATAAAGGAGTGGCACTCAAAGAACTCAAGCGGTTAGATGAGGCAATTACATGCTACGATATTGCACACGAGCTTGATAAAAATTATTTAGAACCTCTATACAACAAGGCCGTTCTTTATTTTGAGAACAAGCGTTATGAAGAGGCAATTAAAGTACTTCAAGAGTACACCGCAAAGAGGCCGGAAGATGCCCGCGGCTTTGCTCTGTTGGCTTTATGCTATGATGCTCTGGAAGATTACCTTACTGCGAAGGGCTTTATGGAAAAGGCTCTTGAACTCAGTCCCAAAAACAGGTCCTACAAAAATTTTCTGAAAGAACTTGATAAAAAGATTGAGAAAATTGAAAAGAAAGAAGCAGAAAAGGTTTCGGATTTTGAAGTTGCATTCGCGAAATATATACTCGGAGAAAAGTTTGTTGTGGAAGATGGAAGCGAGATGGCAAAATGGATCTACGCCGCACATCTCTATGAAAACAAAAAATACGATAAGGCACTTGAGATTTTTCAGGATTTGCAGGCGGGAGGCTTTGATGTTAGATTCAACATAGCATCCTGCAAATCCGCGCTAAAAAGAAACATAGAGGCGATGAGCCTCTTCCTTGAAATAAGGGATTATGCTCGCGGATTTCTGGCTTCCAAAAAGATAGGGAAAGGCGACGAGGTAAAGAAGATGGTAGACAAATCCGTGGCAAAATATATGGGCTGATTTCAATCAATGAATTCTTTTATAATTCCTACTATACTCTCAGGAGAATTTATTCTTTTCACATCATAGTAATCACCAAGCCTGAATGCTCTTTTATCTAGTATAACTGCAACTCCTCTATCTTTCTCGCTCCTTATCAATCTTCCTATCGCCTGTACTGTTTTTCTTATCGCTGGAACTTCAAACACATACTCCCATCCTTTGCCCAGAATGTTGTCAAAGTAATTCATCAGAGCTTTTCTGTACACAGTTGGCTGGGGATAAGGCAGTCCAGCTATAATGACTATCTCCAGAAGTTTTCCGGGCAAGTCTATGCCTTCAGAGAACCTTCCGCCTAGAACTCCCGCGATAACACCACCATACCTTATAAACCTACTCAAAAGGATGTTTGAATCTTCACTACCCTCCACAATAATCTCATCATCCACATATTTAAGAACCTCGCCCATAAATTTATAGGACGGAAAGAAAATCGCTACATTTTTTCCCAAAGATATTATTTTCTCTATGTATTCTGCCATCCTTCGGTAAGTTTCTTCGTTTCTGAACTCGTACTTTGATGTCACATCTTCTGCGTATAAAACGAGTAAATTCTCGCGTGGAAAGGGGGATGGATAAATTTTCATAAAAGTGCTCTCTGGAAGAGATATAACATCTCTGTAATAATCCAGAGGGTATAACGTCCCGGATATATGGATGGATACAGTCGCTCTTAGATCCACTGTGAGAGGAGATATATCCAAAGGATACATAGTTATTTTCGGGTTTCTACCGCCACTGGCAATCTTTATCGTGTTTTCTCTCTCTTCCGACATATAAAGAAGGTTCACAGACACGCGGTAGAGAAAAGAACGGGGTAGTTTTCTTTTTCGTGCCTTCTCGCTCCTCAATTCCTCACCTATCTCAATCCCCCTCCGAAGCATATCTCTGTATTTTTCTAAGGATACTTTCAATCTTTGTGTTACGGTGCTCTCAAACTCGTATGGTTGAAGAG
>CAYVVU010000091.1:0-383 GCA_964455305.1 uncultured Thermoplasmata archaeon
CTTTATAAGATAATAAATATTCTACTTTTTCACATTTTCCAAACTTATTTCTATCACCTACTATAATATCTACTGGATCATCTGTAGGAAGAAGCACGTTAATATTTACGTTCTTAGAGTAGTTTCTCCCATCACGTGGATAACATATTAGCTTTCCCGTAATTTCAAAGGCTGGAGAAAAGCCTTTATTTTTTATAAAAATGTGGTATATATCATTATCTTCACCAAATATAAATAAAACTTTTCGTCTTTCTTCAATACTGCCAGTAATCTGTAGATTAGGTTTTACTCTTTCTTCGTAAACTTTTTTCGTAGTTAGACACTCCTCCAATCGCTTATTCAATATATTTTTTTCTTTCTCCAATGCATCCTTTGTTTGTTGT
>CAYVVU010000091.1:393-5285 GCA_964455305.1 uncultured Thermoplasmata archaeon
TTCAATTTTTTAGAAACAAATTCAATTAATTTTAATTTTGTTTTATTAATTTCTAGTTCCTTCCTATATCGTTCAATATCACCAACTAGATTTCTAAGCTGATTATTTTTCTCTTCTAGTTCTGATTTCAATTTATTTATTTCACGGTCTTTTAACCAGGAAATTCGTTTACTATTCTGATGAACTACAAAAATTATAATAATAAGAATTATAATCATTAAAAAGGATACTTTTACCACTTCTAGGTTTCCCCCTGCAAAAAAATCTACAAAAAGGTAAAGAATATATAACATCAAACCACCAATTAGAGTTGTGATTATTGAGGGAATAGCATCTCGCTTAGTTATTCCAAAATACCTATATGGATTAATTTCTTCTTCCTCCGATTGAGTTACATTTTGATCTTTAGCATTTTCTATTTTATCCACAAATCTCACCTCTAAAGGCGGGCTTGGGCATTTCACTTAACTCGTAATATCCGCAATGTGCATAACCTTCCGTTTCGCGCTTATTTGGAAGTTTCATCTCGGATAACCCCATCATCGGTGTTATGGCGTTTAGGAATAAAAATTTAACGCCGAAGGAAAAGTATGAATTATCTCACTCTCCCGCCGTGCCAACATAATTTTTGGACAGGCCTAAACATCTCAAAAGATTTTTAAACAATGAGTGATGTCGGTTTGCGATGGATGATGTTTGGGTAGAGAAGTACAGGCCCAAGAGCCTAGATGAGGTTGTCGGGCAAGATGAAGTTGTTGCGCGTCTTAAAGCGTATGTGAAGGAGAAAACCATACCGCATCTGCTATTCGCAGGTCCCGCAGGAACAGGAAAAACCACATGTGCAATAGCAATTGCGAGAGAGCTTTTCGGCGATGATTGGCAGAGAAGTTTCATAGAACTAAACGCATCCGACGAGAGGGGAATAGATGTTGTGAGGGGCAAAATAAAAGAATACGCCAGAACTGCGGCCAGCAACGATGTTGGCTTCAAAATAATATTTCTTGATGAGGCAGACGCTCTGACAGCCGATGCTCAGGCTGCGCTAAGAAGAACTATGGAAAGATTCTCCAAAACTTGCAGATTCATACTTTCCTGCAATTTCTCGTCCAAGATAATAGAACCTATACAGTCAAGATGCGCGGTGTTCAGATTCAAGCCTCTTAGCGAGGAGGATGTGAAAAAAAGGTTGAAATACATAGCAGAAAGCGAGGGGAAGAAAATTACGGAAGGGGCGCTGGATGCCATAGCCTACATCGCCGATGGGGATATGAGAAAAGCCATAAATATACTGCAAATTGCCGCTGCAATAACTGATGAAATAGATGAGAACACGGTTTACAAGGCTTCTGGAACTGCACGAAGAGAAGAAATCTCGGATATGCTCAAACTAGCCCTGGAAGGAAAGTTTATAGAAGCAAGGAAAAAATTGGATACTCTTCTCGTAGAATACGGACTTTCCGGAGAGGATGTAATTAAGCAGATACATCAGGGAATATACCATCTCGCCATTCCGGACAGGTACAGGGTTCTTCTTTTGGATAGAGCCGGCGAGATAGAATTTCGTCTTGTTGAAGGAAGCAACGAAAGGATACAGTTGGATGCCCTACTCGCCTATTTCACCCTTATAGGCAAAAAGATGAGGGAAGGAGGTGAGTGAAAATGGTGGATGAGGTTTTGTGCCATATAGAATTCTTCAAAACTGAGGATGGATACATCGCCAGAATGACGAGTGAGCTGGGAGGACGAAGGGAATATTACGCCCCGTCATTTGATGATGTTCTTGACCAAGTTATGATAGAACTGCAGCAGGAATTTGAATCCATGATGTGAATGATAAGTGCCTCAGATATTGAAAAATACACATACTGTCCGCTCAGTTGGTATTTGAGTAAAAAGATGCGAGTGGATGTGAAGGAGGGAGAGGAGAGACACAGGAAGATAGCGAGGGATGTTGAAAAGGTCGTTAAATACGAAAAAGAGGCGAAAAAAGAATCCTCTCTTTTTATTTACTATCTGGCAGCGGCAACGATAATAACTGTGGTGGGATACTCTTTCATAGTCAGGGATGAGATTTTTTCAAGAATTCTTGTGATTTTTTCTCTTATATGGGCATTGTATTCTCTTTTTCTATTCAGTCGTTCTGAAAAGTACGAGAAAGTATGGGAGAAGAAAACCGCAGAAAAAGTTATACTTGTGGCGGCCCTTTCTTCAATGATTCTCTCCATATTAGCGGTTACTATTTTTTTACCTCCAAACAGTGTTCTGGCATTAACACTGGAGTCAGTTAGTCTAGTTTGGCTTATGGGAGCAAACATATTTTATTATCTATCAGTAATAACGGAATACAGGGCCTCTGCCATCAGAGGAAAACTTAAACTTCCTTCGGGTGATTTCGTTTTTGTGGACGACCTTTCCAAAGGAAAGCCTTTGTATTCTGAGAAATACGGGATATCAGGAACCCCAGACCTCATAATAAAAGAGGGGGACCATTACATACCCGTTGAGATTAAAACCGGCAGAATACCCCGCGGTCCTCTTTTTTCACACATAATGCAACTAGCCGCATACTGCTTGCTCGTAGAGGAGAACTATGGTATTCCTCCGCCCTACGGCATACTGAAATACGGACCTGTGATGCATGAGATTGAATGGAACGAAGACCTGAAGAACCTTCTTCTGAAAAAGGTGGAAGAGATGCGGGAAGCTATGAAAACCGGAGAGGTTCACAGAAATCATAATCGGGTGGGCAAATGTCTCCACTGCTCCCGCAGGCACATCTGCCCAGAAAGATTGGCGTAGGGAAGTTTTTTATATCAATTCCCAATATGCCCTTTTATGAAAGTTTGGAGCGGCCATATTGTGTTCAGAAAAAAATTCAGGTGGATAGAACTTGAGGATGTTTTCCCGGAGATTCTGAAGGCGTATATGGAGGAGACCAAAATTTACGATGAAATGCTTTATAAGATGAGTTTGCGCCTGAATATGATAGATATAAAGAACAATCGCAAGCCTGAGGGATACAACAGAGATGTTAAGATGAAGATGATTTTCCCTTTAAAATCAAAGATGCATCCTAATCCGGAATTTTATATATACCGTGGCTCTCCTTCAGAGGAAATTTACAAACTTACGAACAGGATAAGTAAGATTTTGAAAGATGCCGGAATAAATCATACCGTAAAGTGGAACAATCTTCTTATCGTAGAGATGAGGAGGAGAAAGTAGTATGCTCGCTAAGGATGTGATGAACAAAAATCCGAGGGTGGTATTGAAAAAGGATGATAGAGTTATGGATGCCCTCCGAAAAATGTACGAAAAAGGAGTAATTGCTGCTCCTGTAGTTGATGATTATGGCAAAGTCGTTGGAATTTTCCTTCTAAGAAACCTTCTTAAATATCTGGAGTCCAGATATAGAGAATTAAATATATTTATACCCCCTACGCCTTTTGATGTTATTGAAATACCCGTGTCTCCAAAGCCCGAGAGTTTAAAGGATGTGTTTAAGAAGCTTCTGAATATGAAAGTTCATGAGCTTTCATGCAAGGCGAAGGTGGTCAAGCCAGAAAACGATTTGGAGGATGTAATAGATATACTTGTGAACAAAAAGACGAACATAGTCCCGGTGGTGGATGAAGATTGCAGATTAGTAGGAATCATAACCCAAATGGACATAATGAAGGCTATGTTTAAAAATAAAAATCACTCTTCCTCCAATTCCTCTTCTTCCTCCTCCTGAAGACTCTCTATCCTATGCTCCAGTATGAGGTCCGTGGCTTCCATTATATCCTCGCTTATGACCTCCTCTCTACCTTCATATGCCGCGTTGGTACGTGCGACTTCTTGCAACAGAATGTCGGAAAATTCTCCGCGTCTTCTTATTATTCCTATTCTGCCTATAACCGAAAGCATCTTAGTTGATAGTGTAACATTAGGAAGCAAATCCCTAGCTTTCTCAATTCTCTCTATGAGTTCCTCTTCAAGGGGTTTGTATTTCTCTATGAATTTATCTGGATCCTTTCTAAACGCCCTAACCCTTCGCAAAACCTCTATTCTCTCCTCAAAATTTTCCAGAGGCACAACCTCAACCTGAAGCGACATATTGTGAAGAATTTCAATAACATTTCGTGAAATTTCATCTTTTTCCACACTTATCACGGGAGTGGAAGTAATTTCCTTCATACTCAGCGAGGATGAATTGAGCATAGTATCAATTAAAAATGTCCCCTCATTTTTATCCGAGGAGAGGACTCCAGCCAGATACCTATCGGGATCATTCCACGGTTTCTCCACTTTAACCACATTATCTACTATTCTGGCAAAATCTAGAATTGCAGTACTTTTGCCCGTTCCTTTTACTCCCCATAGTAAAACTCCACCTATATTTGGATTTATGGCATTTAATATCAGCGCTCGTTTCATTCTCTCTTGACCTACGATGGCCACGAAGGGATATATTGTGCCCTCAAGCCTCCTTTTTAAATAGTAATTTGCTGGCTTTGGAAAGTAATTCATAAATATCTCTTCTTTTAGTTCCTCCTCTATTTTCTTCTTTTCCTGCCCGAGCATATCGTTCAATCTTCTGTTATATTCATCCTCTAGCATCCTTCTAAGTTCCTCCCGTCTGCGGAGGTACTCCATTTCAAGACGCATCTTCTCCTCCTCAAGTTTTTTCATATATTCATCCTGTAACTCGGCTCTCACCCTTCTTTTTTCTTCTTCAATTTTCTTTTTGAAATCTTCCTCAAGTTCCTTTATTCTTTCCGCATATTTTGTTTCGTATTCCGCCCGTAAACGATTTTTCTCTCTCTCAATATCTTCCTCAAACTTTTTCTTTAACTCTTCTTCTTTTTTAGCCAGTTCAGCCTCCATACCTCTTCTGGCAGCATTTATTC
>CAYVVU010000092.1:0-5260 GCA_964455305.1 uncultured Thermoplasmata archaeon
GAATAAAAGCCGTCGTGGATGAAGACGAAATTGAGAGTATAAAGAAACCGCTGTTTAGGGTTGAGTAGTGATGTATGTTATAGATACACATGCACTTGTCTGGTATTTGACGGATGACGACAGGCTTGGTGCAAAAGCACGGGAAATTCTAACGAAAATAGATAATGGAGAGGATACTGGAGTTATTCCGAGTATAGTTATTTTGGAAACGCTTGCTGTTTTTGAGAAGAAAGGTTTACGCGATTTGTTTTCTGAGATATACACAGAAATCAAAGAATCATCTAATTATTTAATCTATCCTCTCTCATCGGAAATAGTTGATGAAGTCATTAATTTACCTTCAGAACTGGAATTACACGATAGGGTGATTATGGCTACCGCTAGATATTTAGGAACCCCAATCCTGACAAAAGATAAGACTCTCCAAAAATATCACCGAGATACCATCTGGTAAAAAGTTACTTATATGGGGTGGTTATTAGTGCAAAATAAAAATTCCGACAGCGATGGCTTAGCGAACATAGAAGAATGGGAGCGCTCAGGTTACAGAATGGATTATGATAATCTCAGGATGCTGATTATCCTCTTTCCGCAACTGTAATATACGACAACACAATCCTTTTCTGTATGAGTAGTGAAGTAATTAAAATAGGGTTCGGGGAAACATCGCCTCTCCAAATCATAAAAAAATGTCTTGAAGAATGCGGTTATCTGGACGATGTTGAGCGTGGAGATTTTGTCGGAATAAAGGTGCATGTGGGCGAGAGGGGGAACATAACTCATCTCAGACCTCAGATAGCCAGAGTAATTGTGGATGTTCTGAAATCTAAGGGGGCGCGAGTTTTCTTGTTTGACTGCAACACCCTTTACCGTGTTGGAAGATGGAATTCCGTGGACCATATAGAAACGGCAAATCTAAATGGATTTTCGTACGCCACGGTTGGGGCACCTTTTATAGTTGGAGACGGGCTTTTGGGAAGAGACGAGATAGCTTTGAAAACGGGGTTTGAGGAAGTTGAGGTGGCGTATGTTGGTAGCGTGGTTAGAGATATGGATTATCTTTTCGTTTTAACTCACTTCAAATTTCACGGGTTATTTGGATATGGTGGTGCTATAAAGAATGTAGGAATGGGGATTGCCTCCCGTCGCGGAAAGCTCTTTCTTCATTCGGAGGTAAAACCGAGAGTTCTGAAGGAGAGGTGTAAGGGATGTGGAGAATGTATGGTAAATTGTCCTGCTGGAGCGATAACCGTGGAAAACACTGCGACAATTAACCCGGAGGTTTGCATAGGATGCGGAATGTGCGTGATTACCTGCAAGGAGGGAGCAATAAAATCTGAGTGGAGTTCCGCTAGGGATACCGCAATAAAAACACTTTATTATACCAAGGCTATACTTGATAAGGTTGGCAGAGCGACTTATCTCAATGTGTTGATGGACATAACGCCCCACTGCGATTGTTTACCCACTTCTAAACTTCTGGCGGTGCAGAATATCGGATTTTTGTTATCAAAGGATGTTGTCGCCATAGATTCCGCTTCCTACGATATGGTCAGCGCTGCTCAACCTCTTCCCGGATTGAATATTAGTGAAAAAAGAGATAAGGCGAAGGCCCTATTTGAGGATTCGGCGGATATGAACGAAATACTAGAAATTGCCGAGAAAATAGGGTTAGGAAGTAGAAAATATTTGCTGAAAGATTTTGAGTAAATACTATCTCCTCCCCCTTCTTATAACAAATTCAAATATGAACGGAAGTGAGTAGAACAGTCCGAATATAACCCAGATTATCCAATACGCTGACCATGAAGGAATTCTTTTTATCTTCCCTTCTTTGATGGCAACATTACCTGCGAGATCCACAGCATACACTCTGTATTTAACATCTCCCCCTACTATATTTCCGGGAATGGTTGCGCGATATATCCCACCGGAATAGTTCAAATATACGGTATAATTTCTTCCGCCTATTTCGTAAATGAGCATAACATAGGATATCCCATAAGTATCGTTGGCGTAGACATATATTTCCATATCTCTACCTTCAACGACAGTCTCGGGTGAAACTACATTTATTTCTGGTGGAGTTTTATCAATTATCAGTTTTTGCTCTAAGTATGTGGTTACTGAATTTCCTGCCATATCCGTCAAATTAAGAATTTTAATTCTGTATTCACCTTCCGCAAAATCATTCGTATTCAAAGTTATTATGTATGTATCATCAGATACTTTCGTTGCATAAATCTCTCTACCGCCTACCACAACTGAAAAATTCTTTATTTCTTCGCTGAATTTTATCGTTATATTGCATACAGTATCATTTTTCAGCGGAGGATACATACTCCATACGGTATCCACTATGGATGGTGGTAGGGTATCCACCCGAAAACTGTATTCGTAAATGTACATGCTGTTGTTGGCTTTATCCATTCCTCCCTTAACTATTAGAGTGGCATTACTTTGCAGATTCTCCTTTTCCACAACCAGTGTACCCTCCCAGGTAAGTGAGGTCTTCCAGTTCCCGATAATTCTCTTCTGTATATCTGCATATATGCAGATTACTTCAAGGTTATGAGAGGTATCCATATCCTCACTGAAATTCACATAAACTACATGCTCCCCGGGACCCACAGGTTCTCCTCCCAAGTATATTTCCGTAACATACGGGCTATCCGTATCCACATAAAAAGTTGTGGAATAATCACTCATCTCGTTTCCGGCAATGTCCTTCGCCCCCTCTATTGAAAGAACATAGTTACCCGACGGAGAGTTATTGTAAATTTCTATTTTGCCAACCCAGAGCGTAGAATTTATCCACTGTCCGGTGGAGTAGTACTTAATAATAGGCGGTCCATACATAACTACCGGCTGAACAGAGGTATTCATGGGTTCGTTGAATTCCACAGCGACATCGTAAACTCCCACACCAAACGGCTGCTGAGAGGAGAAACTTACATTCACCACAGAAGGAGGAGTATTATCGGGATACGCGATGTAAATCCTTCCGGTTGATGGAGAACTCTCAAAAATCGCCATCGCGGATTCAACATATATATCGCTTATGCTAAATTGTACAAATTTATCCGGTGTGGCATTTGTGGAAAACACCGCACCCACAATTAATGATACATTTGCGGAAGAATTCAGAGTTATGTTCAGATTTATGTAAGTGGTGTTCCAGTTAATTGTCCCTCCTCCCAAGTATTTATCTCCCATGCTCACATTACTGCTGAAATCGGCATCCATATAAACATATACTTCGGATGTTTCCGATGTGTTAAGGGTTCCGGATACCATAATGACCATGCTGGAAACATTCAGATTTTCCGATGAATCCGTCTGGAGGATGAGGTGGAGGATTGTAGCATTTTCTCCGGGATGCACATTTCTCGGCGAAATATCCTCGGAGGAAACAAAAACGCCATAAACATTTCTTGAACCGGGAGTAGAATAGCGATAGGGAGTTATATACCAGTCCGAGGCACGATCGCAATCATACCCATCGGGTATAAGAGACACACTCTCCCCGTTACCGGGCGCGGGTATGTGCCCTCCGAATCCCCTGCCGTTTAGTATGAAAGTTACATTGGGTGGAGGGCCGTCAATTTCGTTCATAGCGGAGGATGCGTAGGATACATAATCCAGCGTCTTGTTTCTGTAGATTATCCCTATGTCATCACCGGAATCGCGGAGGTAATCGTCACTTAGATTCAAAACATAGTAATCTCCCGCGTTAAGTTTGATTGATGGGAGTATTGCATGCAAAGAATCAAAATCCGTTATCTCTATCCCTCCGAGGTCCAGAGTATGATTTCCCGAGTTCTTTATTTCTATCCACTCATTGCTTCCGAAAGATGAAAATTCGTTTATTGTCAGCGATATTTTGTACCTGTATCTTATACTTATCTCGTGTAAAATCGGCACATGGGCGCCGTCGGAAGTGAGAGTTACCTTGAGTTGCATAAATCTTTCTATCACAGATGGAGAGGAGTTGTTGCTTATAATTTCCCAGGGAGTCCAACTTATGCCATCCGGAGATGTTCTGGCATAAACAACCATTCCTGCCCCGGGAGGTATGGAGGCAAACCATCCAACGCTTATGTTTTCAGGAACCGTCTTGAACTCTATTATCTGCGATGTCCAGTTTCCCTCAGAGTAATATCTCTCGGATTCAACCTCCGCCTGCATGGTTATGAAGGCTGGGTTAAAATCCCAATTCATCGTAACTGGAGTACTTCCCACCTCCCCTGTATAGTACCAGTAACCGGTATCGGTATTTGCGGATAAGGCGGATAACTGCCCAGAAACCGTATATATTCCCAAACGGTCACCCGTGCTCACATTGAGGTTCACATTAAAGTAATTCAGCTGATTTGGGCTGGGATATAGCACGGGAGAAGTGGCTACAGCATACCACAGTCCTGTGTTGGTACGGCGCAGCACCTTCACCTTAAAACTTCCAGCATAGGTACCGACATTTATCGCGATTCTCTTAACAGTTCCGGGGGAAGAAAAAATGAATGCAGAATCTCCAGGAACTACAGTGTATCCCGAAGAATAAGAACTTGAGGGGGCATCCAGTTTTCCGACGGTATAGTTGGAAGTATACTTTTTAAGAGTGATATTACCCGGGTATGTATCAAGGTCCACAGTGGAATCCCATGTGCCGTTTTTGAAATCCTGCTGAGTAGTTATATTTAAATACTCAAAAAATTCAACTGGATTAAAAAATATGTTTGAGGATTTTTTGTCTGACCCCCCCGCCAAAGGTAACGATAACGCGAGCATAACAACGAGTATGTAAGACCAAACCTTGCGTCTCATGCTGCACAACAAAATCATTAATCCGATAAATAGTTTTCCCCAGAATCCTATGTCTCATTCCATACCCTTCTAATAAGTCCCTCAGGAGTTATCTGTATAACCTTAACTCCTGCCCTCAAAACCCACTCATTTGCATGATCAATGCGATCATTTACTAGGAATATAATAACCTTCCCCTTAATCTGTTTAAGCACATTCATGCAGCCATCGATCTCTCCCGTATAGGCATCTGTAAACACATATATAGTAGGTCTCCCCTCTATGCCTTTTGCGTAATGAAGTGCATTGTAGAGATTTGTCCCCGAGGTTGGTAGAAGTCTTGCGAGCATGTTAAGAATGGAATAAATATCACGGGTTGGTTTGATAACCAAGTTTTCTGGAACATCTGAGCCAAAAGGTATTAATCCCACTTTTCTACCTGCCTCATATGTTTTTC
>CAYVVU010000093.1:0-2377 GCA_964455305.1 uncultured Thermoplasmata archaeon
GTCATTTCCCATATTTCCGAAGACCATAGTAACTATGTTCACTGCCGTTCCCATATCGTCGGGGATGTTGTTTATTCTCCTGTAAACTATCGCTCTCTCGTTATTCCAGGATTCAAAAACAGCCCTGATGGCCATTCTTAACTGCTCGTAAGGGTCCTGAGGAAAATCTTTATTATGCTTTTTAATAACTTTTTTGAATTCCTCAACAACCTCTTTTAAGGCGTTTACATCCAAATCCACATCATGTTTCGCTTGGTACTTCTTTTTTATTTCATCAAGAACCTCTTCAAATTCATTATGCTCTATGCCCAAAACTACATTTCCAAACATCTGTATCAATCTTCTGTAAGCATCATATGCAAATCTGGGGTTGTTGGTTGCATTCGCCAAACTCTCAACCGTTCTATCGTTCAATCCGAGGTTTAGAATAGTGTCCATCATACCGGGCATTGAAACTGGAGCGCCAGACCTTACAGATACAAGCAGGGGATTATCCTCCCCTCCGAATTTTTTGCCCGTTCTTCGTTCAAGTTCCGCCATCGCTCTGAGAACTTCTTCCCATAACCCTTCCGGAAAATCGTTTTTTGCAAAGAATTCTTTGCACGCCTCTGTAGTAATAACGAATCCCTCTGGAACGGGGAGACCAATTCGCTTCATCTCGCACAGATTCGCTCCTTTTCCGCCGAGCAGGTCTTTCATTTTCGCGCTTCCTTCCTCAAAGAAATACACATACTTCTTCGCCATCACGCATCACCTTGGTAGAGGGATTAATAACATTGGATATAAAGTTTTGGTGGGGTTGTCTTATGAGTTCTCTATAAGAGTTTAATTTCTCATCTTACATTTTCTGCAAAATAATCCGTAAAAAATCAGAGATAATATAGTAAGTATCAGAGCAGTGTACATCAATGATTTGTAACTCCCGGTTAGTTGAAGTATAATACCACCCAACAATGGCCCAATGACCGCGGCAGTTCCTATAGTGGAGTTCAGCAATCCCATTGCGGTGGCTCTTTCTTTATTGTTCTCCACAAGGTATCTTGCAGAACCCACATACAAGAATGCCCAGGATATTCCCAGAAGAATCTGTAAAGGGATAATCCAGAGGTAGTAGTTTATTAAAGAATATCCATAGAATGTTATTGAGGATGCCAGAATTCCCATAAGAATGAGACTTTTCGGAGATTTTATATCCGTTATGAAGTACATAAAAACTATTTGGGAAACGGTGTTTATCGCCATCAGAGCGGGTGGAAGATATGATGGAGAGTGCAGACTCATGAGGAAAGGAACCCAGAACATCCATATCGTATTCGCCCCCGTATGACGGAGAAGCATAGTTAAATACACCTCGCGATTTCTTTTGAACACCTCTTTCATATTAACTCTCGGAACTTTTGTTCCTTTGAATTGGCATCTTGTAGAAAGAATGAAAGCGATAAGAAACACCAAAGAAGATACAACAAAAGTAAATTTCTCACTTATAAAAAATGCAACTATTGATGAAAGTACACTCCCAACGGTCCATCCTGTGGAACCAGCCGCCGATAATCTTCCGATTTTTATTCCAAGATAGTAGGCAACAGCCACAATTGCTCCGGGGTACATACCTACCGCGAAACCGCTCAAAGCTCTGACAAGTATGAAGCTAATAGCATCTGATGCGAAGTACTGCAGAAAAAAGGTAATGGCTGAAGCTGCCAGACCTATTTTTATAACTAGATTTGCGCCCTTCTCATCCGCTATTCTCCCGCTAATTGCTGAAGATATAAGGTATGATGAGCTGTATAATCCGCCAGCAAGTCCTATAAAGAATTTTGATGCACCCATCTTCTGGAGTATGGGAGCTACAAATACCCAGGGCAGCATTACAGCAGTAAATGTTAAAAATTGTAGAAAGTATGCGGTCCTTATACTTTGAATTTCGCTCCGCATCTCGGACATTGCAATTCCTTGCCTATAAGAGAGGGAGCTATTTCAAACTCAAAATCGCAGTATGGACATCTAACTTTAGTTAATTCACCTTCCGAAGGAATTTTTGGACTGTAAATTTCCACGCCCGGTGGAGGAGGTGGAGGCGGGGGAACTCTTTCGGCTTCTCGCATTTTTCTGACGGCATCCTCCAACTCCTTTCTTGTACGGGAATAGAGTACCAAATAAATCACATAACCGACCAAACTAAGAGCATTGGGAATCTCCCCCATGGCCTGCACACCAGAAATATTCACAGATACATTACTCAGATACTCGTTCAACTCGGTGGAGTTATTTGTTTGAGGCATATTATTTTTTATATCCTGTATAACAGAATGAACAACGGTTATCCCAACAATGCATCCTCCTAGGGATGCGGCGACAATCAAAATGAATGCGAGAA
>CAYVVU010000093.1:2387-3849 GCA_964455305.1 uncultured Thermoplasmata archaeon
ACGCTGCGCCCATAAAAATTGATGTTATGGCCGAAAGAATGAGCACTACAATTACTATTTTCTCTATAGCGTCCATAAAATCCTTTAAATCCTCGGAACTCAGGTACATTTCGCTGTTAGCTCCTTGGCTTTTCATCATAAAAGAGTATACTGCTCCAAATATCGCAGCTATGGCATAGATTACCGTTACAATGAGCATTATTATAACCAGTATAGCGAAAATCATTCCCAGTAAGGAGTTTTTTTCATGAGACTCAATCTTAACTTCTGATGAGCCTTTTCTAACTCTCATAGCACCGAGAATTATGAAGATCAGCCATATGAACCATAGAATGCCTGATATGCATCCTAAACCTGAGAGATTGTCGGCAATCACAGGAGATATGAAAATCACGAGTGCATTTACGAGAGAAATTATAGATACTGTAACAATCATTATTAAACTGTAATGGAGAAATCTCACCCCATCGCTTGTATCTATCGGTGCTCTTGCAAATTTCTCTTTAAGGGCGGATATGTCCATCGTGGAGGGCAGCATATAAAGGATAATGGGAAGTATGTTTTTATAATTTTCCATAATCGTTATTTACCTCTCCGCAATTCCACCTCTATGACCGAGCGAATATACCATTACGATTCATATGTCAAGAGATGCGAAGCGAAAGTATTAGATGTCAGGAGAACTGATTCGGGAATTGAGATTCTTTTGGACCGTACAATTCTCTATCCCGGCGGGGGTGGACAACCCGCGGATTTCGGTATAATACGGGGGGAGGGCTTTGAGATTGGGGTAATTGCCTCCCGGGAGGAGGGGGATGATGTATGGCATATAGGCTCTCTTAAAGGTAAAGTTCCCAATAGGGGCGAGGAGGTGTTGGTATCTCTGGATTGGGACCGCAGGTACGAGCATATGGTTCAGCATACCGCACAGCACATTTTATCTGCCGCTATATTAAAACTTAGGGGTGCGGATACGCAGGGATTTCAAATTTTTGAAGAAAAATCAAAGATAGAGATAGAATTGCAAGCCCTCTCGTGGAAAGATATTGTTGAATTTGAAATAGAAGCGAATTCCCAAGCAAAAAGGTGTTTGGAGATAAAGGTTGATACAACGGATACCGACAAAAATCTCAGAAAAATCTCCAAAAAGGTTTTGGGAGAGATGAGAGTTATCAGGATAGGGGATTACGATTCCACCGCTTGTGGAGGAACTCATGTGAAAAATTCCGTGGAAGTTCTGCCAATAAAGATAACAAACTTTTACAGAAAAACTTCAAAAATTTGGAGGATAGAATTTGTCGCCGGAGATAGGGCAATACGAACACTAAACAGATTTTTGGAGGATTACTGGAAATCCATGAAGACGGTGGGAAGAAAAGAGCCTCCGCTGAGCGAGAGGATAAGAGAAAAAATTTCGGAGTACGAGAAGATGCTTGATGAAGAAATGAGAAAGCATGAGGAA
>CAYVVU010000093.1:3859-5222 GCA_964455305.1 uncultured Thermoplasmata archaeon
GGGTTTGGAGGAAGAAGTACGGAAAACTTTTCAGGGAGTATATACCGAAAATATCTCATAAAGTTGGAAAATATACAGTTGCTTTTTATGAAGGCATATCCGTAAAAGATGCTGATAAATTTGTGGATGAGGAGATAGATGTTGATTTTATAGTTATAATTTCCGAAAAAACTTTCGCGCTGTATTCCAGGAAGAAGATGGCAGGAAAACTTCTGGAGTGTTTGAAGAGCAAGATGAATGTGAGAGGTGGCGGCGGGGATTTTTCCGCGAAGGGTAGGGTGGAGGATGTTGAAAAGTTCAGAGAGGAAATTATAAATTGTATCAGGGAATTATGATTTCGCACTCCTATGAAAAAGAGCGATGCAAAAATGAAGTTGTTTCGCGAGGTAATGGTAGCGTTGGTCGTTTGTGGAATAGCGGATATTCTCGGTGGATCTTTTCTCGGAATATTTGAGGATTATCTCATTGCCGTTCCGGGAATACTTCTTATGATTCCACCGACCATGGGGTTAAGGGGCAATGTTTACGGAGCGTTGGCGGCGAGGTTCTCCACATCCCTCCACTTGGGTACGGCAACGGAGGAATCGGTTAAGGAGGAATTTTTTACGACGATGGGCGAAATTCTATTCCTGAGTTTTTTCATACCGATTTTCGCGCTTATCGCATCCAAAATTATGGGTTTCAGAATCGCAAATTATTTTCTTCTCACATTCGTAATGGTTTTCACAGCATTTTTTTCCGGGGCAATTCTAACAGCTTTAACAGTTTTTATTGCTAAATTCTCACACAAGTGTGGCTGGGACCCGGACAATGTAACCGCTCCATTTGTAACCACAGCCGGCGATATAATAACTATACCCACAATATTTCTTGGAGTATTTCTCGCCCTGATGACACCACTCATTGCTCAATTGATAGTTATATTGATATCTCTAATAATTTTGATAAAATGGTTTCGTGGCAGAGCAAAATTTAACAGAATTGCCATTATGCTTGTTTGCGCAATGATAAGCGGCATCGGTGGTGTAATCTTAGAGACATCAGTTTTTCCGAGCATATCTGGAACGGCGGTGGTTTTTCTCATACCCGTTTTTATGGGTGAGGCGGGAAATGTATCTTCCGTATTTTCTTCAAGGATGGGGACGGATTATCATCTTGGTATTCTAAATTTCAAAAAGATTCTGCGCGATGCCCTAACGCTCCTCGGTAGCGTTGTACTCGTTTTTCTGTTAATCGCTATTTTATCACTACCTATCTCTTCGGTAATAGCACTCCGATATTCTCCTTCCATTCTGGCCTATGTGGTATTTGTGGGTTTTATGGTATCCTTAGTGGGAATACTCTTCGGACCATTAATAGCTAT
>CAYVVU010000094.1:0-5007 GCA_964455305.1 uncultured Thermoplasmata archaeon
GGAAAACGCTTTATGGGGGTTGGACCGAATAAGGAGATATGCCGATACAACCATAGTTATACCGAATGATAAACTCTTGCAAATCGTTCCTAGATTACCTCTTAATCAGGCATTCCGCGTGGCAGATGAGGTTCTTATGGAAGCCATAAAAGGTCTTACCGAAATAATAACCAAGCCGGGATTGGTCAATGTTGATTACGCAGATATAAGGACTATAATGGAGGATGGCGGCGTTGCTATGATAGGTATAGGAGAGAGCGACAGCCCCCACGGCAGGGTAGAGGAAGCGGTTAGGAATGCTATAAACTCCCCGCTTATAGAGGCGGATATAAGCGATGCCAAGGGCGCTTTGGTTCGCGTTGTTGGAGATCCGCACATGAGTGTTATGGAGGCGCAGAAGGCCGTGGAAATAGTGCATAACAGCATAAATCCGATGGCCAGGATAATCTGGGGAGCGTCCATAGACCCCACTTTGGAGAATCTGATAAGGGTCCTAGTTGTGCTTACTGGAGTAAAATCTCCCTACATAGTGGAGAGAGGAAAGCCGCTTACTGAAGTCAGAAAGGCATTGGGCGGATTGGATGCGGATATAGACATAATTGACTGATGCCCAGAAAGAAGCTCAGCGAGTTGGAGGCGGCGGAACTCAAATACTCTATTTTAATTGAAAAGAGAAATTATTACAACGAACTTGCCCGTTCGTACAGGGAGGAGAGAGATTCTCTGAACGCAAAAAAGAAAGAGATGATCACAAAACTTAAATCTCTAAGGGAAGAGAGGAGAAAACTTCTGGAAGAGATGAGAAACCACAGAGAGAAAAGAGATGAGTACAGAAAGAGAGCCAGAGAACTCATAAGATTCAAGAAAGATTTAAAGGGAGAAATAGATGAATCCTTAGAGGATAGTCTGAGAAAACTCGTGGAAAGGATAGAGAGATTGGAATACGAACTTCAGGTAATTCCCAGAAATCTGGAGGAGGAGAACAGGCTCATAGAGAAGATAAGGGATATGCGGAAAAAGGAGGAGGAACTTCAAAAACTTCTGGAAAAGCAGAGGGAGATATTCGGAGAGATAGGGAAGATAGACGAGGAGATATCAAAACTTTTTGAAATGGCTAAGAATGAGAGTGAAAAGATAAGTGAAATCTATAATGAAATACAGGAAATATCCGCGAAGATAGCAGCATTATCGGAAGAGGCTGATGGAATATCCCAACTGGCGGATAAGGCACATAAAAATTACCTAAAGGCTAGAGAAAAAGCGGACAAGTTTCACCGCAGAGCTATGGAGATGAGGGAAAGAATAATAGAGATAAAAGGAATAAGAGAGAAGGAGGAAGAAAAGGAAATCCTTGCAAAGATGCGTGAAGAAATGGAAGAAAAGATTGAGGAGGAGCTTGAGAAGAAAGAGGATGAAATGATAAAAGAACTTATGAAAAAGAAAAGAATAGAACTGTAATTGCAAGGAAAATTACAAAAACCACTATGCCGAGAATTAGCATTGTTTTAGCCATCTTTTCCGAGGAGCCGAATGCTATGGGGAACGGTCCTATGAGTATTACTCCACCGTATTCCTTTCTCTCAGCCGTAGGTTCGTGGGAGATGTGTGGAATATCCTCGGAAACCTCTCCGTAAAATGGAGAAAGAAACAGTATGATAAATCCAATAAAAATAAGTATGAAACCTATGGCGGCGAGAGGATCGGATGTAACTACGAAAGGAAATATAAGAAAGAATCCGGCGGTTCCTCCTCTAATCAATCCAACTGCTATAAAAGCGAGGCCGAAAATTATTAACAAAAGGGCAAGTTTTCTCATTTCAGTCTTGCCCCGCAGTTTCTGCAGAATTTATCCTCGGGTCTCGCTTCAAATCCGCATCTTGGGCAAATCAAAGAAATTCTAGCACCGCAGTTCCAGCAGAATTTATCTCCTTCCTCAACTTCCACGCCACAGTTGGGACATTTGAGACCCTTTATGCTTTCCTCCACAACCCTTTCTCCTTCCTCTTCGCTTTTCAAAGCCTCATCCACAGAATATTCACCATCTATTATTTTTCTGCATTTTATAGCATATTTTAGGGCATCGGTATACTCTTCATTATCAAACGCTTTTTGTGCTTTCTGGAAAAATATTCTGGCGACTTCCTTTACTCTACCCTCCTCAAGTTCCTCAATCTTCGCCGCCACCACACTGATGGCAAATTTTGACTGAAGATAGTTCTCGGGATACTTCTGGCGTATCAGATAACTTGTGGAATAGTATTCCTCTTCCTCCTCCCCTTCCTCACTTTTCCCCTCTTCCTCGCTTTCTGTCAAATACTGCAGTTCCCTCTCAACGGTAGGTGAGGTTACAGAGGCTGCCATAACCTTAGCGGGGTCTGGCTCAAGTTCCTTTATCTTTTCAAGAATGCGACGGGCACTCATCGTTAGGGAATACGCAGCCATATAGTTTCCGTAGTTGTACTCTTCCTCCGCCCTCGCAAGCAGAGATTCTGCGGGACTAGTATCGTAACCCCTCTCCCTAAGAATGTTCGCGATGGCCTTGGTGGAATTTAGAGCATTATATGCCCTATCCTCGGGCCCTGGTTCATCCTCCTTCTTGACATTTTTCATCTTGATGGATTTTAGGGTTCTCATCCCAAAGTAAATTATCAGCGGTATAAACACTATAAATAGCGCGACGGTTATCCAGATATCTGCCATGCTCTCACCTTATCCCAACTTATGGGAAAGGGGTATAAAAAGTTAACGGAAATTTCAGATAAAAACTTTATTTTCAAAAGTTCATACCCCACTTATGCCAGTAATAAGGATACAGCGCGCGGAACTTGAGAGAATGCTTCCCGAAATTTCCGTGGAGGAATTCGCCAAAAGAATACCCATGATAGGGGCGGATTTTAAGGGTATGAATGATGAGGAAATACATGTGGAATTTTTTCCCAATAGGCCCGACCTTTTCACTGTGGAAGGAATTGTGAGAGCGGCGAAGGGCTTCTTTGAAATAGAGTTGGGACTTCCCAATTATCATGTGGATGAAGCAGATATAGTTTTGGAGGTTGATGAAAGCGTTTTGTCCGTTAGGCCCTATATAGGATGCGCGCTGGTTAAGGATGTTTATGTGGATGAGTACGCCATAAAATCATTCATGGAGGCGCAGGAAAAACTTCACATCACATACGGAAGGAAGAGAAAGAAGGTTGCGATAGGACTTCACGACTTTTCCAAGATAAAACCCCCATTTAGATATATCGGTGCGGATCCGGACAAATATTCTTTCGTTCCTCTGGGCATGGATAGGGAGATGACGCTGCGGGATATACTGCGCAACCATCCGAAGGGCAGAGAATACGGCTGGATAATAGAGAAGAGTGATGTTTATCCCCTCATCGTGGATTCAGAAGAAAATGTTCTTTCAATGCCTCCTATCATAAATGGCACTCTTACTGAGATAACGGAAGAAACAAGGAATATATTCATAGATGTTACAGGCACCGATAGAATGGCGGTTGAAAATATACTTAATATATTGGCCACAGCCCTCGCCGAGCGAGGTGGGAAAATTTACAGTTGTTTGGTGAAATATCCTTCAGAGAATAGAAAACTTCCCGATTTGAACCCTCTCAGCATGGATGTTGATGTGAATTACATCCGAAATATAATCGGCATGGATTTGGCGGAAGAGGATATAGTTCATTCCTTAATGAAGATGCGCCATTTTGCGGAGATAAGCGATGGAAGTGTAAAAGTTCTGGTGGGCAGATTCCGCGTGGACATAATGGATAAGATAGATGTGGTTGAGGAAATCGCGATAGGGTACGGATACGACCGCATACCTGAAAAACTGCCCGAGAGATTTACGGTGGGGAATTTGATGAGAATAACGGAAAACTCAAACATAATTAGGCGGTTGTTGGTGGGCGCAGGATATCAGGAGATATGCACCCTTACCCTAACATCCCGAAGGAATATTGAGGGGATATTCGGTATAAAGGGGGATTTTGTTGAAATAGTGAATCCGGTAAGCGAAGACTTGAATGTAGTCAGGCCGAAACTTCTACCCAATCTTCTTATGTTTCTCGCGGATAATACTCATAGGGAATATCCGCAGAGAGTTTTTGAGATAGGAAGGGTTGTTTTGAAAAATTTAGAACACACGAATGTTGCGGGGGTAACGGCGCATACAAAAGCATCTTTCAGCGAGGTTAAATCCGTGGTACAGAAGATACTATCTCTACTGGGGATAGATGCTGTATATGAGGATTTGAGCGAGGAATATTACATAGAAGGCAGGGCCGCGAGAATAATCGCTGAAGGGAAGGTAATAGGAGAAATAGGCGAAATACATCCGAGAATTCTGGAAGAATTGGAGATATACAACCCCGTGGCAGCCTTTGAAATAAATATTGATGCTTTGAGAGGCATGATAAAATGATCGGGTTCGTCTGCGGAACGGGCTACGAGGATATATTCCCTTACGATAGAACCTTCCATACACCATACGGAAAAGTTATTTACTCTCAGGTGGAGGGCATAGTGGCTGTTAACCGCCATATGAGGGATATTCCTCCGCACCGAATACCGTACAAGGCGATAGTTTATTTTTTCAAGAAGAAGGATATACGATTTGTTATTGGGGCAAGTGCCGTTGGCTCTCTCCGTAAAGAAATTCCGCCGGGAAGTTTGGTTATCCCCTCACAGCTCGTGGATTTTTGTGGGGTATATACCTTTCATGACAACGCGAGGATTCACGCACCCATGAGAGAACCATTCTCCCCCACTCTTAGAAAAATTATTGAGAATTGCCTGAGGAATATTGGCGAAAATTTTGTGAGAAACGCAACCTATATATGTAATCCCGGCCCTCAGTTTGAAACATTAGCGGAAGTGAAATTTTTTTCCCAAATAGGAGATATAATAGGAATGACTGTGGGACCAGAAGCCAAACTTTTCCGCGAGATGAATATTGAATATCAGCCGATATGCGTGGTAACAAACTTCGCGGGGGAGGAT
>CAYVVU010000095.1:0-4844 GCA_964455305.1 uncultured Thermoplasmata archaeon
CTCAAAATACTGCACAGAAAATCCGAAAATGAATATTTTATGCATTTCGGCGGAAATTCTTTAACTTTGATTTTTTCAGTGGCCATATTCACCAAATTCACGGCATCAACAGCCAATCCATCCTTTCTGAGAAGATATTCGTACAATCTTCTATATCTAACAATCTTGTGCACAAGTTTTGCAACCCTACTCCTCTCATTTAGAGATAAATGAGAATTTGGAAGAATATCACGAAGGGCCCGGGCCATATTTCCTTTTTTCAGATACTTTTGAATCACGGATATCGCAACATTCTTTTCATACTCGCTCAGATTCATGGATGCAATCTTTTTCTGTCCCTCGGAAATAGTATCGCTTCCCTTATATTTTTAAGACCGAGGAGAACCATGAGGTATCTTTCCATCCCTATCGCCCAGCCGGCGTGGGGCGGCATTCCGTACTTGAACGCCTGCAAATAAAAGTCAAAATCATCGGGATTTAATCCACATTCATTCAGTCTTTTAACGAGTAAATCGTAATCATGTATTCTCTGAGCCCCGCTGGAAACTTCTCTCGGACCATACTGAAGGTCAAAGGCCCTACAGATTCTATCATCCTCAGGCATGGCGTAAAATGGTTTGGTGGATATGGGCCAGTCCACTATGAAGTAATATGTATCCCTGTATTCCTCACCCACCGCATTTAGACCTTCCGCAGGTATATCCTCGCCCCAAGGAATATCTATTCCCCTTTTTCTCGCTATTTCAAGCACTTCATCGTATGTCACCCTAGGAAAAGGTGGTTTCTGTATTTTTATTTCCACGCCTAATCTCTCCAAATGCTCCTCAGATTTCTTCTCCACATGCTTTAAAGATTCGTAAATTACATTCTCTAGAAGTTTCATGGCATCGTTGTGATCCGCAAAACTGAATTCCACATCCACAGATATGAATTCATTGAGATGTCTTGTGGTGTCGTGCTCTTCTGCCCTGAATGCCGGGGCGATTTCAAACACTCTGTCAAATCCCGCGGCCATCATTATCTGTTTATAAAGCTGGGGACTTTGTACTAAATATGCCTTATTTTCAAAGTATTTGACCTCAAAAAGTTGGGTACCTCCTTCCGTAGCGCTGGCAACTATTTTTGGTGTATGCACCTCCACAAAATCTCTCCTGAGCAATGAGTTCCTTATGCCTTCCAGCAAATCGCTCCTTATCTTAAATATGGAAAATATCTCAGGTTTTCTTAAATCCAGGAATCTATTATCCAAGCGAGTATCCAAATCGGCAGATACCTTATCCGCCACGCCCAACGGTAAGGGCTTTGAGGATATGCTAAGGACTTCGTAATCCTTAGGTATTATTTCAAAACCCATTTTGGCTATTTCACTTTTCTTCAAAATTCCCTTCACGCATATTACGCTCTCCCTAGGCAGAGATACCAGTTGCTTAAACCTATCTTTTCCTATTTCCTTCTTAATCGCGGTTATTTGAGCAAATCCGTAACGATCCCTTAGCACAATGAACGCTATCCTTCCTATATTTCTCACTTCGTGTATCCATCCGCAAACTTTTACCTCTGTATTATCCTCAAGATTTTTGAGTTCTCCAAGGTTATGGGTTCTCATCAACGGTAATCACCTCCATATCCTGACCTCATTTTGGAGATATAGAGGAGGACCACTCCCATAATCATAACAATTGCGGAAAGAACAGCCAGAATCATTCCGACGAGCATGAGATATATTCCCGTAGAGTTTATCTGATACGCAGAGTAAATTACGGAAGAGGATGTATTTCCCGTATTTTTTATCTCCATAATGTACTTTCCTTCGTTTGCTTCCGCCACGGAATAATTCCATCTTTCACCCTGAGAGAGTGATGAGGAATTCAAAATCTCACCACTGGGCGAAGTGATATTGATCTCAACTTTTCCAGAGGTGCAGTTCACCTCAAAATGTACGAAGTTTCCTTTATTGGCGGAAATCTCAACTATCCTGTCTTCCCCGTAGGGTATTGTTATCTCCTTTCCTATCACTCCTTCTATGACTATGTTTGTCCCCCAGAATCCAATAAGTATTCCGACGATAAGCATAGATATTCCGAGATAAATCACTTTTTTTCCCATCATCCGAGTAATGGTTATTCTTTATATAAGAATTGGGGTTTATTTGGTGGATGATACTTTTATCAATTCCTTCAAAAGTTTTCTTACATCGGAAACTTCTTTAATATTGTACTTCGCCCTCGTCTGACCGTATCCAACTTTTATTGTATACGCATCAGGAGGCATGGCGTCATACATATCTTCGTCGGTATGGTCATCACCTATCGCCATAACGAAATCCCACTTCCTATGCGATAAAAATTCTCTCGCTGCCCTTCCCTTATTTATTCCCACATGTCTTATCTCTATTACCTTCTTTCCCTCAACTATGCCCAGCGGAGTGTTAGCGGTTATCTGAAGAAGAACCTCCTTGAGTTCTCTCGCCCTCACTTCTCCGAGAACACTCTCGCATTTCCTGTAATGCCATGCCATTGTGTATTCCTTCTCCTCTATAAGCGAACCTGGGGTTCTGCGCGTATAATATTCCAATATCGGTCTGACCACCTCTTTCCAAGAATTGTTTATTTCCTCCACAAGTCTCCAATCCTTTCCAATCTCTTTTATCCACACCCCATGTTCGGCAACCATACCAACTTTATACTTTGAAAACCATCCATCCAAATCTTTCTTCTCCCTGCCGCTCACTATAACCACGGTGTTTTTTGAATCCGAAGAAAGCTTTCGTATAATCCTTCTTATTTCCCTGTCTGGTTTCGCTTCGGATGGTGTGGGAGCAAATGGAACCAAAGTACCATCGTAATCCAAAAATATAATCCTTTTCTTTGCTTTTCTGTATGCCGATATCAGTTTTTTCGTCTCCTCTTCATCCATAACATTGCCCATAAACTCTTCTTGCTCTCTTTTTATCTCATCAAGTTTGTAGAAAAAGTCCTGTGCCCATCTAAATATATCGTAGTCCCTTATTCTTCCCTGCATCACGCGCATCCTTCTTATCTTCTCGTTCTCGGACATGGTCAAGGCTTTTTTGATAGAATCTGCAACCTCATCGGTATCCAAAGGATTAACCCTCAGCGCCTCAACGAGTTCCTCCGCCGCCCCTGCCATCTCGCTGAGTATCAGTACTCCCCTACCATCTGTCTTGGAAGCAACATACTCTTTCGCTATCATATTCATTCCGTCTCTGAGCGGAAGGATGAGCGCTATGTCCGCGGCGCGGTACAAAGCGATTAGGGTAGTTTGCGGTATGAATCTATAAATGTAAATCAAAGGTGCCCAATCTATATCTCTGTACTTGCTGTTAATTCTGCCCACTATTTCGTCCACTCTTCTTTTGAGTTCGCGATAGTGTTCCACGGATGTTCTTGAAGGTACAACCACATTTATGAAAACTATTTTTTTTCTGAATTCGGGATACTTCTCCAAAAATCTATCAAAGGCTTCAAGTCTCTCAACTATGCCCTTCGTATAATCCAAGCGATCTATTGAAAACATTATTTTTCTATCGCCTACACTTTTCTTTATTTCTCGGACCTTTGATTCCACAGACTTTCTTTTCACATAGCTCTCTATATATCCGTAGTTTATGCCTATTGGGAAAGCATCCACCAGTACGGGACGGTTGTTCACCACGATCCTTCCCATAGATGGTTCGTATCCCAATATATGTCTTACCGCACTTAGAAAATGTCTCACATAGTTATAGGTATGAAAACCTATCAGATCAGAGCCGAGCATACCTTCCACTATTTCCCTCCTCCAGGGAAGCATTCTGAATATTTCATAAGATGGAAACGGTATGTGGAGGAAAAAACCGATATTCAGATTGGGAAGCTTTTCCCTCAGCATTTTGGGAAGAAGAAGGAAGTGGAAATCGTGTATCCACACCGTATCTCCCTCATCAAGAATTCCCATAAGTTCTTTGCAAAATATTTCATTCACTTTCCTATACGAATTCCAGTAATCTTCTCTGTAAACGGTATATTGGGGAAAATAGTGAAACAGAGGCCATATCGTTTTGTTGCAAAATCCATGGTAGTAATTCTCAACATGCTTTCTTGACAGAAAAACAGGATAAAGATTCCATTTTAGCATGGTATCTCTTATCTCCCTTTCCCTGCCCCTCACCTTCTCCGCCGCGATTCCCGCCCATCCTACCCACAGCATATTATACAATTTGTGGATTGCACCCACTCCCGTCGCCAAGCCCCCAACGGATTGCTGATACTTTATTTCATCCCCACTCTTAGTTACACTCACCACGAGACGATTTGAAACCATTATCATCTTTCCCATATTTAATCACCGCTAACCTCCTCAAAAAGGTGAGAAGGGAAAAATATAAATAGTTTTTGGCGTGTTAAAACCCGATTATCAAATGTACATCTTAATCTGAGAAATAATTAAAAAGAGAGCTAAGAATATCTATTAAACTCTTGCCTTCCACTGCCTTTCTGATTTTCATTTCCCTGCCCTCTGAGTTTATAACTGTGCCGTCCCTCTCAACCCATGCAGGCATGGGCAACAGGAGATCTGCGCCATCGCTCTTTCCCATTACCATTGTGTATCCATCAAACCTCGCATCCGTGGAACCGATGACCAGATAGTTCCTTGCAGATGGTATGCCTCTTATTCCCAGTTTCAGAAGTCCGACCTCGTTTATTCCTCTGTGAAGTATCAGCGTTGGTACATTTTCAGGTTTTGCAGGCGCCTCCACTATGGCAAGGTCGTAGTCCTCGGTGGTTATTTGAGCCCCGTTCTTCTGAGCGTCGCGGAGGAGAATCTTGATCAGCGGATACTTG
>CAYVVU010000096.1:0-4502 GCA_964455305.1 uncultured Thermoplasmata archaeon
TGAGCAGGTTCATGAGTCTATAGTTCATGAAACCTCTATGAAAATTGCCATCTCTATGTTCGCTAAGCCATCGCTGTCGGAATTTTTATTTTGCACTAATAACCACCCCATATAAGTAACTTTTTACCAGATGGTATCTCGGTGATATTTTTGGAGAGTCTTATCTTTTGTCAGGATTGGGGTTCCTAAATATCTAGCGGTAGCCATAATCACCCTATCGTGTAATTCCAGTTCTGAAGGTAAATTAATGACTTCATCAACTATTTCCGATGAGAGAGGATAGATTAAATAATTAGATGATTCTTTGATTTCTGTGTATATCTCAGAAAACAAATCGCGTAAACCTTTCTTCTCAAAAACAGCAAGCGTTTCCAAAATAACTATACTCGGAATAACTCCAGTATCCTCTCCATTATCTATTTTCGTTAGAATTTCCCGTGCTTTTCTATAACATACATCACTACTCAACCCTGAACAGCGGTTTCTTTATACTCTCAATTTCGTCTTCATCCACGACGGCTTTTATTCTTCCCCTCAGTTTAACTGCTTTACCTCCAAATATGCTCTTCTTAATACTTTTTAACTCCTTTTCTATCTCTTCTAACACTATCAACGCCTTCTCGTTTATCATCACTGTCTCTATCACCTCCTAATACTTAAACCTTACTCATTTCCGATTTCGCGTTGAGATTTGCGCTTGCTCTCCCAGTACTTTAGCACCATAGGTCCTATCTCTAAATCCAGTCCGATGTTGATCTTGCGCGGCGCTATTATCGGCGGTGGCTTCGGATTCGGAATTATTGTCGCTACATACATGTTTTGCTTTTCTGAGTATTCTATATTTTTGATCTCGTCCCATTGTATCCTCCTGTATCTTCCAAACATGTTTATTATTTCTAAACCTTTATCTGAAATCTTTAACTTGATAGGTTGCAAGGAATACCGCATATAATCACCGACAATCCATAGATGAATTTCCCATATGATATAAAATATTGCAAAAGCCGAGTAAACTATTTTTTGTAAAGGTTTGAATTCCACATGTAGAATGAGAAATGGAAGGACATATAAAACAAATATTATGGTGACCACAGAACCTATAACCGATATGGCTATGTAATCCCGTATATTTTTCTTGGGATCACTAATATAACGAAATCTTTTGTCATTTAGAAAATTTAATCTCCAATTCATAGCGACCCCCTCCTATTTCTTCAAGGCAAGTATAAATATGAATATTGATGCTGCACATAGGGCATCTGCTAGTTGTAAGACAAATTTTGCAATCGAAATGTTTATAATAGGAACATATTTCCTTGATGTTCCTGTTGAGCATGATTTCCATAACTTTCTTTGCTAAAAGGATTCCTTTTTCCTTTGCCCTTATATAAATATATCTATGTGGTATTTCAAGAACTTTTAATATCTCTCGCAATCCCTCCTCCATATCTTCAGGCACTTTTATCACTATCTCTATATCTATCTCTATCACTTCCTTTTATTTAAAATTTCTTTCCTATTACAGATTTAACCAGCAAGAACAATATGCGCGGGTCATTACTGACTACTCCAATTACCGCAGAATGCCCATCTGCGTTAATTTTTCTGGAAGGTATACATCCGTAACATAATCCAAGCCGTATTTTGCCAGGGCCTGCTGTTCCGCCTTCTTTTTTATCTCAAGCATGAGGTTTATCTCGTTCCTCCAGAACTCCGTCTGAAATCTCGGGTCTTCAAGTTCCGCCTTAAGAGCGGCTATATCCCTATCCGTAAGTTTATCCGTGGGCAGATCATAGTTTACAATGTCGCTTGGAGTTATTCCTATGAACTCCGCGGTAGGCGTTGCCAAATATTCGCTTATGTGGGCGGTTTTTATGGCGCCATATGCTATGGATGCGAATATTCTGAAGGACCATGGGTCACCATCAGTGAAAACTACCACGGGAAGTCCGAGTTCTTCATTTAGTCTTTTCAGCAACCTTCTCGTACTCCTTGCCGGTTGGCCTTTAAGATGTACGAGTATTGCCCGCGCCTTCTCATCAAATCCGTTTTCCACTAAACGGTCAAACATACCGCCGGTCTCTATAGCTATAACGAAATCCGCGTCACAATCCACGAAGCGTAATTTATCCTTCTCAACATAGTACGGTATGGAATATCCTGCATCGCCCACATCATCCCTGCAGTTTATCTTCCTTTTATCCCCTTTCCTGGTGGTTTCCTCTATCGTTATATTTCCTATAATGCTCGCGCCATCCTCTTCTGGGCGGAGATGAAAATCCTCTCTAAGCATTTTGGTGATTATCTCCAAATCCTCTGCCAGTTTGTTGCTCTCATCCTGACTGTGAAACTTCGCTAGGCCCCAGCCCTCGGATATGTAGTACATCTCCCTGAGCGTGGATGACTTATTCTTTTCCAGCATCTCCTTTATGAAATCTATCACATACATCGTTCTGAGAAGCATATACGCACCAGACAATTTTTTTGCGCTTCTAACAATCTTGGAATCCCCGTATTTCCACACGCAGGAATATGGATCAAAGACGATATTTTTCTTGGTTCTTGAAGGCAGGGATATGCTGGGAATTTCACCCTTTTCAATATCTTCATAAATTTTTTCCGCAATTTTTCTCAAAGAGTTCAGAACTTCCTCACTCATACCTCTTCCTCCTCGTATATTTCCTCTTCTTCCTTTTCCTCCTCTTCCTCGCTTTCTTCCTCTATAATCTCAAGAGTTTTTATATCCCAATCTCCTGGCAGAGGTTCGGCACCTATGACCATAACGGGATTTATTCCCTCCACATAGTAGGTCGTCTCGGAGTAATTGGATGCGTTCGTAAGAATAATCTCGTAGTTTTCGGTTTCGTAGGGCTGTACGGATACATCCCACACAACAACATCGTCCTCCCTTATCTCGCCGGGTGGATTAGCATTGATTATCTTTCCCAGAGGGATATCCGCGTAGAGTTTGAATTCCCTCTTTCTGTCGGTATAATTCACTATCTTGGTTTTTATTCTTATCTCGTTGCCCTTCTTCTCAAAACTCTCATCTATCCAGACCACATTCATAACTTTGGCTATGACCCTTTCCAGCGAAGGCACCGGCCTATCCAATATTTCCGCGCTCTTTCTGGCGATTTCTGGAAGTATTTTCTGCACTATTTGAAACTTCTCCGAAACCTTACTTTTTCTGCGATTCTTGGCTATGTGCATTCTCAAATCCCTTCCGCATTTCTGAAGAGCGTTCCTTATCTCGCTCACTATTTCAGGTATCTCAGCTATCGCCTCCTTGGCCTCCGAAGTGTACGGAATTCTCGTGGATGCTATGTGAACGAGTATTATCGCTGGCCCCACTGGAATTCCTTTCCCGCCCCTCTGCTCCAGTCCGTATCTCCTCCAATCTATGCTCTCAACCGCCTTGGTTATGGCGCATGAACCCTGTTGGTAGAGCAACGGAATTCTGTTGGCATATCTCAGAATCTTGACCTGAGAATCGGAAGGAAGGTCTCCTCCGTATACTAAGCCCGCTTCCACGATAAACGGATTTCCGCCGTAAACTTTGGGCTCTCTTGTAACAGGTTGAGCATAGAACGACGGGCGAAGATTTCCGAGAACATTCTTCAATCCTTTTTTTATTAATTTTTCGCCTATTGGTGATAAGCAATCGGTTGGTGGGGGCATAAACTTCGTTTTCTGAAAAACTTCCAGAAGTTTCTTTCCTTCTTTAAGCGTGAGCTCGGAAGGTTTTTTGGAGCAATCTATACCCGCAGATTTGCATATTTCCTTTGCTTTCCTGGGACTTATCCTTGAGAAATCCCTCGCAAGAAAATTTTCCACTGTCTTCGCACTACTTTCCTTCGCCAATCTCATCAAATCCCCGAGTTCTATTCCGTGAGGGTGAGGCTTTATTTCCTTCGGTACCTGAGGTAATATTTCCACGGCCCTTTCAAATATCGTTTTCTTCCCATCTGGCTCAATTAAAGTTATTCTCGCGTGGGGGTTAACTATGGCAGTATTTTGTAAATATTCATAAACGCTCTGCTTTCCCCGCGCGTATCTTCCTTTAATGATTACCTCCACCCTTGTTCCATGCGGCTTGTTCCAGATGTGTGGTTCCTGTGATATTACTATGGGCTCGTTCTTTCTGGTATCTATTCGCAGGATGGTTTTATAAGCGGTGTAGTCGCTTTCCGTTTTGGTTATTATTACCGCCGGGTTTCCAGTGGTTAATTGAGCGTAGAGAACCACCGCAGATATACCGATTCCCTGTTGTCCGCGACTCTGCTTCATCGCGTGGAACCTTGAACCATACAGGAGTTTTCCGAAAACAAGAGAGACTTTTTTCCTCACTATCCCCGGACCGTTATCCTCCACAACTATTTTGTACTCATCCCTTCCTTTTTCTTTCTTTATTTCCACAAGTATATCAGGAAGGATTCCCGCCTCCTCGCAGGCATCAAGGGAGTTATCCACCGCCTCCTTAACCGCTATGCCCATTGATT
>CAYVVU010000097.1:0-4485 GCA_964455305.1 uncultured Thermoplasmata archaeon
TAATTATTCTTTTTCTATCTACGCTTTTCACGCTCTTCTTGTGTATGCAAATTCCATCACAATTTCTGGTTTTTTCAATCGCCTGCTTAAGCAAATCCTCCGTGAGTATTGAAACATAATACTTGGAAACCATGTGCCCGAAGGCGATATCCTCTTTAACGGAAATTTCCGTGAAGCGGGGTGCGTAGTGACCTCCGCCTATTCCCACATACACCTCTATCCCTCTCATTTCGCGTATATTCAAAACACTTTCTGCTATGACTTCAGCGTATTCATCTTTGCGCCATGCGTTCTCATCGCTCCCTATCTCCACGAAGCACGCATCTTTATTCAGAAGGGGACCGTGATGAGTAACTTCATAACTGGTAATATCTGGAAATTTTGAATAAAGGTTTCTCAGAAGCACAAGCATGGTTGCGGGGTTCGTTGGAGAAAGCATACCCGGTTTTCCACCATATTTCGCATCTCCGAAATTTCCAACGGGATGCACGGTCAAGCTTACCCTCCCGCTCTCGCTCTTGTGTCTGGATATGAAAATAATCTCTTCAAAATCAATACCATCGTTTTTCGCTATTCTCTCATCTATGTTTTCCGCGTATATCAGCGGTTCGCTAATCATCCTGAGATAAAAATTGTCGTATATGTAGAGATTCTCAGATATTTTTTTAAAATCCGCCATCGTCAATAAATGACGGAATATGTTTTCACTCGCAATATCTTCGTAACTTCCGAGAATAAGAATCATAGGTAGTAGTTTCCTCCCGGTTGCTTGGGAGTTCTCAGAATCTTAAGTACGGCTTTCTCAAAATCCTCCATCGTAACGAAATCCCTGCCGTCTCTTATGGCGAACATACCCGCTTCCGTGCAAATCGCCTTTATGTCTGCACCGCTCATCCCATCCGTTTTCCGAGCCAGAGTTTTCAGATCAACATCCACGATATTCATATTCCTCGTGTGTATTCTAAATATCTCTTCCCTCGCCGCAAGATCAGGCAGAGGAATCTGTATTATCCTGTCAAATCTTCCCGGCCTAAGAAGGGCTTCATCCAAAATATCCGGTCGGTTTGTCGCTGCAATTATTTTAACATTGTCCAGAGGTTCAAATCCATCCATCTCCGCGAGAAGTTGCATAAGTGTGCGCTGAACTTCTCTGTCGCCGGATGTGGATATATCCATTCTCCTCGCTCCTATGGCATCAATTTCATCTATGAAAACTATTGACGGTGCTTTTTTCCTGGCTAATGCGAATAATTCTCTAACTATTCTTGCACCCTCCCCTATAAATTTCCTGACCAATTCACTTCCAACGGTTCTTATGAATGTCGCGTGTGTATGATGGGCGACGGCTTTCGCTAACAGGGTTTTACCCGTTCCCGGAGGGCCGACAAGAAGCACACCCTTTGGAGGTTCAATTCCAACTTTTTTGTACAATTCCGGTTTGAGGAGAGGATACTCCACCGCCTCCCTTATTTCAATAATCTGTTGCTTCAAGCCTCCAACATCATCATATGTAACATTGGGCTTTTCAATAACTTCCGCCGCGGAAACGGATGGGTCGTAAATATCGGGAAGAACATCTATTATGGCGAGACTCTGCTTGTTTAATGCCACCCTCTTTCCGGGTAAAAGGTCCTTGGGACTTATGTGCTTCGCCACGGTAACTATAACCGTTGGGCCAGTGGTGCTTTTAACTATCCAGTGATTATCATCTACTTTTCCCTCTATATATCCGACTATGAGCGGCGCTTCCTTCAGTTTTCTTATCTCACCCCGAAGACGGTCTATTTCGTTTTGCAATCTCCTTATCTCCATTTCCAAATATCTCCTCTCGTCCTCTAATAACCTTATGTATCTCAGAAGCTCCTCTCGTTCGTAATCGGAAGGAATGCCGACATCCACTTCATCGCGGCTCATATCAACCACAAACCATATATGGCAAAATCCTATATATGTTTTTGTGATGTGTTATGCAGTGCGAACTCTGCGGCAGGGATGTTAGGAGAACAAAGAGAGTAATTATAGAGGGTGTGGTGCTTAATGTTTGCAATGAATGCGCGAAATTCGGTGTGGAACTTGGCGGTAAAGGACCCTCAAAGCCTATATCCCCTCCGGACTACATAAGGATGAGAATAGAGAGTATTAAGAGAAGGAAAGCGAAGCGAAAAGATTTTATTGAGGAAGAAGAGGTTTTAGTTGAAGATTATGGAGATCGCGTAAGGAAAGCGAGGGAGAGGATGAAGTTAACTCAGGAAGAGCTCGCGGCAAAAATAAACGAGAAGAGTTCTGTAATTGCGAAGATAGAAAGATACGAGTTTCATCCGGATAAAAATTTGATTAAAAAACTTGAAAAATTTTTAGGAATTAAACTCACGGAGAAAATATCTCCGATAAAAATGTCCACAGGAGGTACCACAAAAGCGCTGACCCTCGGGGATTTGATTGAGAAGGAGTTGAAGAAAAAGAAGGGTTGAAAAGAAAAGTAAGGATAGAGTTGCAGAAAAATTTATATACGAGAACGATTGTAGTTATCCACAGGCAGTTATTTAATTTACAGAGCAAGATTCTTTCAAATAATAAAAAGAAATTGTAGGAGGTGATGCCCATGAAAGTGTGGTTGGTGGGCATGTATGGGGTAGTAGCCACCACAACCGCAGTGGGTATCGCCGCTCTCAAGCGCAATTTGATTGATTCCACCGGTCTTGTATCGGCACTTCCGCAGTTTGAAGGAATAGATAAGTATGCCGACATCAAAAATGTTGAAATAGGAGGTCATGAGATCAGGGATTTAGACAGGAATATGTACGATGCGACATTGGAACACTGGGAAGTCAACCGCCATTTTCCGCGGGATATTCTAGACGCTGTGAAGGATGAATTAGCAAGGTATAAAGCGAAAAGGGGCACGGGAATAAACTGCGGAACGGGCATAAATGAATTCAAGAATCTCAACCCTCTGGAGAGAGACGGGTACACACTCAGGGAGATAGTTGATATTCTTATTGATGACCTTAAGAAGTTTCGCGATGATGAGACAGTTATGATAAATGTGGCGTCCACGGAGCCTGTCGCTCCGTACAACAGCGAGTACCATGATACTATTGATGGCTTTGAGAGAATGCTTGATGAGGATAAGAAGGAGTATGCCACGGCAAGTATGCTGTATGCCTATGCTGCCATAAAACTCGGCATACCGTATGGAAACTTCACGCCCAGCGTTGGCTCGTCGGTTCCAGCATTGAAAAAACTAGCCGAAGAGAACAGGGTTCCCCACGCCGGAAACGACGGAAAAACAGGAGAAACTTATATGAAGACCACTTTAGCCCCAGCATTCCTTTACAGAAATTTAAGAATACTTGGCTGGATGAGTTACAATATACTCGGTGATTACGACGGAATGGTTCTTAACCACAGGGACAACAAAGAAAGCAAGATTATTTCCAAGGACAGCACTCTTGCGAAGGTTCTGGGCTACGAACCTTTTAGCATAACGGATATACAGTTCTTCCCGAGTCTGTACGATAACAAGACGGCCTTTGATTTCATACATTACCGAGGATTCCTCGGTACCAAGATGAAATTCTACTTTATATGGGATGGGATAGACGCGATTCTCGCCGCACCGTTAGTCATAGACATCGCGAGATTTTTACTCTTCGCCAAGAAGAAGGGAATGTACGGTGTAATCAAGGAGATGGCGTTCTTCTTCAAGAGCCCGATGGACACTGATGTTATGAACACGCACGAGCAGTTCTTCAATTTGGTGAAATGGTTCAGGGAGAACCAGTAGCGGTAATACTCGCCGCTGGATTTGGGCGAAGAATGGGTTCCACAGTACCAAAACCACTCATCCCATTATTCGGCATGTCGATAATAGAGCACACTATTAGGGCACTTAAACAAAAGAGCTTCAGGATAATCGTGGTTTATTCCGATGAAAGGATTGCGAATTACCTGCGAAATAAGTTTCCAGATATCATACTGGTGAAGAATCCGCATCCAGAAAAGGAGAACGGATACAGTCTGTTTCTTGCGGAGAAATATGTTAACGGGGATTTCTTCCTTTTTATGGGGGACCATTATTTCGGAGATGAGTTCTTTGAAAAATGCGGAAAAATTTACTATTATACCACGGCATTTGTAAGTAAGTTTTCCTTGGATCCTAATGAAGCAACTAAGGTAGCGGTGAGCGGAAGAAAGGTTGTGGATATAGGAAAGAAATTGGAAAATTATACATATTTTGACACAGGAATGTTTTACTGCAAGAAGGAAATTTTTGATTACGCCAGGAAAATGGTTTCGGAGAGGGGCACGGTTCCTCTATCCTCAATATTCAAGGAGATGGCTTCCTCCGAACTGCTGGCTTACGAAGTTGTTCACGATGACTGGATAGACATAGATACCCCCCGAGAACTCAAAATGGCTGAGGAAATAATTAAAAGGAGGATTATGAAGGGAGAAGACGGAATAATAGCGAAATACATCAAC
>CAYVVU010000098.1:0-4426 GCA_964455305.1 uncultured Thermoplasmata archaeon
CATCGGGAATAAAGATCACTGCGAATATATTTTCCATACGATCGGATACATAAACTTCGTAGTTGTCAATTATGCTGTATCGCTTAATCTTACTCACCAAATAACCGGATATAATATCGTCCACGGCGGTTATCGCCCATCTTGTAGGAACCAATTTCCTCCTTTTCTCCTCTCCGAAAATTCCTACACTGAAACACCTCTGTATCTTCGTTACCTCAACACCTTTTGTATATAGAGAGACAACAGCGTATTCAGCCTTTAAATCGTCATAGTAAAATTTTTCAATTCTGCTGTCAACTTTGCTTTCGTAAAATTTGAATTTTTCAATTTTTCCCGAAGGACCAAATGGCTGGACATCGCTACTCAGCACTATCTTTCCGGTAGGTCTGTGGGCGAATAACACATCACTGTCCACTGCAGACCTGCTCATCGCCAAAACCTGCAAATCCTCAACATATTTATCCGGGATAGATGCGGATGATACATCCACGACTCTCATACCCCTTATAAGCTTGGTTCTGAAATCCACGATTTTCTCAATATTGAAATTTATCCACTTCTCAGGAAAATCAAGTATGGCGGTATCCCCAAGAAACGGTGGAATCAAAGGCCCTGCGAATACCTTTGGATAATTTTTTGAGCCGACAAAAACTCCGGGAGGAGAACTTCCATAAATTCTTTCATCCACTATGCTCACCGTTTTTATAAGTTTGTAATATTTCAGGAGCAATGGACACGAAGGTTTTCCGCAGAGATATTTTGTTCCTTTACATATTACGCATACGCTTCCCGGAGGAGCTATCGCTCTAACCAAATGCTCCCTTTTCTTCACAGCATAAAGATATGTGGAAAAATACTTAAATGTTTGTTTGATGATGTGGTTGGGAAATGGCAAAAGTAGTAGTTTTTGGTAAGAGAAGATATGGAAGAAGGAAATTTTAAATACCGGGAGGTGATAGAGATAAATATGGAAGTGGAGATGCTTGAGCGGAAGGTAGATCTCATCTTGGAGAAATTGGAGCGTATAGAGGAGTTTTTATTCATAGAAGAGGATGAACCATTGGAAGATGAGTTAGAAGCGATAAAAAGGTATCTTAAGAAAAAGAGAGAGGGTAAGTTGGATCTTGTGCCTCTTGAGGAGGCTCTTAATGAAGTATAAGGTGTTCATTGAGAGAGATGCGCTGAAATCTTTGAAGAAACTTCCCGATAATGTTAAAGGCAGAATTAAGGAAACTTTAAGAAAACTTGAATATTTTCCGAAAAATCTGGATGTAGTCAAGTTAAGTGGTACAAAGAGAAAGTACAGGATTAGAGTAGGAAATTACAGAATAATCATAGAACTGCACAAAGATGAGATATATGTAATAGACATATTACCGCGAAAAGATGCCTATAAAGATTTGTAAGCTGTGGGTGGGGCGAGATGTCTGTGGGCGCGAATCCGTTCATATACGACGAGGATAAGGATGGGCTGAGCGACGGCGAAGAAATAGCGACAGCGCAGTATCTTGAATATTCCACGAACATAAGTGCCAGGGATTCCAATGATGATGGAATTGTTAATATTGCAGAGTGGAGTGTATATTTCTGGGATCGAAATAAATGGAATCTATTATGTATGGTGCTTGTGATTTTTGAACTTTGCTTTCAATATAGCAACAATAAAATATTTAGGCCCTACATACAGGAACTAGGAGGGATATAAAGATGAACAAAATACATACACACTGGAAGCTTGACTTCATTTATGTTGCAATGTTTTTTACTATAGGCTCTTTGTATGTATATATGGTAAGTAATGCATTGTCTGAGCCTCCTCAGAAATTGATTTATAATACTATAACTTTTAGGTGTAGTGATTGGTTTTCGTGCCTAATGTTATCTCTATTTTATATCACAATAATTGTTGGAACTATAGTATGTCTAAACTTTGGCTTTCGCGTTTTTGAGTACAGCGAATATGGTTTCTGTATGCGCAGTATGTTTTCGCGCAGATGTTATCAGTGGAGCGATGTGGAGGAAATCTATGCAAGCACGAAATTTGGAGCGAGATGGGTTATATTTTCCACACGGGATGGGAACTTTTACGGATGTCCTTACCATCCCAAAGTTGTAGAGATACTCAAAAAGAAAACACAAAAAAATGTTATAACAGTTTATGACCCTTATAGTGTAGTCAAGCCATTACGAGAAAGAAGAAGAAAACACAAGCAAAAGATGATGTTCTTCCAACCTTAAGTAAAAATTCAATAAATCTTTCCCAGTGTTTAACATTATTTAAAAAATGCTTCAAAAAATTTATTAATATCTTTTTTATGTCTTCCGCATAGGTGGTTGATATGAAGAGGATTTGGATGTTGTTGCTGATAGGTGTGGCGATAGCACTTATGGTTAGTTCAATCTATGTTCCTGCCGGAGCCAAAAACCAGAAGTACGAAGAGGTTATAATACTGAATCCTTCCGACGATTTCCTTCAAGGGTTAAACGGAAAAGTGATTGAGAAATATCCGTCATATGTTCTCGCGAAGATTCCCGAAGAAATCTTTCTAAAGACAAAAAGTAATCCGAGAATAATATCAGCGAGGAATATGGATTACATAGGCGTTCCAAACTATCCTTTCTATGCAGGTGAGGGGCCGAAAATACCCTCTTATCTCAAAAATGAAGATACCAATTTGCTCATAGTGAAGTTCCATGGTCCTCCGAAAGCAAAGTGGATAAATGAAATTTCCAAGTATGGCGAGGTTATTGGGTACATACCTTACAATGCAGTACTCCTAAAATCAAAAGGGAGTTTACCAAAATATCCATTCATTAGTTATGTGGGTAAATACTACGCTGCTTACAAGATAGACAATGAGATTATGAGGAGCAAGAGTGGAGGAAAGGTCAAGATAATGCTTCTTAAAGATTCTTCCGAAAAAATCTACTTCACTCTTAAGAGGATGGGAATTGACGCAACTTTCACAAAAGGATTCGGATACGATTACATAGTGACAAATATCACATACTCCACGATTCTCAGGATAAGTAAGAGTGATTCCGTACTTTTCGTGGAAAGATATATCCCCATGAAAATATACAACGATATCGCGCATGCGATCCTGCAAGGTGCTTCCACAGACTCTACAGTTCATCCTGTGTGGGACCATGGCCTCTACGGCGATGGGCAGATAATAGGAGAAGCGGATACAGGTATAGATTACGACCATACGATGTTCAGAGATGTAAATCCACCAAAGTTTGACGACCCTAAAAACTATGATCTTGATAACCTTCCTTCACCCGATTTAAATCACAGAAAAATAGTGCATTACTGGACTTTCGTAGATGACCATGATCTGGATTATTCGGGTCATGGCACACATGTTGCGGGAAGCATAGCCGGAAACGCCACACCTTACAGCTCAAGTGATGCACAGTACAATGGGCAGGCACCATCAGCTAAAATAAGCTTTATAGATATAGGTGGGAGTGGAGATTCTCTGGGCCTTCCTGATGACCTCAATTATCTGTTCTACTGGCATTATCATGATGGAGCGAGAATAGCAAGTAATTCTTGGGGTGGAAGCAACTACAATTACACGACCGAAGCAATGCAAGTAGACCAGTTTATGTGGAACCACCCAGATTTCCTTATACTGTTCGCAAATGGTAATGATGGTCCAGATGCACAAACAGTAGGCTCGCCAGCGACAGCCAAAAACTGTATTAGCGTAGGTGCACTGGGCTATACATGGCTATGGTTTGGAGATGAAACCCTAAACGATGTTGCAAGCTTCTCTTCCCGCGGACCGACAGGTGATGGAAGAATAAAACCCACAATACTATCGCCAGGCGTAGATATAGATTCCGCGGACAGCGATGGAGATCCCTCTTCTAATAATGGCGGTATAACAACCATGCAGGGTACATCTATGGCTACTCCAAATGCTGCTGGCGTAATTGCACTTGCGAGACAGTACTTTATGGATGGATATTATCCATACGGCGCAAAGGGCACAGGCGTATCTTTCACACCATCTGCTGCACTGTTGAAAGCCATCGCCGTTAATTCGGCGGATCAGGTTACTGGAGATGGTTCTGCGGACCACCCGTACAACGGTATGTATTTCCCCAATAATGATCAGGGCTTTGGTAGAATTCATTTAGACAACGCGCTTTATTTCACCGGAGATACCAGAAAACTCGCGGTATACGACTACGGGATGAGCAGAGGAATATCCAGCGGAGAAACTTGGGAAACTGAAGTATATGTTGAATCATCAACGGAAAATCTAACAGTCACGCTTGCTTGGACCGATTATCCAGCATTGCCCAACGCTAATCCCGCACTTATAAACGATTTGGATTTAATAGTCGTTGCGCCTGATGGAACGGAGTATCATGGAAATATATTTACTGGAAATGTAGGTTCTGCTGTTAG
>CAYVVU010000099.1:0-4399 GCA_964455305.1 uncultured Thermoplasmata archaeon
GGAGAATAGACTTGGGGGATTCCTGGATTTTGATTCGGTTTTCGGGAACTGAGCCAAAGGTAAGGATAACTGTGGAATCAGAAATAGAGGATAGGGCAAAAAAAGTTCTTGAAGAGGTTATAGATAAAATAAAGGAGGAATTGTTATGATTCGCGCATTTATTATGGCTGCCGGAAAAGGTACGAGGATGTGGCCCTTAACCGAAAATAGACCAAAAGCCATGATTCCCGTTCTAAACAAACCGATAATTGAACATATTCTTGATTCTATCGTAAACGCGGGAATAGATAGAATAACTATCTTGATAGGCTACAAGGGAAGCATAATAGCAAAAAGGTATGGCGATAAATACAAGAATGCTAGGATAAGTTATGAGTATCAGGAATCCATCGCAGGCACAGGAGATGCTATAAGATATCTGAAGAGATATCCAGAAGACAAATTTTTGATTCTTAATGGGGATTTAATTTTTGATCCCAGAGTGGTTGAGGAAATTTTATCAGAAGATATCGCCATCCTCTCTGTTTTTAAAGAAAATGCCGAAAGATATGGTATAATAAAAGGAGAGGATTATCTTGAAAAAATTGAAGAAAAGGTTCCAGGAGCGAAAAATCAGTGGATAAATGCCGGAATATACCTTGTTGATAGAGATATTTTTAACTATTCCTGCGATATTTCTGCAAGGGGAGAATACGAATTGGTGGATATAATAAACAAAATGGCTGTGAGAAAAGAGATAAAAATAGTCCGTTCAAAATCGTATTGGTTTGATATAGGCACTCCTTGGGATTTACTTGAAATCAACAAATTCCTTATGGACCGCAAGAAATTTGAAATAAATGGAGAGATTGAGGAAAATGTCATTATTAAGGGAAATGTTGGAATTGGAGAGGGGAGCAGAATACTGAGCGGTACATATATTGAAGGTCCTGTTCTCATAGGGAAAAACTGCAAAATAGGACCCAATGCCTATCTTAGGCCGTATACGGTTATAGGTGATAACTGCCATGTGGGTAATTCCTGCGAAATAAAGGCATCAGTAATAATGAACGGAACGAAAATTCCCCATTTCAACTATGTAGGAGATAGTGTGATCGGAGAAAATTGCAATTTGGGTGCCGGAACAAAAATTGCGAATCTCCGCCTGGATGAAAAAAGCATAAAGGTCTATTTGAAAGGAAAACTCGTAGATACCGGAAGAAGAAAATTAGGAGTAATAATGGGTGATTTTGTGCATACGGGTATTAACGCAAGCATAGATGTCGGAACTTTCATAGGCAGCCATACATTTATAGGGCCGGGTGCGCTGGCAAGAGGAGTTATAAAAAGCAGGAGTAAAGTTTTCTGAGAGGTGATGTTATGAGAGAAATTGAAGGAGTTTTTGTATTTCGCATCCCTGAAGGCAAAGATTTGATCAAAGAAATTGAAAAATTTGCCTCGGAAAACAATATAATATGTGGTGAAGTAAAGGTTATAGGAGCATTAAAAAACGCAAGAATAGGATATTATGACCCAAAAATGAAGAAATACGTAGAAATGGATATAGATGAGCAGGTTGAACTTTTATCCGCCATGGGGAACATCTCTCTCAGAATAATGTATCTAACATATACAGAGTGTACAATACAAGAAATGCCTCCGTACCCTATGAGGATATAACCTTAAATGATGGATATTGGGGATTTGCTACAAAACTGGTTTATACAAATAATGATGAATTTAATGATATAATAACCACTCCGGGAACGGCGACATTTCCAAATTTTTATTATACACCTCAACTCTGCTATTTTGGAACACTTAACGGAAATCTTACGCTCGTGGATATTTCGGTAGGTGAGATATTATGCTCTATATTTCTTAACTATACTATCCGTGGAGTACCTTCTATCTGCTCCCCAGGCAACTTTACAGTTAATATGATTTTCAGAATTTATGGAACAACAGATGATAATTGGAGAGCCTTTTATTTAACTTCAGATGGAAAAGTATATGTGTTATGGTGCATCCTGAATGAATTCCATTTTTCATATTTATATTTAGTTATCTTAATATCGTTACTTCTATCGTTCATACCCCTTTTCCATAATTGTGATAAGAAGGATTTCCCCTAGTGAGCATTTTGCTCGCGAATCCGTTGTGAACAGTCCCCTCATACACATTCATTTAAAAGTAGCCCCGGGGAGATTCGAACTCCCGTCCCGGGATCCAGAGTCCCGGATGCTTGACCGCTACACCACGGGGCTATGGCAGAAGTGATAAAAAGTTTTGATATATAAGAAATTCGGTTAAGAATTTGCAATAACTTCCGTGGCGACTCTGGAAGCGGAGATTTACTATCAATATCATTAATATGGTATGGTATACGCAAATATTTTATAGACAGAAATGAGATTATCCTGCGGTGATGTAGATGAGCTGGGCGGAAGATAAGCTAAAGGAAATAAACGAAGCGTTTAAAAAATTGGCCAAGGATATGCCAGAGCAACATAGGGGATTCAGAGATCTTATGCTTGCCACCTTGAAGGAAGGAAAGTTGGAATTAAAAACCAAGGAATTAATCGCCCTTGCGTTGGGAATAGCATCTGGATGTGAGTGGTGCATAGTAATACATACGAAGAAGGCGTTGGAGGCAGGAGCAACAAGAGAAGAGATTCTAGAGGCAGCGTATGTCGCGGTTTTAATGGCTGGCGGCCCCGCTGTGATGCACATAATTCCTCTGCTAAAGGCGTTGGATGAATTTTCACAAAAATGATCACCGTTGCGGTATCTAGGGAGATAGAGTTCAAGATTCCCAACAAAACCCATTATTCTTTTTTTAATAGCCCATACACCCCGCATAGAGGATCGGGGGCAATAGATGTTTATTTTAATGATGGACATGCATTGTATCCACTGGAAGAAGGAAAAGTTTCTGAAATAAGAAAAATAAAAACGCCAAGAAATATTAATTGTTCCGAGGATTTCCTTATACTTGTTGACTGTCTCAACGGCATGTTTCTTAAAATTCTCCATGTTGAACCTATCGTAAATATGGGGGATATTCTTTACTTAGGAGATCCTTTGGGAAAACTCATTCCTTCCGGTTATTTCTTTCCGTGGACAGATCTTCATGCTCACTTTGAACTTAGAAAATGCGGAGATAAATACAGGGCGCGAGGGGGTGAAAAATTAAACCCCATAATAATTGAATCTGTACCAGTCGCACAGGGAGAAGATTTTGTTGTAGTTGAGAAGAAGGATAAATACTGCTGGATCAAACCATTGCATACCAATCCAAATGGGCTAACCCCCATCTCCTGCGGAATGGGTTTTGTTGATGGTGGCTTTCCGCATTATGGATATTATGTCTGCATAGGCAAAAATTTGAAGATAAATCCTGCAAATTTTGAAGTTTTTGCAAATGGCATAGAAGTAAAAGGTCTCGGAGTATACTGCAATTTCCCCTATGTAAAACTCATAAGCAATTGTTTTAATGAAGGCGATGTCGTGAAAATAACCTGCAAGGGGGATGGATGTCCTCTGCTGTAATGGTGCTGGCTTCAAAATTATCTGTAAAGGAGAACTATATCTCCTATCTCCGCCGATAAATCCCGGGCTACTATGGGACATTTCACCATTAGCATATAGTAAATTCCTGAAAATTCGCTGAGTCCCTCATAGTTTCCCTGTCCCTTTGAAATCGTTACATCATGCGATTTTATCCACTCCCTGACTTCGGGGGAATTCCTTTCCACGCCCACCTCTCCGTTTGATATGAATCTGAATTCATTTACGATTTCGGTTAGTGATACGAATTTTGCATCCTCCATCGTGGCATCGTTTATTATTGGACCTGCTTTCACCACGAAAGTCACCTCAACATCATTCATTGAAAGTATTGTCTCAAGAAGGATTTTGTCAAAGACTATTTCTCCAGCATTATCTGCAAAGTAAAGAATAGTGTTTGCGTTGAGAACATCCCTTTTGAATCTTTCATAATCATCATACCTAAATTGCTTTTTTAGAACCTGTTGTATTGTGGTTTCCAAATCAAATTTTTCCAGCGCACCGAAATCTATTATATTACCCGCTATGGCAAGACGCACCGCCGTTCTGAGTGGGTCATCGCTTCTTCTCACCAAGTCCTTCATTTCCTCGTATTTTTGCAGGGCTATTTCATTACTTTTTCTCTTTACCTCTTTGTACGGATCTCCATGAGTATATTTTCTTATTACCCGGTGTACTCTATGCGCTATTTCGGGCGGGGTGGAATCCCATTTGATTTCAAGTAAAACCTTCATGCATTCCCGTAGAACCTTTTCCTGTTCCTCAGCTCTTAAACCAGAAAATCTACATGCCTGTAATGCCTGGCGAAGAAAGCAGGGAACGCAGTCAAGTTGTACTTTCATAATAAAGG
>CAYVVU010000100.1:0-4378 GCA_964455305.1 uncultured Thermoplasmata archaeon
ATGTATTTCCTACCAGCGAGAAATCTAACGAGGTTTCTCAGATTCTCCTCACCACCGAGAATATAGTAGGACATCGCCCTTACCAATATTTCTTGAGAAACATTGTTGAGTTCGTTTGCTGAAATAACTCTTGCTTTACTCTTCCTTATGGAGGATTTAACGATTTCTGGAATTTTAAGCGCATATATGAAAATTGTATCTGCCTTTTCTATCTTTTCAATTTCTTTTTCACAGTTTTCCTCCGTTAGAACTGCGGCGTCTATTCCCTCCTCCTCAATTACCTTTTCAAGAATGGGTTTTGGTTTCGCCCCAAACCCAAGTATGAAAACGATCATTGTTCATCCCTCCACTCGGGTATTATTACTCTAATTCCGTCGCTTTCAACAATTCTCGTTTTCACACCGTAAACTTTCATTATGTTTTCAGGTGTTATTACTTCCCTTGTTTTGCCTGCGGACACTATTTTTCCATCCTTTAAAAGTATGACATTATCCGCAAATCTTAAACATTCATTTGGATCATGTAGTGAGGCAATAATCTCAATATCCCTGTTCTTCAGCGATTTTATTTTTTCAAGTACTATATGCGAATTCCTGAAATCAAGGTACGCCGTTGGCTCATCCAGAAGAAGTACATCAGGCTGTGTAGCAAGGGCTCTCGCAATCATAACGAGGCGAAGTTCTCCACCGCTTATCTGCGTATGAGGCTTATTTGCTAAATGAGAAATTCCCAAACTTTTTAGGCAATCCATTGCTATTTTGTAATCTCTTTTACTCGGAACATCCCAAGGGGATATATATGGGGCTCTTCCCATCACAACCATTTCAAGAACCGTATATGGGTATGTATCCGTGTTCATCTGAGGAACATAGCCCAATTTTCCATCTACATACACGTATCCTTTTGGGCTAAGTAAACCGGCGATGCATCTCAGAATCGTGGTTTTTCCCGAACCGTTTGGTCCGAGAATTGCCAGAATCTCCCCCTTCTTTACCTCTATCTTAATATCTTTCAAAAATTCTGTAGGACCGTAGGAGAAGGATATTTTGCATTTTACCATCCGTATCCCCTCCTGAGAAGGTATATGAAAAACGGTATGCCCATCAAACTAGTTAGAACGCTCACTGGAAGTTCATAAGGAAGTATAGCCCTTACAAGGTCATCCGCGCATAAAAGGATACAGCCACCAGCCGACGCGGATAGAGGTATGAGGTATCTGTGATCCGGGCCGAAGGCCATTCTGACAAGATGGGGCACTATTAATCCTATCCAGCCTATTATACCGCAAACCGCCGTTACCGAAGCGGCGAGCAGTGTGGATAGAGTTATGTAGATCAATCTCCATTTTGCTGGATCCACACCTAAAACCTTTGATTCCTCGTCCCCAGTAGATAGTACATTCAAACGCCACCTCGTTATATAAACGAGAGTAAAACATATAATGAATATTGGAATGATGACTATCACACTTGACCAATGAGTGTAGTTTAGCGAGCCCATGAGCCAGTATATTACCGTCGGCAAATGATTAGGGTCAGCGAGGTATTTGAGAACATAAAGCATCGCAGAGAACAGCGCGGAAACAACTATACCGCTAATTATCAAACTTATTCTCGTTGCCTTTCCTGGCGATTTTGCAATCAGATAAGATAGATAAACAGCGAGAATTCCAAAAATGAAGGCTAACGGATGAGGAGATATCCCGAAGAATAGTATGGCCATCGCTGCCCCAAAACTTGCGCCTGCGGATAAACCGAGTATGGATGGACTCACAAGAGGGTTTCTGAATATTCCCTGCAGAACCGCGCCGGATAGAGAAAGCGATGCCCCGGCGATTAACGCGAGCAAGATTCGCGGCATACGTATATACCACACTATTAGAGATGATGGGCAATCTTCAAAAATTTCAGCAAAATTCACGGGATACTTACCCATGGTAAGTGATATAAAGAAAAGAGGTACGGGAAGTATGTAAATGATGTATCTGATACGAGAGTTCATAGCCACTCAAAGGGACTATTTATTCCGTATATTTTCTGGAAGAACTGGTCCGCGTATTCCTGCAAATCAAAGTTTTCAAAGGCTTCTGGATGAATCTTCACTCCGAACCATACCTGGAGAACAGCGACTTCAGGGGACCATGTGCTTACCTTTGGATACTTGTAAACGCTTTTGTTCTGCACAGCGCTTACAGTACTCCACTGCGTATCATTGTATATGTCCTCTGGTGAATACTGCGCGTATCCCCAGATCAGCACGACCTCGGGATCCCACTCTATAATCTGTTCAATGTCAACTGTGGCGTACCTTTCCTGTAAGGATTCCGCAACATCAATGCCTCCGGCATTCACAATGAGGTCATGGGTTATACCCAGTCCAGCCGTGACTTTTGTGGGCGAGGACCAAGTATGTAGAGTTCTTTTCTCGGGAAGACCTTTCACTTTCTCCTTTACCATGTCAAACGCACTCTGCATCTCCGATATTATTTGTTTCGCTCTTTCTTCTTTGTTAAATATCTCTCCGTAGAGGGATATGCATTTGTATATATCGCTTATGTTATATATGTTCACGCAAATTACAGGTACGCCAGCGCTTTCAAGTTCTTCTATCAGGTTTTCCGGGGTGGAATAGCCACTACCTCCACCATATGTTATGACTACATCGGGATCCTTGCTCAAAACTTCCTCCACATTAAAGGACATGGCGCTACCGTTCAAGCAATAATTTTCTATATCTTTCACAGTATTTTTCATTATCTCGTTGTACTTTGCATATTTGGATACACCAACAACGCAATCCCAGGCATCCAATGCGACGACAAGCGAATACTCAGCAAAGACCACTGCTCTCTTCACCTCGTATGGTATGGTAACTTCTCTACCAGCCATGTCAACCACTGTCCTTTCTTTCGGCGCGGTGCTTTGAAGGAACATCGCGTATATCATCGCTATGGTTAAGAGGCAAACTATGGCAACAGTAATGCCGACTAATAGCACCTTTTTATTTTTCATAATATGGGAGATAAATTCAAACTATATAAGGGTTACTTTTTCTAAAAAAGTAACACCACTTGCTGTAGGAATAATTTCTGGTTATCAATGCCCGAGCCGGGATTTGAACCCGGGTCGGGGAGTCCGCAGCCCCCCAGGATATCCAAACTACCCCACTCGGGCTTTTGCTCAATAATAAACCAAAGCTATTTTAAGATATCTCCGAAAAACCTATATACCTTAACTTTTATGGTAAATTATATGCCGAATGGTGAAGTGCTTGATGAATTGAATCTTATTCCTTTTGTGGGCGAATTAAGGGCCAAGGTTTTGAGAGAAAATGGTATAAGAGATGTAGAAACCCTTCTAAAATATCCAATAGAGAAACTCGCAGAATTAGATGGTTTCAGTATGAAAATTGCACAAAAGATAAGGAGATACGCCGCAGAAGTTGAAAGTTTGGGTCTTGTTGGAAAGGAACCTATAAAAGAATTGGTTCTCAGAGAATTTAGATGTCCAAGATGTGATGCCATAGTATCCAGTGGGGAATCGGTATGTCACAGGTGTGGTAAAGTGTTTTATCCATCTCCTCCAAATGCAGAAGACATAATAGCAAATAGCCATTTTGAAATCCTTAAAAATCCCGATGATCCAGAAGTATGGAGAAAAAGAGCGATGATACTTGAGAATCTTGGCCTGCATGATGAATCAACCATTTGTATGCTCAAAGTAGATTTTCTTGAGATGTTTGAAAGTGAAAGAGGACCGCCAAAGGAAGAAAGAAAAAGACCTGTTAAAAAAGGTTTGGTTAATGGGAACGGCGTAGTGGCTAATAACGGTGTGGTAGGAGGCCTATTCCCTAAAATTGAGAGTAGAAAAACACTCCCTTTCTTAATTGCGGTAATGATAATATTGCCCATCATAGTTCTCTCAACATCTCTCGCAACTAAGGGCATAGAAATAGATGGATATTTTGATGATTGGAAAAATATAAAGGGCATTGGGCTTTACAGTCAGGATAACATAATCCAAGAGGTAAAATATTACAATGATGGCCACACATTCATTTATATAAAATTTGGAGAAAATATTTTCGTCTCTCCTAAAAAATACTATTATACGGTCATAGGTGTTTTCTTTGATACTGATATGAACAATGGAACCGGATATAAAATTGGAGGTATAGGGGCGGATAAAGCTCTTTTGATGTACGGATATGGAGGCAAAGTTAAATCGGCGAAATTTATGAATTATAAGGGAGAGGGAATTAATTGGAAATGGGATGAAGGAGTAAAAGTTAGTGCCAAAACGGATGGAAGGGAAATTGAAGTTGGTTTGCCAAATATTGATAAATTTGTAGCCCTAGTTGTTTATAGAGATGTGGGGGG
>CAYVVU010000101.1:0-4281 GCA_964455305.1 uncultured Thermoplasmata archaeon
GCAGAGAGAGGCGGAGCTTCAGGAAATTGTGCAGTTGGTAGGTCCCGACGCCCTTCCGCCGAGGGAGCAAGCCCTTCTGGAAGCGGCGAGGAGCATAAGAGAGGATTTCCTACAGCAGAACGCTTTCCATGAAGTGGATACATACTGCTCTGCAAAGAAACAATACCACATGCTTCGTCTCATACTAAAATTCTACCATCTGATAAGGGATGCCGTTGACAAAGGAGTTCCCATGGAAAAAATCAGGAGGTTGAAGGTAAAGGACGACCTCGCGTACATGGGTAGAATCCACGAGGAGAAATTCCCAGAAGAGATGGAGAGAATAGAAAAGGAGATGGAGGAGGAAATAGGCAAACTCGTGAAGGAGGTGAGCCTATGAAGGGCGTTGAGTACAGAACGGTCCGAGAGATTTCGGGTCCGCTGCTCATCGTGGAGAAGGTAAGAGATGTAGCCTATGGAGAAGTCGTGGAAATTGTAGGCCCTGATGGAAAAAAGAGACTTGGGCAGGTACTGGATGCCCAGGAGAATTTAGCGATTGTACAAGTTTTTGAAGGCACTCGCGGGCTTGATACCGAAAATACCACGGTAAAATTCCTAGGAGAAACTATGAAAATAGGGGTATCCATGGAAATGCTCGGAAGAATTTTTGATGGGACTGGAAAGCCCATTGATGGTGGGCCAGAGATTATTCCGGAAAAGGTCATGGATATAAACGGATATCCCATAAATCCTTCCGCCAGAGAATATCCTAGGGAATTCATACAGACCGGTATATCCACGATAGACGGAATGAACACATTGGTTAGAGGACAGAAACTTCCGATTTTTAGCGGAAGCGGTTTGCCTCATAATGAAATTGCGGCTCAAATAGCCAGACAGGCAAAGATTCCGGGCGAGGAGGAGAAATTCGCCGTGGTATTTGTCGCGATGGGTATAACGGCGGAAGAAGCGAACTTCTTCAGGAGGGATTTTGAGCGTACAGGTGCGATAGAGAGAAGTGTTTTGTTTTTGAATCTCGCCAACGATCCTGCCATAGAGAGGATAATAATTCCCCGTATGGGTCTGACCGTTGCGGAGTATCTCGCTTTTGAGAAGGAGATGCATGTTCTCGTTATACTCACGGATATGACAAATTACTGCGAGGCTTTGCGAGAAATATCCGCGGCCAGAGAAGAGGTCCCGGGAAGGAGAGGTTACCCCGGATATATGTACACTGATCTCGCGACAATTTACGAGCGTGCTGGAAGAATTCTCGGAAAGAAGGGAAGTATTACACAGATTCCCATTCTCACAATGCCCGATGATGATATAACTCATCCCATACCGGACCTTACAGGGTACATAACCGAAGGCCAAATAGTGCTTTCCAGGGAACTGCACAGAAGAGGTATATATCCGCCAATAAACCCACTTCCATCCCTATCCCGACTGATGAAGGAAGGTATAGGAAAGGGAAGGACAAGGGAAGATCATGCGGGTGTGGCAAATCAGTTGTACGCCGCCTACGCCGAAGGATTAAGATTGAGGGATTTGGTCGCGGTAGTGGGCGAGGAGGCTTTGACCGAAGAGGACAAGAAACTTTTGGAATTTGCAGATTTGTTTGAAGAAAGGTTCATAAAACAGGGAAAAGATGAGGATAGAAGCATAGAAGAAACCTTAACGATAGCGTGGGAACTTCTTGCCACATTGCCACGGGGATATCTGAAAAAGATAGACAAAGAGTACATTGAAAAGTATTTGCCCAAGACTAAAAGTGAAGATAGGAAAGAAATCTAATTTATTCGCCTATAATTTCTTTCGCTTTTTTTACTATATCCATAGCTATTCTTTCCGAATCTCCTATATATTTTGTCGGATCAAACAGTTCTTCCGGCACTTCTCCGAATCTCTCTGTAAATTCCTTCTTTATATCTCCAGATGCGCTTATCTCCCTCATTATTCTGTGCGCCTCCTGACGGCTATATCCCTTCTTGACGAGATAAATCATGAGGCGCTCCGCTAGAATTTCGGGATGCATCAACAGATTCTGGAGCATTCTTTCCTCATTAACCACTATATTGCTCAGAACTTCATTGAGTTTGTTTAAAATATCATCTATAAGAACACAGATGTGGGGGATTATGAATCTTTCGGCACTGCTGTTACTCAAATCCCTCTCGTGCCAAAGTATGGATGATTCGTACATCGGAGTAACGAATCCTCTCACTATTCGGGCCAAACCACATATGTTTTCCGATGTAACCGGATTCTTTTTGTGGGGCATTGTGGAGCTTCCAACCTGATTTGGAGAAAATGCTTCGGCTACTTCCCCTATCTCCGGCCTTTGGAGATTTCTTATTTCAGTAGCGATTTTTTCGGCACTGCATGCAATATTAGCCATAAAATTAACGAACTCTATGTACCTGTCTCTAGATACTACTTGAGTAGGACACTCATCCATATTTATTCCGAGAATCTCGCCCACCTTTTTACTTACCTGAGACGGCTCCACGCCCAACTCTTTGAAACTCGCCCCTGTACCTACGGCGCCCATCATTTTCCCAACAACAACTCTCTTCTTTATTTCCACCATTCTCTCGTAATGTCTTAAAAACTCCGCAAGGTATCCCGCAACCTTCCAACCGAAGGTTATTGGAAGCGCCGCCTGACCATGAGTTCTTCCCAACATAGCGGTTTTCCTGTATTTCAGGGAGAGATTCATCAGTGTTCTTATCAATCTTTTCATATCATCTTCAAGTATTTCAAAAAATTCTTTGAGTTGTAGTGCTATGGCGGTATCCACTATATCGTTGCTGGTAGCCCCCAGATGTACATAACTGCAGGAGGATTTTTCGGAAAGAACTTCCACAAGAGCCATTACATCGTGTCTTGTGATTCTTTCAACTTCTTTTATTTCTTCCGGCGATATTTTTTCTGCAACTTTTGCCACCTTCTCGCTCTCGCCCTTCGGTACTACATTCATCTCCTCCAGCGCCTTTAGAAGGGCTATCTCCACCGTAATCATTTTGCGAAACCTGCTCTCCTCCCTGAATATGCTCTTAACTATCTCCCTTCCGTATCTGTAATCAAGAGGACATATCATTTTCTTCCCTCCAAGAATTTTTTATAAAAATCAGGATACTCCTCATATTCAAGAGGATCCTCATAACCCGCTTCCATAAAACCTTTCAGGCGAAGAATGCAAGAATCACATTTTCCGCAAGCCCTTTCGCCACCGCGATAGCATGACCATGTCAGATGATAAGGCACTTTCAGAGAAAGTCCGAGTTTTATTATTTCCGCTTTGCTGAGATTAATTAGAGGTGCCTCTATTACTATTTTTTTGCCTTCTATACCTCTTTTCGTTGCGAGGTTGGCGGCATTTTCAAAAGCTTTTATGAATTCGGGTCTGCAATCAGGATAACCAGAATAATCCACAGTATTCGCCCCTATAAAAATTCTATCCGCACCTATTACCTCCGCATATGCAACGGCTATAGAAAGCATAATCATGTTTCTCCCGGGTACATAGGTTACGGGTATGTCTTCCCCTATCTCTTTATAATCCTTTCTTTCGGGAACCTCAATATTGTCCGTGAGAGCGGAGCCGCCTATGGCCCTCAGATCTACCCCCACTACCTTTAAATCCAATCCGTAATACTCGGCAATTTTCTTCGCGGATTCCAGTTCTTTACTATGTCTTTGACCGTAATTGAACGATATTGGATAAACATCGTATCCCTTACTGAGGGAGTAAGCGAGAGTTGTTGTGGAATCCAATCCTCCAGACAGGAGAACCACTGCCCGCATGCCGAGGATAAATATGTAAAACTATATATACCCTTTTTTCATTATGGCCTGCGGGGTGATACCCATGGTGGGAATAGGTGAACTGACCAAAAATGTGTCCAAAAAGGTGGGTATACCCCAGAAAACAACAAGAAAGATAATCAAGGCTTTTCTGAATGAACTTGTAAGCGAAGTACATAAAGGAAACAGAGTGACTATAGTAGGCTTCGGTGCTTTTGAAATGAGAAAGCAAGCTCCCAGAAAAGCCAAGAATCCGAGGACCGGCGAAATAATAAGCGTTCCCGCCAAAAATAAATTTGTTTTCCGCCCCTCCAAGGTTATAAAATATAAGTGATTTTCTATAATTCTTTTTATTTTTTGATTTTAGCCAACACTTATATAACCCTTCCGCATTAATCCCTTAAAGCGGGGGTTGCCGAGCCAGGCCAAAGGCGAGGGACTCAAGATCCCTTCCCGTAGGGGTTCGAGGGTTCAAATCCCTCCCCCCGCACT
>CAYVVU010000102.1:0-2571 GCA_964455305.1 uncultured Thermoplasmata archaeon
GTATTTCTCCGAAATCCTCTTTATGAATACTATCTCCTTGAAGAGTTCGTTCAGAACATCCTGATAATCCCTCTTCCCAACCTCTATCTCGTCCATTACTCTCTCCAGTTCTCTGGTAGTTTCCTCGCTCACGAATTTCTCGTAGTTTTTCACCAAAAACCTATAAACGCTCATTCCAAGGGCGGTGGGTATTATCCTACCCCTGTTCTCTCTAATGTATTTCCTTATGAACAGTTTTTCCAGTATGGTGGCGTATGTGCTAGGTCTCCCTATCCCACGACTCTTCATCTCACCTATAACCTCCGCCTGCGTATAGGGAAGAACCTTGGAAACTGTGAGAAATCTCGGCTTGACTATGTATTCCCCTTCCTTCAACCTCTTTTTTGTTTTTATGAAATACGGATATATTTCGTGAAAACCTCCTTCAACGCTCACAATCCTCTCCTCATAAAATTCTCTATCTTTGACCTTTATTTTCAATCGCTGAAATTTTATCTTTGCGGGCGAGCTCTGACTAGCCATGAACCTTCTGAAAATGAGATCATAGAGGAGGAAATGCTCCTTGCTCACATCGGTTTGAATGACTCCCTCGCTTATGTATCTTCTTAATTCTTCGGAGGTAATTGCTCTCGTGGGCCTTATACACTCGTGTGCTCCTTCCGAGGAGTATCTCCTCCCCACGAACCTATCCCTCAGATATTCCTTCGCAACATACAATCCCCTATCACTGACCCTTGTGCTGTCCGTTCGGTGATAAGTTATCCATCCCAACTCAAAAAGGTCCTGCGCTATCTTCATGGTTTTCGTTGCAGAAAAGTGAAGTATGTTGTTAGCATCTCTAAGCATGGAATCCGTGGTGTATGGCGGAGGAGGATTTCTTTCTCCCTCACCCTCTTCAACAACCTCAACCTTAATTTTATTGAAGACCTCTCCGAAATCTATTCTGATATCAAGTTCGGGGATTTCCGCGATTCTCACCTTCACTTTGCTCTCGCGGTACCTCTCTATTATCCATCCGAGAGTTGGGGTCTGCGCCCTTCCAGCGGAGAGATTTCTGTTTTTGAAAATTTTCTGAACTATGGAAGATAGTTCAAAACCTATCCAGCGGTCCTCAATCCTTCTTACGATCTGCGCCTTTACCAAATTTTCGGAGAATTCCCTGGGATTGTTTATCGCTTCAATTATGGCTCGGGGTGTAACCTCGTGGAATTCTGCCCTTGCGAATTCTTTCGCGTATCCCCGAAGTAGGGAATACACATCCCAGGCTATTTTTTCACCCTCGGTATCCGGGTCCGTACCAACGAGAACTCTTCCGCATTCAAAAGCCAATTTTCTGAGAACTTTTATCTGCTCATCTGCCCTGTATATCTCCTCGCTCCCACACCTCGGACATATCTCGCCTTCGGTGAACTGATAACCGCACTTCTCGCACCTCCTTATATATGAATATACTGGGATAAAATATTCTTTTGTTCTTATGACTCCGTGGTATCCGCGTTGGGTAACGAGGTCCACCATGTGGCCGATGGTCGGTGCTATAGTAACCACATATTTTCCTATGGGAACTTCATAAACAATTGCTTTACCAATTATCCTCATATTGGGTTTGCCGAAGAAGGTGGATATTTGCTTCGCTTTATTGGGTGATTCCACCACGAAAAGCAGAGGTTTATATATTTCCTCCGCCTCGTACTTCATCCTTATTTTCCTTCTGTCCTCATCTATTTCCTTTATGAGGGAGGGGATATCTACATCGTTCAAATCCTTTATCTGGAAATCAAAGTATCTGAGCCTCCTCCTGAAGCATTCAACGACATCCTCGGAATCCAGAATCAGAGAGGCCCCTTTGGTTATACCTCCAGAATACAGACGGGAGGTTCTTCCGGAGCCTTGGATGTAAGTTCTTATATCTGGAAAATACACAGTTCCTTCCTTAACGAGGATATCACCGTAAACACCATCTTTTGATAGAGCCCTCTCTATTTCCCTTGCCATTTCCTCCTTACTCAGATTTCTGCTTTTATCTCCGAGAAGCATTCTTCCGAGAGAATTAAGAAAACCTTCGGGCAGATCTCCAATTCTTGATACGCTGAAGCCGAAGACGGGTAAACCGTAAAAGACCACATACCTTATGACCTCGGGAAGGTCTATACCTCTTACCAAAGCGCCATAGGGTGACGCTACGCCGACCAATATATCCAGTTTTCCCTCCGCAAACTTATCCAAATCCTCCTTGCTTTTCTCGCTTATTACGATTCCAGCGGCGAATCCTTCTTCCACAAGAGCTTTATGAATTTCCTTCGCCTCATTCACGCTCCTCGTATAAATAATTCCGCCCTTCCCGAACTTTTTTAGAATATCCACCAGATTTTTCAAGTTTTTCTCTCCGAAGTATATATCTTCAACATTCCTCACCACATCCCTCACGCTTCCGACATCAAAATCCAGAAGTTTTCTTAGTATTCTTGTTCTCTCGCCCTTCCTTCCCGTAGCCGTGGAGACCATTAGTATTCCATATCTTTTCTTCTTTCTCTCGCCAATGAACACTCCCAGGGATTAAAAAGCTTTAAA
>CAYVVU010000102.1:2581-4124 GCA_964455305.1 uncultured Thermoplasmata archaeon
TTATTTCATCGGGCGAGAAATTGAGGAGCATAAGTATCTTATCTATATTTCTGGATGCTTTGAGAACGCTATCCACATCATCCACGAAGACAAAATCAAACCTTTTGCCCCTGAGCAGAGAAAAATTTTTAGCGAGGAATTGCGATGTGGTTACGAGGACCGAGAACTCCCCGCTCTCTATCTTTTTCTTCGCTCCCTCCTTCTCCTCCTTCCTCATATCGGAATGGTATGCAACTATTTCCAAATTCAGACCGAGTTTTGAAGAATACTCTATGGCTCTTTCATAAAACTGCTTAACGAGCGGCGTGGTTGGCATTATGGCGTAACTTCTTTTGCCCCTCCGCGCCAGAAAAAGCGAAACCACTATCCCAAAGGAAGTTTTACCTATTCCTGTTGGTGCGAGAGCAGCGAAAGAATCTCCTTGCAGAATCCTTTTGGCCCAAGTCATCTGAAGTTCCCTCGGTCTGGCGCCTATGCATTTTTCAAAAAACTCCGAGAATTTCTCCGCCTCTCCCTCCAGAAATGTCTCACCTATCCTCTTCCCCGTCTTGAAGCACACGCCTTTCTCTATTTCCTTCGCGCTCAAATCCCCTGAGCAACGAGGACACAACTCCGCATATATCATGGGTAGCATAAGGTAGGATATGAGAATATGGTATTAAAGGAAGTCGGTTTAGCGTTTAGACTTTATCTCAATTTATTAAATTCCTCCACAGTTATTCCCAAATCTTTGATTATTTTTCTCAGCAATCCAACAGATATATCTCTGCCCTTATGCATAGGGATCGTTATCCATCTGCCATCTGGATGACGATAAACAATGTGACTTCCCTTCTGCCTAATTTTTACAAAACCGAGTTTTTCCACTATTTTAACTAATTGCTCCGGCTTTATGGGTCTTAACTTCTGGCTCATTGATTTCTACCTCTTCTATGGCCATTTCTATAGGAATTTCTTCCCCTACCTCCTTCCTCGCCTCTATATGTAATTCTATGGCTTCCCTTATGTTTTTCATAACCTCCTCATAAGTTTCTCCCTGAGTATAACAGCCTTGCAATGCAGGACAGTAGGCAATATACATTCCATCCTCGTCTTTCTCCACAATCACCGTATACTTATACTTCACCATACTTTACCTATCATTTTCTTCTACTTAAGATTTTCTTTTGCCCCAGAACTTGAATCTATACGCTTCCAGAATGTATTCTCGCAAATCTATTCTTCCCGATTTGAGCCGATCTTTCAAGTCTTTTATGTACATTATGTTTTCCGGCTGTGTGCGTACGAGAACATCCAGAAATCTCAATGTCTCATATTCCTCATCACTTAGCTCAATTTCCTCTCCATCTTCATATCTCAGCACTTTTTTGTCTCCTCTCTTTATCACATCGTACCTGCGACCGTCAAGAATCTTTTCCAACTTCATAAACACCCGAACAGGAATGTAAACATAAACATCCACATGCATTATTCCGCGGTAGAAGTCAAATACCACATACTCTTCATCGCCGAATTCTTTCTTGAGTTTCAAAAACATATCGGC
>CAYVVU010000103.1:0-4106 GCA_964455305.1 uncultured Thermoplasmata archaeon
CATATATCCCTATCTTCATGAGGTTGTTTCTTACCGTATCTCCCCAGAATCTTCTCGTTGCCTCGTGTCTGCTCATAACCCTGCCAGCCCCATGACAAGTGGAGCCAAAGGTTTCCTCCATAGCTCTCTGAGTTCCAACGAGTACATAGGAGGCGGTGCCCATATCTCCGGGAATAAGCACAGGCTGACCAACATCTCTGTATATCGGGGGAAGTTCCTCTCTACCCGCAGCGAACGCTCTCGTGGCTCCCTTTCTGTGCACATAAACCCTTATTCTCTTTCCGTCGTAGTTATGCTCCTCCAATTTCGCTATGTTGTGTGCGACATCGTAAACCACATGCATTCCCAAACTCTCAGCATCTTGACCAAAGACCTTTTCAAAAGATTCGCGAACCCAGTGCGATATTATCTGACGGTTGGTGAATGCAAAATTTGCGGCGGCACACATAGCTGCGAAGTAATCCTCCGCTTCCCTGCTTTTTATGGGTGCGCAGGCCAGCTGTCTATCCGGGAGAGATATCCCGTACTTTCTCACAGCATTTTCCATAACTTTTATGTAATCGGTGGCGACCTGATGACCCAGTCCTCTACTACCAGTATGAACCATAACTGTTATCTGCCCCTCTTCTTCTATCCCGAATTTCTTCGCTACATCAGGCAGGAATATCTTCTCTACAACCTGAATTTCAAGGAAATGGTTTCCCGCACCGAGAGTTCCAAGTTGAGGTTTTCCTCTATCCTTCGCCCTTTGAGAAACCTTGCTGCTATCTGCGTACTTTATGCTTCCCCCTTCCTCTATCCTCTCCGCATCCTCTTTCCACCCGTAGCCCTGTCTTATGGCCCATTTCACGCCTTCATCCAGAACATCGTCCAGTTCGCTGTTGCTGAGGCGAAGTTTTCCCCTGCTTCCCACACCTGACGGTACATTTACGAATATCGTATCCACAATCTGCCTTATTTTATCCTTAATATCCTCGTATCTCAGGTTCGTTCTTATAAGGCGTACGCCACAATTTATGTCGTATCCCACACCCCCGGGCGATATAACTCCATCTTCCTCGTTGAACGCAGCCACACCTCCGATCGGAAATCCGTAGCCCCAGTGTATATCGGGCATGGCCATACTTGCCTTTATTATGCCCGGCAGAGTGGCAACATTCGCTACCTGTTCGGGAGCGTTATCTTTCTTTATCTGGGAAATCATCTTCTCCGACGCGTAAATTATTCCGGGAACGCGCATACCTCTTTTGTAATCCTTCGGTATCTTCCATCTCCAAGCATCCAACTTTCTGAGGGGGCCGTTCCACATCTTCACTCACCCGTTCCCCCTAAAAGATGGGAATATTTATACATTCTGGATGGCAAGAAATAAATAAAAGTGCCAGAGATAAATTATGAAGCTAAAAAGTAAATAAACAACTACTAGCTCTTCCAATTCACAAGCGAAAGATTTATAAATTCTATTTATATTAGTCATATTTGGTGATTATATGAAAAGGGTGCTGTGGGTGTGCATTACCGTTATAATACTATTTATGATAACAGCGAATTATGGTAAAAGTGTAGAATTTTTTGGGAGTCAAGAATTAAAACAATATGAGCAACACACAATCATAAAAATAAATAATAACACTGATCTCATAAATCTGGCAAATGAAGAGGGATGGAATGGCTCAGGTACTTCAGAAGATCCCTTTATAATTGAAAATTATACAATTGAATCCCATCCAGATCAATGGGGGATATATATAGGGAATGTCAGTTTATATTTAGTTTTACGAAGATGCGAAGTATTCAACGCGACAAACACGACATCTTTTTGTGGTGGAATATGTATATACAATTCCACGAATATACTTCTTGAATGTTTGAATATAAGTAATGTAAGCGTAGGGATTTTTATAAATTATAGTGAAAATATAAGTTTGACAAATTGCAACTTACATGACTACAAACCTTACATCCATAATATAACTTGCGGGATCAGGGTGGAAAACTCAACTAATATATTGGTTAGAGATTGTGTTCTGGAACATGTATTCATAGATTCCGCATATTTTCCTCAAACGGACCTTGTAGGTTTATGTGTCTTTGACTCTCAAAAATTAACACTTGAAAATACAACAATAGAAGGACATCTTCTGGGAGGTATGTTTGAGGATGTGTATGGTACTGGAGCTCTATTTCAAAATATAAGCGATTTAAGGATATATAATTTAAATTGTACAGATGACGGTTCACTGGGATTAATAATAAAAAATGGATACAATATTACTGTAGTTAATAGCACTTTCAGCAGATGCGGGGATGGCGCAATTATAAATGGAAATCTTGGAAAAATAATAAATTGTGTTTTTATATATAATGCGTGGTCTCCTGAAGGTATGGTAGCTCCCACAGGCAATGGCTTAACAATTTCAGGGAATGACTGGTTTATATATTCATCAAAATTCAATTATAATGCTGAGGATGGTATAAAAATGAAAGGAAACAACATATCAATCATTTATTGTGAATTCATTGAGAATGGATGTTATGATTATAATAGCGATATCTGGTATGGAAACGGAATAGGTATGCAAAACAGCAACAAATGTTCAATTATAAACAACACTATAAAAAATAACGAGCTATACGGAATTTTTCTCGTACAATGCTCTGAAAATATCATTTGCAACAACACAATATTTAAAAATAGGGACTACGGAATATATATAAAAAGTGGCTCTCATAACCGAATACATCACAATTACTTTTGTTTCAATAGGAACTCCACATCCACCTATAATCCGAACAGAACTCAAGCTTATGATGGAGGTATGGAGAACATATGGAATACCTCTGGAACACCTCACGGATACGGTAACTATTGGCATGACTGGGCAAACAATAATGATACGAACGATCAGAACCATGATGGAATTGTTGATTGGCCTTACAGGATAGATGGTCCTGCAGGGGCCAGAGATTACTATCCCATGAAAAGTTCTCCATATACACCAGAATTTTCCTGCTACTATCTTATATTGATTGTTATTGTTCTATGCCTACTATTTCGGAAGGATTAGATTTCTTTTTAACCTTCTCCAGATACTTCCCTCTTTTTCTCAGTGCAACCATAGATTTCACGCATCTTATTATGGACGGATAAACCGGTATTTTTCTCTTTTCAAATTCTCTTATGTATTTCTCAACCTTGCTCCCCCCGATTACACCAACTACAGTGGGCTTCTTCTTCGCCCATTTCTCTATGACATCAACCACCTTTTCGGTAACCAGAGGTGTCTGGAATAGGGCGTAAACGATTATTCCATCAACTCCTTCATCTTCATTTAAAACTTCCAGAACGGAATCGTAGTGGTCATCGCTCGCGCTCGCCGTCATATCTATTGGATTGTTTGCGGATGCAAACGGAAGAATATCCTCCTTTATCTTCCTCTTTGTCTCTTCGCTTAGTTGTGCAACCTTAAGCCCGAATTCCTCCACATAATCCGCGGTTACCACGCCCACCCCTCCCGCTGTGGTAACTATCGCTATGTTATCCCCGAAGAGGGGCTTCTGGTAAGCGAGGGCGCGGGCGTAATCTATCATCTCTTCCTCATCATAAGCGCGAATTACACCACACTGCTTTAAGGCGCCATCAACTATGCGGTCGTTTGAAGCCAACGCACCGGTATGCGATGCCGCTGCCTTCGCGCCCGAGGAAGTTCTTCCGGCCTTTAGCACGATTATCGGCTTCTTTTTGCTTATCTCTCTCGCTTTTTCCACGAATTCCCTTGCGTTAGCGAAGGTTTCTATGTACATAACTATGCTCTTAATATTTTCATCCTCCGCGAAAAACTCCATAAGTTCATTTTCGTTGAGGTCCACACGATTTCCGAGATTTATAAATGCACCGAATCCCACGGAGAACTTGGCCATTTCATCCATTGTCAAAAGGCCCAAGGCACCGCTCTGCGATATAAATGCAATATCACCATCCGGTGGAAAATCGGTTTTTTCCGGCGTGGTTAAGGCGGTATTCACGCCGTATCGCGGTATGTATATTCCTACGGTATTCGGCCCTATTATTCTCGTTATGGTTCCTCTTACCATTTTTCTCATTT
>CAYVVU010000104.1:0-1864 GCA_964455305.1 uncultured Thermoplasmata archaeon
TTCGGGATACATTCTCGCGGCTCCTGGTAATGGGCGCATGTATTCAGTTGTACCATCTGGCAGCGGGGCCCGGGTTTCCTCAACCACTCCTTCCAAAGCCAAATTCGCCCTCAGAACAATCCTCTCTATCGCAATATCCACAATATTCTTAGGACTCGCTATAAGTACGAAAACATCCTCCCCAAGAATGCTCCTTATCTTTCTTAACTCTTCTTCCGTTATTCCGTAAGCTGGAAGTTCATCTGTATGGAATATTCCCCGCAACCCAACGGTTTTAACATACGATGCGAGTTCCTTTCCAAGCCGATACTTTTCGGATTTGAGAACGCCCTGAAAACCCGGAAGTGGTTGCGCATAGACCACCCAGTTCCTCTTCAGAGCGTTTTTTATAATCTTTGATTTGGTTTCTCTGAATACCTCTGTAACATTTATTGGCTGAACTTTTACCTCCCTCACACCCCTATCCCTCAGTATTCTGGCGATTTCTATCAGCATTTTCTGTCTCTTTATTTCCTCATCCACATACTTCGGAAGCATTTTCAGGTTCTGCACGCCCTTTATTTCTGTTCTCGCTCCACCTTCCACAGATATGTTCAAATCCTGGCGTATAGTGCCGAGACCTCTGCGAACTTTTCTTGTGCTTCTCAGTATGTACCCTATTTTCGCCGCAACTTCCTTAACTTCTTCCCCATTGCTCATGCTCGGCGTGGTGGCAATTTCTATGAGGGGTATTCCCAGGCGATCAAGGCGATAGATCACTTCGCCTTCTTTCGTTTCTATTTTCCTTGCTGCTTCCTCCTCAAGACATATTGTTGGAATTCCCACCTCACCAAACGATGTCTCTATGTATCCATTAAGCGCAACTAACGCTGTGCGTTGAAAGCCAGAGGTGTTTGAACCATCAATGACTATCTTCCTCATAAAATGGATTTCGTCTACAACTTCCGCGTTCATCATTTCGGCGACAGTTAAAGCTACTTTGAGTGCCTCGGTGTTTAGAGGATGAGGAGGTTCCTCATCCATCTCCACCAAGCATGTGTTTGGAGTTATCTGGTATCTGAAAATCCTTTTTTTGAGTTCTTCCTCCTTTGCAGCCCTATCAACCTCGCCAATCTCACTTCTCGTTGCCCTTAGATATCTTCTAAACTCTCCGAGGACTTCCTCCTTCATATCGGATTCGCAATCGCAGAATAATTTCTTCGTGGCCAACTGTTGATGGATTTCAAGTCCTACCTTAACCATGGCGAGAACCTCCTTTCGGATATTTCTCCAACGATATTTTTTACCATTATCTTTCCAACTTCCTCGTAATCGTAATTTGCCAGAGTCCACATCGCTTTAACCAGCGCGGTTTCTGGAAGCATATCCCCGAGAGGAATCGCTCCATTCTTCAGCAACTCCCTTCCGGATGAATACACATTTAGGTTAGTTGTTCCATACAAACACTGGGAAGTTATGAAAATGTATTTTCCATCTTTTGTTACATCCTTTATCCTTTTTCTCCAGTCCTCTCCCACATGGCCGAGGCCTGTGCCCATTATCACTATCGCGTGATATTTATCTGCAAAGAAATCCAGTATTTCTGAGGACGCTCCGGGGTAATAGTACACCAATGCGGCATCCTCGCTGAACTTCTCCCTCAAAATTATATCTCCTTCAGCCCTTTTCCTCGCATGGGGAAGAATTTCCACCCTTCCATCTCTGTAAATATAACCTAGAACTTCCGAGTTTAAACTTCTGAAGGCATCTCGTGCGGATGTGTGCATTTTTCTTACACGAGTTCCTCTATGAATTGCGCACGTGTCATCGGATGTTGTGGCGTGCATTACCACGCAGACTTCCCCCAAATCGCTTTTTGCCACCC
>CAYVVU010000104.1:1874-4073 GCA_964455305.1 uncultured Thermoplasmata archaeon
TTGCCACCCTAACCGCGCTTAAAAGATTCATGTGAGCATCACTGCTCGGTCTATCGCTGCTCCTCTGCGCCCCCACAAGTATTATGGGAGAAGTGAGGTTTTGAACGGCAAAAGCCAAAGCGGAGGAAGTATAGTGCATTGTATCCGTGCCATGCGCTATAACCACTCCCTTCGCACCATTCCTTATCTCTTCGGCGCATTTCTCCGCGAGTTTTGTCCAGTAGTGAGGTTTCATATCTTCGCTGAAAACATTGAACAGCATGAGGGGCTTTATCTGGGCAATTTCATTCAATTCGGGCGCGTAGTTAAGAAAATCCTCACTTTTCATGGCTGGTTTAACTGCTCCAGTAGAATACTCCACGAAACTCGCTATTGTACCTCCTGTGCCGATAAGAGTTATTTCTCCCTCTTCTGCTCCACCCTTCTTTTCGGAGCTTTCAATCTCCACCTCTTCCAAAAATTCCACCTCATCCGCTTTCAGGCCAACATTGTATCCATTTTTAAGTTTTATAACAACTATGTCCTCCGAAGAAAACGCGTGCTTCGGCATGAGATATCCTTCAAGTACAAGATTCCCCCTTTTAACTCTCACCTTCTTCAATTTGGGCATGGGAGGTAATTGGATTATGGGATTTAATGTTTTAGTGGGGATAACTTTATTATGCATCTTCACATTATACATGCATGGGTGATGAAAAACCGAGAATAACACTTATGTGCTACGACGAAAAAGAGTTTTTAGAAATGGAAATAAAATCGCTCAAAGATTACAAGAAATACTGCACCGACAGAAAGGTTGTATGGCTGAATATAGATGGAATATGTGATGATGTTTTGAAAGAGATGTGCGAAGTGTTTTCGTTCCATCCTCTTGTGATTAATTATGCGAAGAACAAGAGGCAGAGACCGACGATAAAGGATTTTGATGATCATCTTATGATAGTGATGAAAATGCTGTACATGGAGGATAAGTACGAGAAGGTGTATGGAGAACACCTCACCATATTAAAAAAGGGAAACATCGTAATATCCATCCAAGAAAAAATAGGTGATGTTTTCAACGATGTCAGAGAGAGGATAAGGGAAGGAAGAGGAGTTGTTAGAAAAATGGGCGCAGATTACCTCGTTTATTCTCTGATGGATTCCATAGTGAATACTTATTTCCATATTCTTGAGAAACTCGGAGAGGAAGTAGTGTTCTTGGAAGATGCAATGATAATAAAGCCCAGGGAGGAGTTATTCCGCAAAGTCCACAGAGTAAAAATAAACCTGATTTATCTAAGAAAATCCATATGGCCCTTGAGGGAAATTTTAAATTACATTCTCCGCGAAGAAGTTTCCTCCTTAGGGAAGGAAACACGCCCTTATATGTACGATCTTTACGATAAAGTTGTGCAGTTGATAGATTCCTTGGAAACTTACAGGGAGATGATAACGGGTATGCTTGACATATATCTCACAAGCATAAGCAACAAAACAAACGAAATTATGAAAATTCTCACGATAATATCTACCATATTCATACCCCTTACATTCATAACGGGAATATACGGCATGAATTTCAGGTACATGCCCGAGATATACTGGAGATGGGGGTATGTATTCGCTCTCCTTTTAATGCTGACAATTGCCGTAATTATGCTGATTTTCTTCAGAAAGAAAGAGTGGATATGAGATGCGCACGCAACATTTAAGTATAAAATACCATTAGCCCGCTATATGGCAAGGATTCACGCGAGACGGAGAGGACGCTCAGGTTCAAAAAGACCGTACAGAGAGGATATACCCGAATGGATACCTAAAAGCGGGGAGGAGGTTGAGAAGTTAGTGGTGGAACTCGCAAAGAAAGGCTACACCATGTCCATGATAGGCACGATTCTTCGCGACAGTTACGGGATACCTAGTGTTAAACTTGTTACTGGAAAAAAGATTGGAAAAATTTTGAAGGAGAATGAACTTCTTCCTGACATACCTGAAGATTTGATGGCTCTGATGAGAAAAGCTGTGAGGTTGCACGACCATCTCAGGGAACACAAGAAGGATTTACATAATAGGAGGGCATTGCAGTTAATAGAGGCGAAAATTTTGCGTTTGGTAAACTATTACAAATCCGTAGGGAGATTGCCCAAGGACTGGAAGTATTCCATAGACCAAGCGAGATTACTGGTGAGATGATTCCTGAAGATATCCACAAAAAAT
>CAYVVU010000105.1:0-4025 GCA_964455305.1 uncultured Thermoplasmata archaeon
CTCCTGAACCTCATCCGGCAGGTTTATGTTCAAATCCGCGATTTTCGTTATCTTCAGACCGTACCTCTCTGTCTCGCCGGTAAGTTTTGTGAGAACCAATTGCTCTATTTCCTGCAAATACGCGGGAATATCTACGACGCTAAGATTTTTATCTCTCTTAAGTTCGCCGAGGGCATCGTTCAGAGTTTTGACAAGTTCCCCTTTAAGCCAATTGATTATTTCTTCGCTTCTGGCATATTTCATAGTTCCAACGAACTGGGTTATGAAAAGCGAGGGGTCTATTACCCTATAAGCGAACTGTCCGAAGGCTCGTATTCTAACTAATCCGAATTCCGAATCGCGGAAAACCAAAGGCTCAGGAGTCCCGAATTTTCCACGGAGTTCCCTCTTCTGCACATAATACACTTCCGCTATTTGTTGAACTCCCGTTACAGCGGCGGCGATCTTTGCAAGAAAAGGAACATTCTCTGTGGTCAGGGCGTATCTCCCGGCTTCAAGAACTCCAAGAACTTTGCCATCGCGAAAGAAAACTGCGTACTCGTCCTCTCTAACCACTATATTATCATTCCACTGTATGTTGCGGGGCAACTTCCACATAACATTTTCTCCTTTATATGCGTCCTCCCAGTAGAAGGTTTTTCTCGCGTAGGCACCTTCCATATCATGCTTTCTGAATATCATAAATTATCCCTCCACAAGTATGTTGGCGATGGCATAAATTCTCTCATCAAATATCCTGCGGAATTCCAGCAGTTCCTTCTCTATCTCCATAAAAACATCCATCATGTTGGCCCAGTTTCTCTGCATCGCCATACTGTGCGCTTCCTGAACCTTATCCTCTATGCTCCTTATTCTATCAAGCAGGGCGAGGTCCCACTCATAAAGTTTGTATATTTCATCTACATCTATTTTAAAATCCGAAACTAAGGGGGAATAGCCGCCCTCCGCATGCCTTACCTTACCTTCAATCTCATACATCAAATTGATTATCTTTCCGCTCTCACCCATAAGTTCCAGTTCCATTGCGTTGGCAATGTTTTTGCGAACATTTTCAAACTCATCCCTGATGTGGCGGAGTTTATCCGCCAGTTGGTCTCTCAAAATTCTATCGGCATTTCTGGCGTCCTCTCTCTTTCTGTATCCACGAAATCCCGGTATGGCCAGTTCTATTTTTTTGAGGAGAGTGCGCTCTCTCTCCACCTTATCCCTAATGTCTTCCAAGGTTTTCACCTCCCATAAGCACTATTATAACGAGTCCGGCCACGAAAAATGCAACGATAACTCCATAAACCATTTCGTAACCGAGAGCAACAGCAAGGAAAGGTATTGTGATGACAAGCATGAATAGTCCGACAACAAGGCCCAAAGCCTCCTTTTTAATTATTCCCATAACTATGAGTAGAGCGGAGATTATAAGGACGAAAGACAGAATTCCCACATAGGTGCCGAGGTAAAGAGAAATTAGTATAGCGAATGCTATCCCCATAAACACCACGCCCCATGCAGTATAGTATGCTTTATCCGATTGTTTCATGCTAACAGTTAATGGGTGTGAGTATAAAAAGTTAATTGTTTTTCCAAACTCAAATCTATTTCACTACGGCGAATGAATCTAATATTTCCGCATGTTCAGAGAGAACAATCTGATGTTTTAACCGCAGACCAAAACCTTTCCTATATATTCCAATGGTTAGGAAAAACGCCGAATTATTTTCAAGTATATCCTCGCTACCCGGATAGGAGTAAGGTGCGTAGAACCCGCCCAAGGGCATCGCTGTGTAATGTGGATAATCTATGTTTCTCGCCGCCAAAAAATTTCTGGCAGCGGAATCCATATTCTCTGCCCTTTCGCCAATTCTTGCATATTTCAGGGCTTCTCGCGCCGCAGAGTTCAGAATTTCAAGATACATAATTTTCTCGGCATCTTCCTCCGTGAGTATGGTTCTCGCTACACCCAGAACAAAACCTTTGTAAATGGGAGATGTATCTATTATTATAACATCGCCCTTCTCTATCTCCTTATCGGTGGTGTTAGCCAAGGGACATGATGTCCTCTTTCCCGAAGCCACTATACTTCTATAAGCGAAACCATCCATCCCCCTTTTTATGAGAAGTGAATCCAGCATTGAGGATATCTCGCTTTCCCTCATTCCTATTTCCATCATACCTAGAACTTCCGCCAAGCAACTATCAAGGATTCTTGCCCCTTCTTTAATAACCGCGAGATCTTCATCCGTTGGTTTTCTCAAAACCCTACGAAAAAGTTCATCCGCCACCGATACCTTCCTCTTCACCGATTTTCTCAGAGAGTAAGGGGTATCCGATGGTATCAAAATTCTTCCGTCGGGAAGAATATCGTTTATATCTCCATTTTTTAGGTAAATTATTTCGTAGTTTTCTTTATTTTCTTCCTCAAGTTGCTCCTCATGTACTTTATGTGCTATCAGTTTCGCCCCATCGGAATCTATCAGCATAGCTAGGAAAGTTTTGGCTGATGTGAACTTTACCGCATCTCTATTCTGAGGAAATATAAGGAGGGCAGATGCATCGTACCTCTCTACCAATTTTGATGCAAGGTTTGCGCGAAATTCATTGCTCATTCAGCCACCTCCTGCAAATCTCAATATCTCTTAAAACTCTTTTATCCTCCGTTATGAGGGATAACGCGCCTTCGGCGTAATCCTCACTTCCCTTTCCCGGAAATTCGCCGAGGATTATGTAATCCCTTATTTTTATTATGCCCATAATTTCCGCGAGAACATAAATAAGTTTGAGAACATTTTCAAATTCCGCGCGAATTTTGCTCGGGAAGTCGTGAGGTATTTCCAAATGTATTGAAGGAATACCAAAACTTTCCGCGTGAAAAGCAAAATCCTTATCCGCACTCATAACTATAATCTCAATTCCGTATTCTTCGGCGAATTTTGCATAGGATTCCACAATAAGCCTATCTCTGAGTTCTTTGTCCTGAACATATTCTCCACTCTTTACACGCAGGGTTTTAAGGTTTTTCTCCATCCAAAGGATCTCTCCGAGTGCCATCTTCGCTATTCTTGATTCTTTTACACTTCCGTTCACGAAGTACCTCGCGTACTTTCCGTAGGGAAGAGATTGAAAGTAATCTATCTCTCTGGGCGTGTACTTGTCGTGTATTCTGGCATCTATCTCCTCCAGAACGGTTTGGGCTATGGCATAACCCAATTTATCGTATGAGTAGAAATTTGATATTGCTTTGTAATATGCAACATTTGTATCTATTCCTATGAAAATCGGTTTAGGTGAGAAAAACGGCTCCGAAAATTCCTCTATTTTCAGATTGAGTAATTTTTCAACATCCTCCGCATTCCTGAAAGGAACTATGCCTCCTACAATAAAAGAATCCAAAAAATCATGATAGTTGGCGAGGTCCCATTGCAAAAACTTTGGCAAATCCTTCCTTCCCCTTTCAAAATCCTTCTTATCTGCGAGAATCTCAATTTCGTAGTTTTCCATGTTAATCTTTAAAAGAGGAATTTCAAGAAATGGGTACTCAACCCTTACCTCCCTTATTCCCTCCAGATACATATTATTCAAAATAACGGAAAACTCCCTCCAATAAATTTTAGCTGTATTCATCCAGATTTACCTCCATTATTCTCTGTACAGGCATGGGCCTCATCATGAACGGCAGATGCGCGTATTTCATATCCTCAAGCTTCAAATAACTTATTTTTCCTCTGCGCAAATACGACATTAGAGCTATTATCTGAGATTTTCTTGCTCCCGTTATATCCACTATGAACTCCTCTTTTATGCCCTCAAATACCTCCTTTATATCGGAGAAGTCATTTTCTATTTTTCTTGTGGAGATGGAGATATCCTTTCCGTAAATTTCAAACAGAAGTTTTAAAGAGGATAGGAGCTTATTTAGCAGACTTTCGTCTGTATAAAGAATAAGTATTTTCTTGGGAAAACCTCTCGTTTTTGTATAAGCGTAAATGGAGTTGAATGTGGTCAGTGGATCTCTCGTCAGGAAGGCTATGTAA
>CAYVVU010000106.1:0-4010 GCA_964455305.1 uncultured Thermoplasmata archaeon
AACCTAACCGCAAAATGGTATTTTAATATTGTGCAGGTTAATACCAAAAGGAATAAAAATAAAAAATAAAAATTAAAATACATATTTTTTCCTTATTCCTATGGTCGCCACAGCAAGTACCAGCGCTGAAATCATTAGAATACTTAGTGGATTTATTTCCATCACCGGTATATTTCCCCAATTGTTAGAGGAGGTCAATCTTGCGTATGTTGATAGGTCCAATGAATTTATTGCTTCCGGCCAGTGTTCAGAGATTCTACTGTAGTCGTATATGTATATCATAAAACCGAGGTCAGTATCGTCTCCCGGGGTTATTCCCAGTTTGCTTAGGTCAACAGCAATTTCAACATTCCAGTAGTTACTTATATTCTGTGCTGCTCCTACCCATCCAATAGGTGTGACTTTTGCCCAGTTACCGCCTGTACCCTGAAACTCTACCATGCTACCGTTATAAACCACTCTGAGACAATAATCATCTGGCTGCGGTCCGCCACTATGGTTGTAGCCGACATCAAAGTAGAAATTTATAAATGTAAGATTGGTGGGATTCGGTTTGTAGTATCTTGCCAGTATGTATAGATACGCACCATTATTTTTTATGTATAGGTGTAATGTTTTTGCATTGCTCAGTGGAATTGAGTAGTAAAAGGCATCCTTCCATTCATCGGAGTTATATTGTCCATCTACATTAACACTGAACAGAGATTCTGGTGCATCAAGTGCATCAACACGATTTGTTTGCCAGATATCGGCAGGATATAAAACGAGAGTCCATGTGTTTGGTATTAGGTGTGCATGATTCTTTGGCATCCTAAGAAATTCTCCACCACTATCATATTTGATAACAATAGCCATGTGGATTTTCTTGAATTCGCCTGCGGTTATTCCCAGTTTGCTAAACGGAATTTTTATTTCAAAATAAAGGTATGTACCACTGTAACCGAATGCATATTCATCCGAATATGGTTGGGTTGTACCCCAGCCAGAACCAGTTCCATTATGCTCGCTGAGATAGAATCCAGATATACTTTCACCACCCCAAATTTCCAGGTCATCTTGATGTGGTAGCGTGCCTCCGTCACAGTTTGTATCAAAGTAAAGGTATATACTTTCATCACCTGATGTGTTGGTGATTGTTATGCCCATATATATTGCGCTATTATCATGGAGCACTTTTATTGATGAATAATTCCCGTTTGGTGTGAATAGAGAATATGCCTCCGAAGAATACCATTCATCATTTCCTACATGTCCATCTATGGTCGGTTTGGCTTTTTTATACTTAGATTGTATATACATGTAATGACCATACCAGTGATTTCTGGACACCATAGTTACAGTTGTTGTGGCGTCAAGCCAGTAGAAGGTATCAGGAAACCTTCCGGAAATGCCGTTAGAATTACCTGCATGTGCGCCAAATGATATATATTTGCTGCTACCTAAAGTTGCGCTCAGATATGATTTGAGAATTCTTACCTCTGCAGTCAGATATGATGAACCAAAGTTCCAGGCAGCGGATATGTTAACTCCGTCTGGGTCCTCAAAGGATCCCCATCCCGACCAATCGCCGGGTGGAGCGTATGATTGAGCTTTTCTGACTTTAACACCGTTTTGAGATTCAGACAGAATTATATAAAAGCATCCGACATCGGTACCTATTGTTCTGTTGTTTGTAGTTTCAAACCATATCAATGTAAAATCATTGGTAGATGTGTTTTTTACGGATAGATAGAAATACAAGTAGTCCTGATCTTCTTTCATATATGTGTAATTCTCACCTACAGATATGGGTTTGGCATCCAACCACTCTAACCAATAGGTCCCTGTTCCGTCCATAACTACATACATAATCAGATATGGCACTGCCACAAAGTTGTTGAATATATAGTAAATTAGATTGCTTAGAAGTATATCCCCATCGCTTGTAAGTAATGTAGGTGATTGGACATATCCCCAATATGTGTAAATATCCTGCTCTATTATGGTAGCGTGATTACTGAAGTTAGAATCGTATGCGTAACAAACAGAGGAGTTTTTATCAAGGGTCGGCGCGTATATGCTATGTATTAAGGCACCAGAAGTATACAGACCAATTGAACCTGGAACTCCTGAAATATCGGTAGGCTCTCGGTATATTGTTAGTTTTTTGGGAACATATATACTTCCATCCGAGGTTATACTCATTGAATTTCCGAAGTTTATGTCAAGACCTATCTTGGTAAATACATCTATTCCACCGCCGCCTATTCCCAGAACTGGTACTCTACTCATCTTTATCTGCTCGGTGTAATTTGCGTTCCACATTCCGAGGGTGTCATCTCCAATAATTATTAGATCATAGTTTTTGTATTGAGCATTGAGCAAACCGTCCACTGGAAGAAGTTCTACCTCGTAATCTTTTCCTTCTAAATAGTCCTTCCACTCATCCGCCAGCATTTTGTCATTGCCGTATATGTACAGTATTTTGCCGCTATCGCCGTATGCTTTTCCTTTGTTAGTCGCTACATTACTCCCGGCAAAAAGAGTTGATGGAAGAACCATCAACCCAGATACCAGGAGCACAATTCCTACTATCAATACTCTTTTTTTCATGGGTTATACACCCCTTCCAATACTATATCCTATGGTGCTATTTAAATTTTTTTAGAAATGTTTAAATAATACCAATCTACAATAGACTGAATAGCATCACATCTGCCGAAAGTTATTTATAACTCTCGCCTATTCATCTAACTGAGCCGCGGTAGCTCAGCTAGGGAGAGCGTGCGGCTGAAGACCGCAAGGTCGCCGGTTCGATTCCGGCCCGCGGCATTTGAAAGCAATTTTTAATGAAAGAATGTTAATTGACGAAAAGGAAGGTATTGGGGTAGTTGCCGATATACATCTTGGTATTGAGAAGGAGCTGAGAGAGAAGGGAATAATTGTTGGTGATAAAACTAAAGAACTAGCGAATAAATTATGTACTATGGGAAAAGAACATGGATTGAAAACTCTAATAATTTTAGGCGATTTGAAGCACAAAATATATACAATCACGAGAGATGTTGAAATATTTTTTGAAATTATTACTAAATGCTTTAAAGATATAGTACTTGTTCCTGGAAACCACGATGCTCCGCTGGACGAGATGAAAAAATTTTGCAGAGTGGAAAGTTCGCGGGGAATTAGAATAGGTGAGGTTTTTCTGTGGCATGGCCATACCTGGCCCTCCCGGGAATTTGCTAAAAGCAAAATGGCCTGCTGTGGTCACGCGCATCCAGAAATTGAAATACCTTCCGTTGGTTTTTTGAAAAGAGAACCCTGCTGGCTTGTGTGTGAATTGGATGAATCTTTACACAAGATCTACAAGAAGGTGCCTGAAAAAATTATAGTCATGCCTTCGTTCAATCCTCTTACCGGATATCCTGTCAGTAAAATAAAAGAGATAGATTCACCTGTATTTCGCTATCTCAAAAGATGTCGTGCGATACTGCTAAACGGAACCGAAATCAAGATATAGTGAGGAAAACCTTAAATACTCTGTTTTAATAATACTTTTTACATTGAGCGAAAAAGAATTGCGAAAGTTGATCATAGATGCTATTCGTAGTTCAGGTGTTAAAGTGGAGGAGGTAGAGGGTGAAAGTTATATCATCGTTGAGAAAGAGGGGGAAAAATACATTTCTTTAATAACTCCTGTTTTAAATATTGAAAGACTCAAAACTTTCCATGCGGCCACGAGAAATCTCCCTGGCTACAAAAGGGAAATAATAGTTTACGGCGAGATTAAGGAAAATGCCGATGAGAGGGCAAAACTCTATGGGATTGATATAACAACCCCTCGGGAACTCTGCAGTTTTATTGGAAAATATGTAATAAATAAAATTCTGAGTGGAGAAAAGATTTCTCTGGGAGATGGCGAGGAAAAGATAAATTTAGAGGAATTGGATGTTGAGGCGGAGTGGGAGGAAGAAGAGGAGGAAGAAGAGGTTGAGGATGGCATACCGATTTTTCTTGAAGAGGTTGATGAG
>CAYVVU010000107.1:0-3979 GCA_964455305.1 uncultured Thermoplasmata archaeon
ATTTTCATTAGATGTTACTTGAAAGCATACATATATAAAGTTTTTGCTTATGTGCTTTTTGATATTTGATAAATACCTGAATCATGATTATGATAATCTAGTTTCAGGTTATAAAGTTTACTTGTTAACTAAAATTAAACATCTCTTCAATTTTAACCCTGCTAAAATTTAACAACAGTTAAACTTTAGTAAAGATTATATATTTGATCATCATTACTTTGTTTATGCGTTATGTGGATAGAGATATCACAGAAAAATTCATCAAAGTATCGGAAGTTTATCCTATGGTTGCGTTGGTTGGTCCTAGGCAGGCTGGAAAAACCACATTTCTCAAACACATGATGTTTGGAAAAAATGTCTCTTATGTTTTGTTTGACGATCCCGATGCAAGGGAAATTTTTGATGAAGATGTGAAAAAATTCAGGATGCAGTATCTTGAAGGTTATGAGTTTTGTATTCTTGATGAGGTGCAGTACTGCAGAGATGCAGGTATTAAACTTAAATATCTCGTGGATACCGGTGCAAAGCTCTGGGTAACATCCTCCTCCGAAATCATACTGCAGAAGGAGGTTTTGTCGTATTTGGTTGGAAGGGTATCCGTAATGCGTCTTTATCCTTTTAACCTGACTGAATTTCTGAGGGCAAAGAATAAAAAATCCCTAACCGATAATATTCTCAGAAGGATTGTTTGGGAGCATATGGTATATGGAGGATTTCCCAAAGTGGTTTTGACTGATGATACCGAGATGAAGAGGATTATTCTGCGGGACCTTTACGAAACAACGCTTCTCAAAGATGTTGTTAGGAATTTTTCAATTGAAGATGTTGGAGCCATAGAAAGGCTTGTGAGGTATATGGCGGTTAGTAGTGGACCCACTTCCTACAGCAATTTATCGCAAATGCTGGACCTGTCTTTTCAGACAGTCAAAAAATATATAGATGCCCTGACCAAAAGCTATTTCATAGTTCAAGTTGAGCCCTTCTTCACGAACAAAGCGAAGGAAATAACGAAACAACCAAAAATATATTTTGTGGATACGGGTCTGAGAAATGCAGTTTCCGGCACATTTCCATCGGAACCCTCTGGAATCCTTTTTGAGAATTACATTCTATCCGAAATGCTCAAATGTAATATAATTCCAAAATACTGGAGAACGAAATCCGGGGCGGAAGTTGATTTTGTTATAGAAACCCCAACAGAGGTAATCCCGGTGGAAATTAAGATTACTGCAGATTCGTCTAAGTTAGAAAAGGGTTTTAGGTCATTCATTAAAAAATACGGTCCGAAGAGGGGTTTTGTTGTTACATACCGCGGGGAAAAAGGAAAATTGAATATAGATGGTTGCAAAGTTATGTTTGTTGATGTTCTTCAATTTTGCGAGAATATAAAACAGCTTCAGTAATGTACTCCTAATTAGGGTTTCCAACACAACTATGTATTTCCGAGACAGTAAGATTAAGGCGATGGAGAGGATGGCGAAAGAGTTAGGTTTCCACACAACGATGTATTTCTGAGACATAAAATCGGCTTATGTATATTCTCAAAATATCGGCGTCTTTCCACACAACAATGTATTTCTGAGACAGCACCAATTCTATTTCGGTGTAAGAGATGGAATTGCTCTTTCCACACAACAATGTATTTCTGAGACATACTCAAAGGAGTGGTACGGTGCAACTGAGCAATATACTTTCCACACAACAATGTATTTCTGAGACGATAGTGCAGGAAACGAACTTGGCTCTCTTGAAAAACCTTTCCACACAACAATGTATTTCTGAGACGGAAAATCAACCAAAGTAGGGCAGATCCATTTAGAGACTTTCCACACAACAATGTATTTCTGAGACGGAAAGATTGAAAAGGTTGGCGAGGCCGTAGTTGGACGAAAGCTTTCCACACAACAATGTATTTCTGAGACCTGCCGAGGTCAAGGGAGAACTAATACACTAAAAATTCTTTCCACACAACAATGTATTTCTGAGACCCAGTCAGCCGATGACCAACGCCCTCGGGTCACCCTTGCTTTCCACACAACAATGTATTTCTGAGACAATAAACACCTATATCCAGTGCCCCAGAAAATTTTATTATGCGACTTTCCACACAACAATGTATTTCTGAAACTTGGATTCTATGATAAGGGAAGGATTTATAGTATAAAAATTTTGCCTGAGTTATAATGCGGTCAACCTCGGATAGCGCATGGGGTATATAAAGGCGGACCGCATTTATAAGTGGTTTTTATATTAATTTTTTATGAGGTTTTCTTGCAGAAATAGTTTTGCAAAATTAAAAATAAGTTAAAATATATAGCAAAAGCGACTAACAAAAAGTTTTAAATACCCATCGCCCCGCCTGACTGCAATTTTGGATTTTTCATTGAAAACACTACCTGTTTCCCAGTATGCTCAGGATTTTTCTCTTAATTTTCTCATCTCTTCTGTATCTCAGAAATATTTTTTCGCCGTCAGTTCTTGCCTCAACGGAGTTTCTTTCCAGCCCGCTGTGAGCGAAGAAGTTTCTCTCAGATATTTCTGAGGTTGCATATTGCTCTTTATTCGTCCTCCAGCATTCTCGGAATATTTCATTTAGAATTTTCCACTCACTACCCATATACTGTTTGCAATCCTCTATGGTGTATAAATCGTTGTCCATGAAAACTCTGTTCTGCTTAAGCCCTATCTCGTTATAAATCTCCGTGAATATTTCTCTGATATTTTCTGTGGTTGCTTCTTTTCCTTCTATTTTTTCTTTGTAAAGTTCGTGGAGGGCATCGCTAAATGCCGCCGCGTGAAGAGGCCTTATTATGTTCATCGCCTCTATTCTCTCCTCCTCAACGGTAATCACAGAATCTTCAATTTTTATTTTGCGTTTTTTGCGCGCATCACATACAATTTTTTCATATAAATTCAGCAGGGTTTTTAAAAGACCTTCATCCGGAAGGTTCATGTCAAGTATTCCGCCGTCCATAAGCACGAGAGGTGTATTGTACCTTATAGAGTTGAATGCACGGTAGTAGTTCCGTATATACTTCTTGTACTCTTCAAGTTCTTCACGATACTTCCTTATAATTTCCTTATTATTGACTATCTTTCCCACATCGGGTAGCGAAGGTTTATCCAAGGGAAAATCAAAAAATACTCTCACATCGTATTTGCGGATGTGAAGTTTGTATTCATAATTTGCCGATTTCTTTCCCAAAATAGGAGGTGCCTCCAAAATGCATATCTCGGGATTTCTATTTTTCCAGAACAAGTTTCTGAGTTTAGTATTTACTATAAGATCCCGGAAAGAGTCAAGCAAAACGGAAACATAGAGATTATGTCCAGTTGAGATGTCTAAGACGATTTTATCGTATCCCGCAGCAGTTTTTAGAAAGTTTATAGATGCAATTGCACGAATTCCCTCAGGATAATTCACAAAGTTCACGGAATAACTATCGGCAAAATACCAGCCCAGCGAGGGAATAAGAACTATTTCAAAATCCAGATCTACAAAATTCGCCTTCTCTCTAACACACTCCTCCAGACCTCCATTGCTCAAATATTCTTTTGCTTTCTCTGAATCCTTTTCCGCCAGAGTTATGAGGCTTTCAGGAGCAAATAAGATGTAATCAGTTTCATAGCCTTTTGATTTGTAATATTTTACCAGAGCCTCCGAGGGTAATCTGGCCTTTACTGTCTCTTCCTTAATCCTGTATTTTATGTTCCAGTAATCAAATTTTCCGAGAACCCCGTAAACCAAGATTTTCACAGGAATCACCGATTGATGAATACTCCCAACTTATATAAGATTTCGCGACATAAGCAGATGAGTGTTATGCTCTATAACACACAAAAGTATGCGTTCAACTTAAGGTAATGTACGCACAAATTCAAATCTGAGGAGAAAATTACTCAATATGCTGAATAACTATCAGAATCAGGATATTCAGTTTTTTCTTTTTCTGAAACAGTAAATCCCATAATTTTATGT
>CAYVVU010000108.1:0-3419 GCA_964455305.1 uncultured Thermoplasmata archaeon
CTGTGGCTGCATGGTCATTTTCAAAATCCGCCAGAGAAAAAATTGAGAAGAACGGTGGAAGGGCCATATCAATACTTCAATTGCTGGAAGAAAATCCGAAAGGAAGTAATGTTAGAATATTCGGGTGATTAATATGAAGGTTATAGATGCTACAAATATGATCCTCGGCAGGTTAGCGAGCAGAGTCGCGAAGATGCTTTTAGAGGGAGAGGAAGTAGTTATTGTCAATGCCGAAAAAGCCGTGATTACGGGAAACAAAAGTTACATAATTGAGAAGTATCAGGAGAGGAGGAACATAGGGAGTGTTAGAAAAGGTCCCTACTATCCGAGGATGCCCGATAGAATTCTAAGAAGAACTGTTCGGGGAATGCTTCCCATAAAAAAGCCTTCGGGAAGACAAGCATATAAAAGATTGCGCGTCTATATAGGGGTTCCTGAGGAATTTCAGAATGTGGAATTTGAGATTATTGAAGACGCAAAAAATAGACATGTGAGAAATTATATGACTCTTGGTGAACTCTCAAAACATTTGGGTGCGCGATTCTGAGGTGGTTGTATGAAAGTTGTGGTCACTAGTGGAAAAAGGAAAACCGCCATAGCGAGAGCGGTGGTGCGTGAAGGTAAGGGAAGAGTTAGAATAAACAAGATTCCGGTTGAGATTTACGGTGCGGAACTTCCCCGACTCAAAATTATGGAGCCGCTTATACTCGCCAAGGATTATGTTAATAAGGTGGATATTGATGTAACCGTAAAAGGCGGGGGAGTTATGGGTCAAGCGGAGGCGGCAAGAACAGCAATCGCAAGAGGATTGGTTAAATTCTTTGAAAGCACAGAGCTAGAAAGAATCTTCAAGGAATACGATAGAACTCTACTCGTCAACGATGTGCGCAGAAAGTTACCGAAGAAACCTCTTGGTAGAGGTGCAAGAAAGAAGAGACAAAAATCTTACAGGTGATTTTTATGATTATACCCGTAAGATGCTTTTCCTGCGGAAGAGTGATCGCATCGGACTACATAAGTTTTCAAAACAGAATATCTCTGATACGCGAAACTGAAGGCCGCGAACCAACATCCGAGGAAATATCTCAAATCTTGGATGAACTCGGCGTGAAAAGATATTGCTGCCGCAGAATGATAATTTCTCATATTGACCTAATTGACGAGGTACTGCCTTTTGACTAAAAGGGGCCGTAGGGTAGCTTGGCATCCTGCCACCCTGGGGCGGTGGTGACTCCGGTTCAAATCCGGGCGGCCCCACTAATGAAAAAATTAATTGTGTTTGATTTGGATCAGACGCTCCTTTATACGCTCCCAAGGTTTCACAGGGTTTTTTGTTCTTTGTTGGGCAGAGAGATACCATGGGATGAATTCATAAAGCACTACGCAGCGGATTCTCTTAATATCTATATAAATGGAGATAAAAACGAATTTTGGAAAAGGTTTTTGAAGAACTATTATCCCCCTCATCCGGAGGATAGGCCCATAGATGGTGCTGAGGAAACCTTGAAAACTCTAAAGGATAAGGGATTCAAAATAGTGGTGCATACTGGAAGAATAATACCGAAAAATCTTCTATGGGATGAACTGAAAATTTTTGGACTAGCGACTTTCATAGATGATGTGTATCCTGAGGACGAAAATTTCAAAGAAAGTACATTTGATAAATCACCGAAACTCCTAGAAATAAAAGAAAAATACTCTCCGGATTTCTTTGCGTTCGTTGGTGATTACTGGCCAGATATGGTATCTGGCAAGAAGGCGGGGGCTTTCGTCATAGGTGTTTTAACGGGATTGGAGAAGGAGGAAAAACTTAAAAAATATGGGGCGGATGTAGTCGTAAAATCCGTAGCAGAAGTACCGGAGGTTCTTCCGATATGAACGAGGAATCTCTTAGATTTTTAAAAATGATAATTCGTCAGTATTATAAGAATACCGATATACCCCCTCCAAGAGAATTCAACAGAAGGGAATTTGCCTTTGAGAGTTTTGATGGAATTTTCACCAGACATATTTCATTTTCAGATTTTAAAGATTTCCGGAACTACATAATTAACTCGGAGCCAAGGGGTGTATATTACTCCTCAGCTATGTATTTAAATCCCGATGAAAGTGATATGTCAAGGAAAAAAGAGGGATGGCTGGGGGCGGAACTAATATTTGATTTGGATGCTGATCACATAGAAGGAACTACAAACTTATCTTACGAAGAATCGCTTGAAGTAGTAAAAAAAGATTTGGTAAAACTCATCCGCATATTAATGGACGACTTTGGCTTTGGTGAGGAAGAGATGGAGATAGTTTTTTCCGGAAGGAGGGGGTATCATGTACACATTTTCAATGATAGAGTAAACTCTTTAAGTTCTGATGCAAGAAGAGAAATAATAAATTACATAACTTTAATGAATATTATGCCCGAGAGGTTATTCACAGAGATAGTTTATGGTGGAAAAGTTGATAGAAGGCCATGGCTGAAAAGATTCAAAAAATATTTATCATATTTCGCAGAATCAGTTCGCGAGAATCCCCAACTTTTGGAGAAAAAATTAAAAAGCATAGGATTAAAAAAGCCATCCATAAAGAAATGCTATGAAGAGCTTTTCTCAATATGGGAGGGCAAAAGCATTTTGGATTATATTATTGAAGGAAACTACGGATTCGTATCGGAAAAGAAAGAAATGGCTTTTGCGGGTAGAAAAAAAAGAAAGCGTAAAGGAAAGAAAAAAACATCTGATGAGGAGATATATTTGGAAAAATGTCTTAGAAATATTTTCAAAGCGGTGTGGAAAGATTTCCTTGATGAGTATCTCCCCCATCCCGATGAACCAGTAACCACCGATATAAGTCGTCTCATAAGGTTACCGTACACCATACACGGCAAATCCTTCCTAAGAGTGATGCCCGTTCCTATGGATGAACTCAAAGATTTCAATCCCTTGAGGGATGCCTCTCTTCAAGATTTGAAGAAAATAAATGTGGTCGTGGAAGTTAAAGAAGATTTGGACTTCGCCGTTGGAGGAGAAAGATATAGATTAAGTAAGGGGATTCATAAGGTTGATTGTCTGGCAGGGGTATGGGCGATATGTTTGAATAAAGCAGAAATTATAAAGTATAATTTATCGGAAATTAAATCTCTATTGTTTCGTTATTAACGAAATATGATTTAGAAAAACTTTAATATTTGTGCTTATAATCCCCTCTCCGATGGGAAATGTAAGACCTGCACACATAAAAAGGATAGCGAGGGAACTCGTGGAAAGATTTCCTGATAAGTTCAGTGGTGATTTTGAACACAATAAGAGGATGGTAGAGCAACTCACCGATGTACAGACGAAGAAGATGAGAAACGCAGTGGCTGGCTATATTACAAGGTACTGGAAGGTTTATATGAGGAAGAAACAATCTTCGTGATTTCCTCTTCA
>CAYVVU010000108.1:3429-3885 GCA_964455305.1 uncultured Thermoplasmata archaeon
TCCTCTTCAAGTTTTTTGAGTTTTGATTTCGCTCTTTTCAAAAGTTTGTTTGCGATTTCAACACATTTTTCTATGTAATTCTCGTTCACCCACAATTCGGAGTTTTTTCCGAGAGGCACATGCATCTGTTCCGTTGAGAGTATTTCTACGACATACTTGCTTTTAAGTGAAGAGTATTTGAATCCGCATTCGTTGGCAACTTGAATAAGAAAAAATGCGGATTTTTCGTCTGAACATCTCACATGTATTATAGGAGATTGCATTATAAGAAAGAGATATCCATTTCCGCTCCATCTTCCAATTGCTTCTATAACCTCTTTCTTCTCAACAATTTTGTGCCATTTTCCCAAGAATTTTGCGGATTTTTTGTCCCCTATTTCTTCTATCTCCATAACCACAATTCTTCCCGAGCAACTGCTCGTAGTATAGTAATTTTCCATAGAATTAATCTTATCC
>CAYVVU010000109.1:0-3873 GCA_964455305.1 uncultured Thermoplasmata archaeon
TTGGTTGGGATTTGATACATCAACAACCCAGATATCGCCATCGGTTAAATCGTAATACCATTTTATCCCGAATTTTTTGGCGAGTTTTTTGGCAAGAGTATTTGGCTCGTCGGGAACGACTATTCTCGCATTATAAAATTTTGAAATAAGGTATGCGGATACTATCGCATCAACATCCGCGTTGCAGTGAGGTATTACATTCAAATTCAGGCCACACCTCTCGCCATCTGGTTTAGTTCCTGCTGTATCTGATTCAACCTATCCTCAAGGAATTTTATCTGTTTTTCCAAAGTTTTCAATCGCAACTCCATCGTTTCCTTCTCATCTTCCAGTTTCTTGCGCAATTCTTCTATATCTCTTGCTTCCACGAGCAAACGGCCTATACTCACAAATATTTTTGTATCTTCATTCACCTTTCCAAGTTCTTCCAAGGTTTTTTCCAATTCTTTTACGCTCAATTCAATTTGATATTTCTGAGTAGCCACTAGTTGAAGCTGTTGCTGAATCTGCTGTGCTTGTCTTATCTTCTCCTGCATTTCGGGACTTATTTCCATTCATTCCACCTCCATTACCTCCAGAGAGGTATTTATCCATCGCAAATAAGAGTTTAGGCTCGCTCGCAATGCGGAAATATCTTCGGCAAAAATCTCCATTATAAGTTTACCATCATCGTATCTCAAAATTACCTTCGTTCTGGGGAGCGTTCTTCTGCTTTCGGGTAAAAGGCTGCGATAAATAATTTTCGCATTTGGATGTTTTAATTCAATTACCGCGCGATGCATCTTCTATCGCATCTTCCAGAACTTTTTTGTATTTATTCAAAATTGTGTCCAACATTTCCTCGCTCTTTGCCTCAGCGTATATTCTGTATATTTCTTCCGTGCCCGACGGTCTCATGAGTACCGAGAAATCATCCCCAGATATTTTCACGCCATCGGTAAGGTCGGGGTTCTCATCCTTCAAAGATTCTCTAAGAATTTCCAGAACCTTAGATTTCAGATTTTCCGGACATTTCACACTTATTTTCCTTTGCACATATCTTGGAATTTCGGATACCAAATCTCCTACGCTTCTGTCCTCGCGGGAAATGATCTCTAGGAGTTTTGCTATTGCATATCCTCCATCCCTGCAGTACTGGAAATCGCCGAATATGAATCCTCCGTTCTCTTCCCCTCCGAACTTCGCTCTGATCTCTCTCATTTTTCTCGCAACAATGGGCGCACCGACTTTGGTGTATACTATCTCTCCTCCTTCCATTCTCACGATTTCCTCCACAACTCTGGATGTGCTCACGGGTGTAACTATAATTTTGTGTCCTGACCTTACGAAATATCTTGCAAAAATGGCCAGTATGACATCCCCGTGAACGAAATTTCCTTTTTCATCAACGAAATTCACTCTATCGGCATCGCCATCGTGAGCTGCGCCGAAATCCAAATCCTCTTTGCTCACAAATTCCTTAAGAATGGATAGGTTTTCCTCTCTCGGCTCAGGCATCCTTGCTGGAAACCTTCCGTCGGGATTACAGTTCAAACTGAATACTCTAACCCCCAACTTATCAAGGATGTAGGGTGAGGTAAAACATCCGGCGCCGTTCCCGCAGTCAAGGGCAACTGTGAATTTTCCTTTTTTTATTCTCTCTGCATCCACAGATTTCACAACCGCCTCAATATACACCCTTTTAGCGTCTCTTTCCGTTATCTTGCCCAAATTTTGCCAAGTAGCGTATTTGAAAGATTTCTGAAAGAATATTTCCTCAATCTTTATTTCCTCGTTTCTCGGAATTTCGGTTCCATCACTGCCAACCACCTTTATACCGTTGTATTCTGGAGGATTGTGAGATGCAGTTATCATAACTCCGGGGTATCCGTGGGTTTTGCAGTAATACTGTAGGGCGGGTGTGGGCAAAACTCCCAAATCAATTACATCGCATCCAGCGGCGATTAAACCGGAAATCACGGCTGATTTAACATAGGGAGTGGACAATCTTGTATCTCCACCGACCGCTATTTTTCTCCCGGAGAAATAGGTACCCACGCTTAATCCAATCTCCGTGCAAAATTGAGGGGTAAGATTTTTTCCCGGAATTCCCCTTATTCCGTTGGTGCCGAAAAGGCGATTCATTTCCTCTTCCTCTTAAACTCCGTGTATCCGCACTTTCCGCAACTCCACCTATCCTTATGCTCAGCCATAAACACTCCTGGCCCGCACTTCGGGCAGAACTTTCTTTTCCTCACGACTTTATCCCCTTGAATTTCGTAAAGTTCACGCTTCTCCACCTTCACCACCCTCCAAAAGTTTGTTTCTACGGAGTATATAATCCGGCTCTATTTTTTTTGCATCTTCCACTGTGTTATAGACCTTCGCATATCCGCGGGTCTCGTGTATTCCGAACGGAGTGTGCATCTTGTCTATTATCACCCTGTCCTTCTCCACATTCAAATTCGCCGCTATGAGGTTGCGAACATCCTCTCTCTTGGGCGTTGGTGCCTTAGGATGCCTTACTCTGAACCTTATCTCTATGCGGTTGAGTAGCGGATTTTCTTTCTTCTCATCTATTATTAGTTCCATACTCTCTCACCTTTTCTCCATTTTTGCCAGGACTTCCTCAGCCTTCTTCTTTATCTCCTCATTCACCTCTATGTAGCAAACACCCGTATCGGGCAAGCCATATATAACCGTAGCGCCTATCGGAGCGTGGATTATCGCGGGTATTGATGCCAAATCCTCCTCTCCATCCACCTCCACAAGAACCCTCCAGCCACGCTCTACGCTTTTGAATGCGACATCTATCGTGGATATCAAATCCTGAGTTATATGCCCCGGAGGGTTTCTGACGCGAAGAAGCAAATCAAATCCCCTGTATTCCCAATCAATTCTCCCTCTCCTAGTTTTATAGTCTACCACGCCTATGTTGGGTGGAGTATTATTATCAACAAGTTCCTTCACAACAACATCTCCAACGGCGATGCATATTCCGCCGGGATGCATAACATACTCTTTAACCTCTCCTGGACATTTTGAGAGTTCCTCTCGCAATTCCTCGGGGAGGATGTAGGATGGCATTACCTCACCTTTATCGCGTACTCGCCCTTATCTTTTATTTCCAGCATCTTCGCTATCTCCGATTTCTCAGGATTTACTATGTACATATAGCCCTTCCAGTTCTTGCTAAGTTCCCCTCCGCAGTACGGACATTTCTCATTATCCGCGCTCACTATTCTATGACAGTTTTTGCATGCTACCATATCTTTCATTTGGATTCCTCCTTTTTCCTCTCTTCCTCCAACCATTCCAGTTTTCCTAGGCCTGGTTGACGCATAGTCAGACCTATCTTGCTGTCCCTAACATTCACATCGCTCAAACTGACCGCAACTATTCTAACCCGCAGTTTGTCTCCAACCTTTATACTCTTCTTCGTTTCCTTTCCAACAAGTCGTTTGTTCACCTCATCCACATCTATCCTGTCGTCCATTATCTGACTTATGTGTAGTAGGCCGTCCATGGGCCCGAATCTTATGAATGCTCCGAATCTTAAAACATCAACAACCATGCCCTCAACAACTTCCTGAAGCATGGGCTGATATGCCAGCGCTTTATATCTTACCTTCTGATACACCGCGCCATCTCCGTGAACTATAACTCCATCTCCCACGGGCTCAACTTCCAAAACCACGAGTATGACATACTTATCCTTCGGATTATCGGGGAGAGAGCCTGCTCTGCCCTCAAGTTTTTCGTATGCGAGTTCCCTCACGACTTTTTCATAGTCCTCTCCGAGAAGCGGAGGAGGTATCCTAATCATATCCTCACTTTCAACTATGAAGTACATCGTTGAGGGTAATTTAATTTGTAATATAAAGTTTGTTATAT
>CAYVVU010000110.1:0-3825 GCA_964455305.1 uncultured Thermoplasmata archaeon
GAAAAACAATTTGGGAAGGGCCATATTTCTTCCTCTTAACAAGATGGCGAGGGGTATGCCGAGAGGCAAGGCGGTTCTCGCATCAAGAAATCCGAAATCATATGGTTTTGCAATAAATCTTATAAAGTTCAATAAGAAGTACGAACCCGCTTTTTGGTATGTTTTTGGTGATACGGTGGTTGTTGAAGATTTGGATACCGCGAGGAAGCTTATGGGTGGAGTACGCCTAGTTACTCTGGACGGCCAGTTAATAGAGGCTAGCGGTGCGATGATTGGAGGCAGTGTATCTAGAAAATCACTACCCAAGGGGGATTTGAGAAAGCTCAGAGAAAAACTAAGGAAACTCACAGAAAGGAAAGAAAAGATAATAGAAGAATTAAAAGAAATACAGGAAGAACTCACAAAAATAGGAATAGAGATGAGCGAGAAAAGCAGAGATTTCGGCAGTGTTGAGGAGAAGCTCAGAAATCTCACTGCGGCCAGAGAGGAATGCAGAAAAAGAATAGCAAAGATAAAAAATGAAATATCCAAAATAGATGCGGAGATGGGCAAACTAAAGAAGGACCTAGAGAGTTTGGAAGATAAAGAGAATGAGATAAAGAACAGAATTGATTCCGTGAGAAAAGAAATTGAGGAAATAGATGTCAGAATAGAGGAAGTTACACCTCAAAAGATTTATGAGAAAATAAAGAATCTTAGGGATAGGTTAAGCGTGATTGTAAGCGAGGAGAATAACATAGACAAAGAGATTCATGTTCTCACGGAAAAGATAAAGGCGATCAATACTGAAATAGAGCGTTTGAAGAGAGAGGAGGCGAGTTTGACAGCGAATATAAAGAAATTAGACGAAGACATAAAGAAACTTTTAAAGGAAAGAGAATCCAAAGATATTAAACTCAGGCAACTCCAGGAGGTTCACGCCTCCCTTTCCAGGAAAATAGAGGAGGAAGAGGGGAGGAGGGATGAACTGCTGAGAAAGATAGAATCGCTTCGCAATGAAAGGGAGAATTATAGTGAAAGAATAAGAAATCTTGAATTTACGAACATAACTACGAACGCTAGGATAAACCATTTGAACAACGAGATAAAAGATATTGAAAACAAGCTAAGGAACTATGAGGATGTTTCTCCATTAGAGATAAAAGATGAAAAAGAGTTGAAAAGAATAATCGCGGATAGCGAAAGTAAGATGAAATCTCTTGAACCGGTGAATTTCAAGAGTATTGAGGAGTACGATATTGAGGTTGAAAGATTCCGCGCTATGCAAGAGGATTACAACAAACTTGTTGAGGAAAGAAAGGAACTCATAAAACTCGTGGAGGACCTCAACGAAAAGAAGAAGGTAGCCCTTCTAAGGGTTTTTGAGGAAGTGAACAAGAACTTCAAAGAGATATACAGCGAACTTACGGATGGAATGGAGGGGGAACTTGTTCTTGAGAATCCTAAGGATCCGTTTAAGGGAGGCCTTACCATAAGGGTAAGACAGGGAAAGAAGTATGTGAGGATAGAGAGGTTGAGTGGCGGTGAAAAGAGTTTAACGGCCCTAGCCCTAATATTCGCTCTTCAGAGATATAATCCATCTCCCATATATATACTGGATGAGGTGGATATGTTTTTGGATCCAGTGAACGCGGAATCTGTGGCCAAGATGGTCAAGAAATCCTCGGCGCTTGCTCAGTTCATAATGATCTCGCTTAGAAAAGTCACTCTGAAATATGCGGATTCCCTTATAGGCGTAGCTAAGGGCGTGGATGGTGTATCGCGGGTATTTTCCGCCCGTTTGGAAGATTTGGAGTTTGAGGAGAGCGAAGGCGGAGAGGAGGTGAGTGAATATGCTGGCTGAGGGAGTTGAGGAAGTTCTAAATCATCTCATATTTCATCAAGCGATGTATGATGAAGACAATGAAAGGATAGGAGAATACATAAAAATGGTGGAGGATATGAAAACGGGAGTTCATGTGCTTTCTAAGGACCCGGTTGATAGGGCAATAGCCATAGCTTTTGAGCTTGTTCTGGATAACCATATGGACCCATGGAAGATAGATTTGAAAAAATTTGCTAAACTTTACATGGAGAGGATAAAAGATGATGAAATAATTGATTTCATTACAGCGGGAAAAATAATATTTATGGCATGGAGCATCCTACATATAAAATCGGAGCAGGCGGTGGAGAGAATAACAGCTAGGGAAGAGGAGAATGAATATTATTATGAACCGTATGAAGCGATAGATTGGTTGTTTGGCGAAGAAACCTCGCTGAACTTCAGCGAGGATGTAATCCCTCCGGAGAATATACCGGAAATTCAACCTCCCGTTAGAAGGAGGGAGAAAAGGAAAGTAACTCTTATAGAACTTATAAAGGCGTTGGAAAGTACAAGGAAACTGGTTGAACTGAAAAAAAGAAGAAAATCCATTGGCAACGCAATAGAGATAAATCTGAGCGAGAGGGTTCACGAAGATGAGGAGGAAAGAGATATAAATCTGGTATGGGAGAGAATATGCGAGTTGGACAAGGAGGAATTCTATATGGATGAGATAATAGTAAATAGAACGAGGGAAGAGTATCTGACTGTTTTTCTATCCTTACTGTTCCTTATGAAAAGAAAGAAGGTTGTTTTGGAGCAAAGTTATCCGTATGGACCTATAAAGGTAAAGTTACTGGTGCCGACGGAGTTGAAACATATAGCCCTCCTGACACCGCCAACGGTAGAGATAGTGAGCGTAGAAGGATAACGATGATTTTATTCTCTCTCTTTTTCCAAATCGTAAACCACCGCTGTGGCTCCCCAAATGAATCCTAAAATTAAAAAAAGTATATTATAAACTAACCCAGCAACCACTAGCACGAATGGTACTCCGTATTTAGCCACGTTTGCCGCTATGTCCTTCATCTAACTCGCCCTGTTCATCCGAATAGGGCACCCAATCCCGCTATGGCTTCTTCTTCCTTCTTCTTTTCCTCCTCTTCTTTCTTCTTTTCTTCCTCTTCCTTCTTCTCTTCCTCTGCCGGCTGTGCTTGTTGTGCGGGTGCCGCTGCAGGCATCGCGGCCACAGGCATGGCGGCGGTCTTTATTGCCTCCTCTATATCTACCTCCTCCAGCGCGCTCACAAGTGCTTTTATTCTTGCCGTATCCGGTTCTATGCCTGCCGCTTTAAGCACATTTGCCAAGTTTTCTTCAGTTATTTCCTTTCCCGCGGAATGCAGGAGCAGGGCACCATATATATACTCCATTCATTTCACCTCCTTTCATCCGAAGAGAGCACCTAATCCTGCTATGGCCTCTTCCTCTCTTTTTTCTTCTTCCTTCTCCTCCTTCTTTTCTTCCTCTTTTTCTTCCTTTTTCTCCTCCTGTGGTGTAATCAACTGCGCTTGAGCACCACTAACGATTTCTTTAAGTTCGTCATCAAGTCCATCCTTCAGCATGGATGCGAGGGATATCATTTGGGCATAGGCTTTGCTTATCAGTATGGGTAGTGTTTCCTTGGATATGACTCCGGCGTTTATCGCGAGGTTAAGTGCTTTCTGATGAGCATTCATTAGCAGCAAGGAAATATTCCGCTTCGTTGGATACGCTATGTTGAGCGAGAGATTCATCGCGTTTTGATAAGCAAGAGCGAGATCTCCTATTATCTTTTCGGTATCCACCTGCAGCACATCTTTCGGAAATATTACTCCATCCTCGTAGGCGGCGCGAAGTTCTATTCCCACAGTAAGAGGATATATTTCCAGTTTTGTGAGTATTTGGGCGACTTCTCTCGGTATCTTTTCGCCTTTTTTAACCACAGTTGTATCTTTCTTTATAACTATTTTTCCCTTTTCTAT
>CAYVVU010000111.1:0-3776 GCA_964455305.1 uncultured Thermoplasmata archaeon
CATCCTCGCCAACCTGAGGTATCGCCCCCGCCCCGAGTCCGCGGGTCCTTCTCTTTCCTATAAGTATTTTTCTCATCGCTTTTATGGTAACTAGATGTTTTGCATCTGTGTTTATCGCTATTAACTCCGCGCCCACAACACCCGCTTCCATAAGGCGGTTTATGGTGTTGCTTCCAGCACCACCACACCCAATTATCTTGATATTGACCTTTAGCTGTTCTATAAGTTTCATCAACTCTTCATCTTCCGGCGCGGTACCTGGCGCGACCATTCTCTGCTCCATTTCTCTCCTCGCTTCCACATCTTCTCCTAGCGCATTTTTTATAATTGACTTCATACGGCATCCCCATTAATTTTCTTTCTGAACAGGTATGGATATCAAATATTTAATATTTATGTGGTGGCAGAAGTTACTTAGGAAAGGAGCCGAGAGAAAAATTTATTTATTCACTATACAATTATGGTAAGGAATGGATAGTGATGTCGCCTCCACTGTGGCCATTATCTTCGGAATACTTTTCCTTCTGGGTGGAATATTTATTCTAGTTGTTGGAATAATTTATTTTACCGTGGGTGTAGGCGATTACTCTCCAGAACAAAATTTTTCTGCTGGAGTTATGATGACCGTGTGTGCTACACCTCTCCTCATAATTGGAATAACTCTTATTCTTTATGCACATTTGAAGAAAAAGAAATACGAGATACTTCTTGAGTATGCAAATTTTCTCAGAGCCTACAGGAGAATAAAAATAAGTGAGTTCGCAAGGAAAATAGGAAAAACTGAGTTTGAGGCAGAGAAGATAATAGTAAAACTTCTGGAGAATAAACTCATAAATGGCTATATAGACCGCCGCACGCAGGAATTCGTTACATATGAAGCCATATATCAGGAGAGAGTGGAGAACATAAAATGTCCGAACTGCGGCGCTACGGTGAGCGGCGTATTTCTGGTGGGAGAGGTAGTTATGTGCCCCTACTGTAAGACTGTTTTCAAGGTTGAGAGATGAAAATATGCTAATAAACCTTATATACCACCAATAATCAATTTCTGCGCATGAATAAGATAATAAAAGTTGTTCGCGCCAAGAGTATGGATAGCTGGGAAGCGTTTGAAAAGATACTGCGTATCTTACTGGAAGAAATTTACGGTAGTGCTGATAGGGGCATGGAGATATACGAGGAAAAATACGGAGCCGTAACATACTACAGAAATTACCGCGCAAGGAAGAACTCATATCTGTTGCTCGCCGAACTTGAGGGAGAACTCATAGGTTTTCTGTACGGAAGGAAATTTCGGAGTTATTCATATATTTACGATATTGCCGTACTTCCCGAACATAGGGGGAAAGGTGTGGGGAGGAAACTGGTGGAGGAATTTCTATCGCTCGTTCGCCCGCCCATTTATGCGGATGTTCAAGAAAATGCCGTGGGATTCTTCAAAAAATTAAATTTTAGAATTTTGCGATCTTACGAGGAAGACGGCGTTATTTGGTACGAAATGCTCAGAGAGAAATAATTTCTTTGTAAAGGTTCAGATACTCCTTTGCGGATGAGTTCCATGAAAAATCCATACGCATTATCCTAATTCTGAGCGAATCTACATTTTCGGAACGGTAGAATTCAATAGCCCTTTCTATAGCGTTTGTTAGGGCTTCCGATGAATACTCCGAGAAAACGAATCCCCATCCCCCCTCATTTATATCTTTAACAGTATCTGCCAATCCACCAGTTTTTCTAACGACGGGGATGGTGCCGTATCTCATTGCTATCAATTGTCCGAGGCCGCAGGGCTCAAATTTTGATGGCATGAGGAAGAAATCTACGGATGCATAAATTCTGTGGGCAAGCACTTCATCGTATTTTATGATTGGATGTACATTATCCTTTTTAATTCCAAGAAGTAAGTCCTCCAAATATTTCCTCCCTGTACCAAGAATTACGAAGTGGGCATCGTCAATTTTCTTAATACTCTCCACCAATATATCTACACCCTTTTGTTCCACGAGACGGGCGACGAATCCGAAAAGCGGTTTATCGTCATCTATTCCCAAAAATTCTTTCATTTTCTCCGTGTTTTTCTTTCTCTTTTCTATGCTTTTTGCAGAATAGTTTTCAAATATATATTTATCCTTCTCCGGATTCCAGACATCGTAATCTATGCCGTTGAGTATCCCCACGAGTTTGTGCGAATTTTCCCTCAGTATTTCCTCTAAACCTTCTCCAAACTCCTCGCTCAGTATTTCCTTCGCGTAGGTTGGAGATACGGTGTTTACCCTATCTGCCAGAACTATCCCTGCCTTCATATAGTTTATTTTTCCTCTCCAAATAACCAAATTCCTATAATCCTCAGGAATCCCAAGATGCGGGAAAATTTGGGATTCAAAACTACCTTGATGCTTCAGGTTATGTATAGTTAAAACAAATTTATATTCTTTACCGAGAATTCTGGCGTACAGAGGTATCAGGCCTGTCATCCAGTCGTTGCAGTGAATTATATCCACATTTAATCCAAGTTTTTCTGCAGCGTAAATAACGGCCTTTGAGAATATTGCCCACCTTATATGGTCTTCATAACCGTAGACTCTATCTCTGCTCAGAAAATCGTTCTTTATAAGATATACAGGTAAATCGTTTATTTTATGCGAGTATATTTGAAATTCCTTCCCGTCCATTTTGAAGGAAGTTTCGTACTTTGCATCAACATCTATGAAGAGATGATAGGGCATGATTACGCTAATATCCACGCCCAACTTCTTCAAATGCTTAGGTAAACTTCCAGCCACATCACCGAGACCGCCTACTTTTGCTAGGGGATACATTTCCACGGAGGCGAAGAGCACTCTCATAAAAAGTTCAAGGAGATAAACTAATTAAAATTTTATCCAATACGGTCTCTATGAAGCCGAATCTCTTCCTAACAATATTCGGACACATAAACAGAGATATAATACTTAGAGTCCCAAAAATACCAGAAAAAGGATCCCTAAATGTTCTCAGAAGAGAAGAATGCTGCGGTGGAACCGCATACAATATGGCTATGGTAGCATCAATTCTCGGAATACCTACGAATGTATATTCCTCCGTTGGAAATAATCTGAAAGATTGCGTGGAAAATCTGGCGAAAGCGGGTGTAGATACTTCTGGAATAAATATCGTTGATAAGGATGGGCCTTACTGTTATATACTGGACGATGGTGAGGAGCAGATAGCGGCGATATATCAAGGGCCTATGGAAAATCCAAAATTTTGTATTAGACAACTCGGAAAATGGGTTCATTTCTATACAGGTCCGCCGGAAATATATTTAGAAATTGCGGAAAAAATAGATGCGAAAATTTCTCTGGACCCGGGTCAGGAGGTATATTACAGATACGATAAGGAAATCCTAGAGAAGTTCTCGCAAATTGCGGAAATCCTATTCTGCAACAAGTGGGAATACGAATATATAAGCAAGATGCTCGGTAAATTGAATTTTCCTACTGTCATAGTCACTTTGGGAAAAGATGGTTGTATGCTTATTGCTCAAGGAAAAAAGGTAAAGATACCATCCAGAAAGGTAGGGACGATTGCAAAAACCGTGGGAGCCGGAGATGCCTTCCGCGCAGGTTTCTATCTCGCACTTTACAGAGGGTACGGATACGAGGATGCGTGCAGGATTGCCGTGGATACAGCATCCAAATACATAGAGGGCAAACTTAACGGAAACATTATCTCTTCCTCCTTCTCGTTCTCTTAACCTCGTGACCGCAATACGGACAGGTTTCAACGAAAACATC
>CAYVVU010000112.1:0-3251 GCA_964455305.1 uncultured Thermoplasmata archaeon
CGGTTGCTCCACACGAATATCCACAAGTCTCGGAACCTTGCCGCGCCAGAACTTCTTCCAGAAATCCTCCACCGCATTCTTACCTCCATCCTTGTACTCCCACCTCATCACAAAGCCCCAGTAGAGGATAAAGGATGTGGGAAGAATCAAAATAAACATAATTATCATCTCAACTACTATCTCGTTGAATTCCAAAGGTGATGGATTTTCTACAAATAATGGATTATTTAGCATTATACTAACAACCATAAAAACAGCAACTAATCCTAAACACCCCCATAAAAATAACGAACCAAGCGAATTCGCCCCAGTTTGTTTTTCCGTAGAAACGCGTTGTTAATGGTTGAGTTGTTGCCTTGAGCATATTCTAACCCAACTCCTTTTGCGTCTTTATACTCCCCGCCTTTTCCCTAAGGGATTTCACTTTTAAATATGATGATTTTATCAACTTCGGGTATCCGTATTCCTGCGCCGTTTCAAACGCCTTCTTATAGTATTTCATAGCGGTTTCGTAATCGTCTGCCCATTGATAGCAATCCCCTAATCTCGCATACACCTGCGCCAGTAGAAATCCGTAGTTTCTTTCCTCAAGATACTCTTTCAATTCCAAGAAATCCTCTATTGCTTCTTTTATCAGACCTTTTTTCGCGAGGAGGTACGCCAGATTCATAACGATTAGTTTTTCTTCAAACCCCATATAGTGTTTTCTTGCTTCGGCAAGCATATCCATAAGAATCTTTTCCGCCTCAACCAAACGGTTTTCCGCTATCAGGACATCGGTAAGATTAACAGCCGCCAAGTATCTAAGCCTCGTATTCTCTGCAAGTTTCAGAGCATAATAGAGGTCGTCCACACCGTTTTTATCACCCAGATTGTATTTGGCGAGTCCCAAGTATATTTTTGAGTAAATTTGCCCCTCCAGATAATTAATTCTTTTGCTTTCTTCAAAACTCTTTTGCAGTATGTCTTGCGCGATTTCCTCCAAGTCCATAATTCTGAAGATATATGCCATCCAGATATTTCCGAGAATCCTTATCTTCAAATCATCGCCGTTGGAGCATTTAACAGCGTATTTCATTGCCCGCCTTATATCTCCAGTCCTAGCGTAATAAATAACCCTGAGTATATTGAATTCATCGGTTTCCGGTGCTTCCGGAAATGAGTTCTCCAAATTCTCTGTTCTTTGCGGAAAACAGCAGAATTTCAAGGAGATTCTTGAGGTATTCGTTTTTGTGGGTGAGGTGATAAAGTTCTCGGTAGTACCTCTCCGCCTCGCTGAACGAATAACTTTCCCACGCTTTTTGAGCACATTTCTCCAATGTTTCTATATACCTTTCTCTGTCGCAGTACTTGAAATGGTACGCTGCTGAGCGCATATCTCCGATGGATAGATAGTACTCTCCCAACTTTCTGTGCAAATCTTTTTTTGTTTTTTCATCAAGCATTTCATAGGCGTATTTCGCTATCTCCGTTGAGCATATGAAAAATGAGTTATCTTCCTCGTATATCCATCCTGCTTCGCTTAGTTCATCAAGAAGGAAAAGTATTTTATCCTCCTCTATGGAGGTTAAAGAAACGAACGCATCCATATCTATGGGTTTTCTCACGAGGGAGAGGTATCCCAGAATTTTCCTTTCCTCATTTCCGAGATGCATATACATTTCCTTTATTTTTTCGGGTATGGATATATCTGGGTTTATCTCGCCCTTCAAAAGAAAATTTATATAATGTATATTTCCCTTGCTACAATCCAGCAACCACTTTATGTAGTCCTGAGATATCCCCGCCTCCAGGTGTTCTCTGAAAATCTTAACTATTTCATCTTCAGCCAAAGGTTCAAGATGCATTTCACCGAGAAGATTCTCCCTTCTTATGCGTTCTATGGCATTCTTTATTATACTTTTGTTGTAAAGGTCTTTTCTCGTAACCACTATAATTTTCAGTTCTTCGGATAAAGCGGCATAAACTATGAACTGCGCCCCGAATTCTGAGAGAAAGTGTGCATCGTCTATTACTACCACGCTCACATTCTCTTCGGCGAATTTCCTCATCATTTTCAAAAAAGATGATTCCACCTCCATATCAAAGGGATATCTATCCATGAAAAACAGATAGTAAAAATCATCCGCCCTTTCGTTTATGCTTTTCTCAGTTAATATATGCGTCTTTGAATCGTAAGAGGATATGTAAACACTTTTCGCCGATGTTTCCGAAAGGGCTTTTTTAACGACTGTGGTTTTTCCCACTCCGTGTAATCCTGTTATATGTAAAACCTGATTTGAACTTCCCTCTATAAAATCCACTATCGTCTTAACCTCCCTCTCTCTATCCACAAATATTCCCATCCATATTAAATAAAGGGTTGATAGTATTTAAAGTTTGGCCATGTTGTTTTTTGTCTGAATTTTTAACGCTTCCATCAGATTTCTGAAAATCATTCTGGAGGTTATATATCCTATACCCCCTGGCACGGGTGTAACTTCCGCTTTCTCCGCCACCTCTGGCGAAACATCTCCCACAAGTTTTCCATCAACCATATTGGTACCTACATCAACCACGACGCATCCTTCCTTCACCATATCTTCTTTCAGAAATCCTGCTTTTCCAACCGCCACCACTACTATGTCCGACGAGAGCGTTATTTCTTTCAAATTTTTAGTTCTGGAGTGGCAAATAGTAACTGTTGCATTTCTGTTGAGAAGCAAATCGCATAAAGGCCTTCCTACCGTAATACTTCTATTTATTACGCATACCTTTTTCCCGCTGAGATCCCCTATATGATTATCAAGGAAATACGCCACGCTCTTCGCTGTGGATGGTGCGAGTTCCTCATACCCATACATTATTCTTCCGAGATTTACGGGATTTTGACCATCAATATCCTTTTTCCAGTTTATATGAGAAAATATCTCTGTTGATACATTTTTTGGAAGAGGTCGTTCAATCATTATCCCGTGAACATCGTCCCGCGATGAGAGTTTTCGGATGTAGGTAATAAGTTCCTCCGTCTCAACTCCTCCACTGAGATTTTCAAGGATAACCTCCACTCCCAATTTCGCTCCTATTTTCCTTTTAGTTTCCATATATACGCGGGATTCTTCATTCTCTCCAACCAAAATATCGTAAACTACGGGCTGAAAATCCAAAGTTTTTAAGAATTCCTTTACCTCGCTCGCTATTTTTTTTCCGAGATTCTTGCACGGAACATACATAAAAGGGTATAGGTAAAAGAAGTAATAAAACTATTGAAG
>CAYVVU010000112.1:3261-3773 GCA_964455305.1 uncultured Thermoplasmata archaeon
CTCGTATCCGGCATCGGCATGGCGCACCACACCAATTCCCGGATCGTTGGTCAAAACCCTCTCAAGTTTCTGGTCCGCAAGTTTAGTTCCGTCGCAAACCACTACCATTCCCGCGTGTATGCTGTATCCTATCCCCACACCTCCGCCGTGGTGCACGGAAACCCAAGTGGCTCCGCTGGCTGTGTTTAGGAGAGCGTTCAGTATTGGCCAGTCCGCTATGGCATCGCTTCCGTCTTTCATTCCTTCGGTTTCGCGGTAGGGCGAGGCCACACTTCCAGCATCCAGATGATCGCGACCTATAACAACTGGAGCCTCCAGAATACCTTCCCTAACCGCCTCGTTGAAAGCCAAGCCAGCCTTGTGTCTCTCTCCGTAACCGAGCCAGCAGATTCTCGCGGGCAGTCCCTGGAACTTAACATATTTCTGAGCCTTCTCTATCCAGTTTCTCAATTGTTTATTCTCCGGGAAGAGTTTAAGAATAATTTCGTCCGTTGCGTATATATCCTCCGGGT
>CAYVVU010000113.1:0-3757 GCA_964455305.1 uncultured Thermoplasmata archaeon
GAACTGGATTTTGTTAGAATAATATCCCATTATGATGCCGACGGGATAACCTCCGCGGGAATAATCGCAATATCCCTCCTAAGAATGGGAAAATCGTTCCATGCAACTTTTCTGAAAGCATCTTCTCCGAACGATTTGGTTGAAATTCTAAACGAAAATCCCGACGATTTTTTTATAATAACCGATTTGGGCTCTGGAAATTTATCCGTTTTGGAGAAATATTCGGATAGGATTATGGTTATGGACCACCATGTGCCCGAAAAAATAGAGAAATTCGTGATAAACCCCCATTATGTGGATATAGATGGAACCAAGTATTGCTGTTCCGCGACGCTCGCTTTTCTCTTCTCCACTTATCTCGGTGAGAACCGAGACCTTGGCAGATTTTTTATATGCGGAGCACTCGGTGATAAGCAGGACATATTTTCAGGATTGAACAAAATCGCTTTGGACACAGCGGAAGGGATAGAAATAAAAACCACACTCGCACTTGACCACGAGTATCTTGCGGAGAGTCTGTACTATTTAACGGACCCTTATATTGACGGATTAAGCGGGGATAGGGAAAATGTAAAGGAATTTCTTATAAGCATAGGATTAAATCCCGATATGAGGGTAGGCGATATGCGCATTGAAGATAACAAGAAGTTGGCCTCCATGCTAATCCTAAAACAGTTGGAGAATAAAGTTCCAGCAAAATACGCCGAGAAAATAATAAGAAAAAGTTTTTACTACAACGGTCAAAACATTCATCTTATGAGCGAATACATAGATTCATGCGGTCGCGCAGAGAGAATGGGTCTCGGATTACTTTACATACTCGGGGAAAATGTTCTTGCCGATGTAAAGGATATATACACAAGATACAAGGATACTCTACTTAAAGAACTAGGCGAAATCAAAAAGAAAGCGAAGGAAATGAAAAAGATAGTGTATTATTATGTGAATTCCTCAGGAACAGCATCCGCTACATCCACCATCGCCGCGAGATACATATTTCCTGGTAGGACAGTCGTCGCGATACACGATGATGGCTCTTTTGCAAAAATTTCCGTAAGAAAATTGGATGGTGGTAGAAATCTGGGTGAGATACTGAGAGCCATAGCGCCGAAATTCGGAGGCCACGGCGGAGGACATATAGTGGCCGGAGGGGCAAATATTCCATCTAAAAATGTTGAGTCCTTTCTGAAAGAACTTGACAGAATTCTATAGAAAGGAGAAGTTGTATGATGGTATCAATAAATGGCGATAATATGTGTTGAGCAAGATTTCTGTCCACGCAGGATCACTCCAATAACCTCCTATTCCATAAGTACATGGCCAATATTCATCGTGGTATTCCCGTATATTTCCCACCTCTATATTTTTTAAAGTATACATATGAGCATATACTTCCGACGATGAAGCCAGATATAAAAAATGCCGAATATAGATATAGGTCCATACTCTCATTAATTTTCTCTTTAGAATAATACGCATCTATAAAAACTATTCCGGGTTTTGCTGTAAAAAGTGGACCTATTGGTATTGGATAATACGCATGAGACTCACAATATTCAATATTGAATGGTGCAAATCTGTAGGATATATTAAGATAGGATATACTCATCACTATTTCGTATATCCCCTCATACGGTGGTTCCTCTCTTTCAGTAATATTAAAATAATTTGCAAAAGATATATTTCGGAGGGGTTTAGACATATTTTTTATTCTATATATTGGCCGCCCGTCGTAATTAGGAGCAATCTTATATTCTGCCATATAAGCTTTACCAAAGGATGGTACTATAGCGATAGGATAATATACAATTAAGTTTTCAGAATCTACCGGCTGAGTATCTATCAATAATACACCTCCCAATTCCTTCCCTACAGTGATTGTGTACAGAATGTATAACCATTCTTTATCATACTTAAGTGCGCATCGTATACTATAATACCTATACCTTAGATAGTGATAGATTTTTGCATCGCACCATTCGGAAGAAGTAATCTTTCCATCAAGATTTGGAATTGTTTTTGCTTTGTATGCAAATAATGGTTCTTCGGCATATTCTGTGTATGAAGATGATGAAAGAGGAAAGAATATTGTTCCAATAATTAAAACGATTACAATTACATTTAAATTCCGTTTTATCATTTTATTACCCCATTCTTCGTAATTGTTTAAACTAACCCTATTACCGTCCAAATCCCAAGAGCATATCATATAGTTTATCCTTATCTAAATCTGTATTTAAATTATTCGCCAACATGAACAATCTGACTTCTGCAAATACTCCTAATATGGTATAACCTTCACATTTACACTAATATACTATATAAAAAATTAAATAAGAATGAATTTATATTCTTTTTCTTCTTAAAATTGCAGGAATCAGAAATGCAAGGATTAGTAGGGCAGTGAGATAATTTATCTCATTAACCGAAGGCAATGTCAACACGACACTCTGTTCGCTGCTTGAATCCACGGTTATATTATCCGTGGCCACGGCGCCATTTTTCTCCGCTCTTATCTCAATTACATCGCCTACCTGATATCCCGAGGGCATGGCGCCCAAATCAAATGTTACCTCTCCATATATGTTTGTCGTTCCCTGAAGGGTATCGCCTGTTCTTGTATTTTTAAGTGTGACGGTTGCACCCTGCACATCGTTTCCTGAGGAATCTTTTACCTTCACTTTCACTATATGAGATGTGCCGCTGGCACCCCAAGAAACCACGAGTTTAGGCGCCGTACTACCTGAAGAGCTCCATTCAAAGTAGTTCTGCTGGGATGTAAATGACGCAGAGGGACCTTTGATTATTATTGAAAGTTTGCCTGTAGTAGCCACACGGTTCTGAATTTCGTTGAGTGCATCATTGCCGAACTCAAATTCCATCCAGGCGTTGGTACTCAAAGAACTCTGATCTATTGTAGTTATCGTACATACGCTACTTATTCCCGATAACTGGTTGTATGTGGGCTGCGAGGAACCATCAAAGTAAGAATCGGCACTGCTATCCAAAATCTCTATGCTCCACTGTCCACTGCTGCTCTCATCATTTATTCCATATAATGATAGTTTAGCATAAGTTATGGATGTACCTTGCGGAATTCCACTCAGGTCAAATTGTATAACTCCCCAGTAGTCTATGTTTCTGAATTGCCAGATATCAAATTCCCCACCCGCTTTAACGCTATCGGTGAAATATGAATCTGGATTCCCAGAGGATACATAGCCAGCGTATCCGTTCTGAACGGTTATTTCCAGACCGGGTGGTGTGGTGAAGTTGTAGTGGTTTCCGCCGTTGTCATCTATGGATATGAAGCCGACCCTATCCACACACTTTACATCAAAATAATATGTTGTTCCGGCCGTCAGATTCATTAACCATATTTCGTGGCTTGTGGTGAAGGAAGGTTCGGATACCTGCTGATTAGGCTGAGATGTCCCGTATATTACTGTTCCTATACACTCTTCATTTGTCGTCCAGGTAATCTTTGCCTTTCCGAAATAAACGCTTACCTGTATATTGGAGATTTGCGGCGGAGCAGCATCAACTTTGGCTGTGGCGTTCCTGTATCCCGGCTGGGGATTTGAGTCGTAGTAAACTCCCGTTATGGTATCTCCATCGCTTACCTGAAGTATTCCATCGGCGGTGGGATTTCCAAGGGCCATTGTTATTGAACCCTTAAAGTATATACTATCGGTTCCATCCTCCACAAGTGTAGCATCCTCACCGCTCGGTTCGGTATTGCTTATTATTTTTATAG
>CAYVVU010000114.1:0-3003 GCA_964455305.1 uncultured Thermoplasmata archaeon
GATGTAGAACATTACTATGAAATTAATTATGTTATACTTAAAGTAAACATTGGGGATGGTAAATCATTTGTTTTTAAAAAGCGCCGTCCGCCGGACTCGAACCGGCGACCACTCGGTTAACAGCCGAGCGCTCCACCAACTGAGCTACGGCGGCTTGGCTGTGAGGATAATAAGGATACCTTTTATATATCTTTCGTTGCAGTTATTTAACGAGCGTGCCATGGGAAACTACTATTTCCCCGTTCTTTATCACAGTATCCACGAGGTTAACTCCGTAGTGATAGCCCAATTGCTTGTAATTTTTCGCATCCAGTATTATCATATCCGCCTTCTTTCCTTTTTCTATGCTTCCGACTTCTTTTTCCATTCCTATGGCATACGCCGCGTTTATGGTGCTTGCCGAGATACACTCTTCCACGCTCATCTTCATGTTCAGCATGGCTAGTGTTATTATTATCTGCATGTTTTCTGTGTAGCAGTTAGGATTCAAATCCGTGGCCAAAGCTACTATGGCGTTGCTTTCTATGAACTTCCTAGCTCGCGGGTATTCGTTGCTCATCAAAACGAAAGGTGTACCGGGCAGAAAAACGCAGGCAATATTGCTTCTTCCAAGTTTCTCTATGACTTCATCGGGCGTTTTAACTAAATGATCCACGGAAATAGCTCCGATTTCCAAAGCAAGCGAGGTGCACCCGATATATGCGATCTCATCCGCGTGAATTTTCGGAATCATTCCATGTTTCTTTCCCTCTTCCAGATACACTCTACTCTCCTCCACATTGAATACGCCCTTCTCGCAGAATACATCTATGTACTTCGCTTTCTTCGCCGCCTCAGGAATTATTGAAATCATTTCATCTACGACTTCCATCGGTTTTTTCCCTATGGAGACTGCATGAGCGCCAAGGAAGGTGGGAACGATATCCATCACATGCTTCCTTGAAAGTTCATCTATTACATTCAGCATCTTCATCTCCGTTTTGGCATCAAGTCCATATCCGGTTTTTATTTCTACTGTCGTTGTTCCGTGGAGCAGCATTGTATTTAATCTCTTTTCAGTTTGCCTGAAAAGTTCATCTTCCCTTGCCTTCCTAGTCATCCTGACCGTGTAGAGTATGCCTCCACCGCTTTTTAGTATCTCCATATAGCTTTTTCCCTCTATCTTCATCTGAAGTTCATTTTCCCTGCTCCCGGCGAAAATGGCATGGGTATGAGGATCCACAAATCCCGGCATTACAACGCGGCCCTTAGCATCTATTTTCTCCGCATCCCTGTATTCCTTCAGAATTTCATCGCTATCGCCGTAATCCACAATTCTATCGTTGAAAACAACGGCGGCGTTTTCTATAATTCCCAGATTCCTCATACTCTCTCCTCTTCTGACTCCACCTTCTAGGGTTACGAGTTGTCCTATATTGTGCAGAACCTTCATATCACATCACCTTTCTGACTATGCTCTTACCTCCTTCCTTCCTAACTTCATAGACCACATCCGCTATGTTTGCAAGTTCCCTTTCGTGCGAAACAATAATTATCTGATTCGCCTCAGTACCCTCAAGTATATCTTTGAGTTTCATCAACTGGTCTCTGCTGAATCCGTCCGTGGGCTCATCAAGTATAAGGGTTATATTGCTGAGGTTGAGGTACTTCTTCACCACGGAGTTCAAAGCCAACCTATAAGCGAGGGCTATGCTCGTCCTCTCACCACCGCTCAGCGAACTTATTGGCATATCGTAGGAATTTATATATACCACAGGTTGGAACTTATCGTCTATTGTAGCCTCAATATCGCTCTCCGCCAAAAGGTCCTTGACGAATTTTTCAAACATTGATCGGAAATCCTCGTATATCTGCTGCAGACGAATTTCCTCTATTCTCTCCACGGCCTTCGTGAGATTTTCTTTAAGCCAATCCCTGAGCAGGGAAATCCTCCCTATTTCTTCGCGGTATTTTTCACCTTTTTTCAAATCCTCCTCTATTTTCTCTATCTCCTTTGCCAATCTCTTCTCATCTCTCTGAAGATTATCCACCCTTTCCCTGAGTTTCGCCTCTTCCTTTTTGGCGGAATCCACTCTCTCCTTAAGTTTTCTGAACGCCTCTTCGCTGAATTGTTGGTTGAGATTTTCATACTCTTTTTTTATTTCATCCAGCCTTTCCGAAATTCTTTTCATATCTTCTTCAATATCTTTCAGGTCCTTCTCAGCACTTTCTATCTCCCTTAACCTCTCTGCCAATTTTTCATATTCTCTTCTGGATTTTTCCGCCGCATCGTATTCTTTCTTGACGGTATCCATATCGGCCAGAGAGGATTCCATGGCTTCTACCTCTTTACGCATTCTCCCTATATCTTCTTCCAGATTTCCTATGGTTTCCAGAATTTTCTCCTTCTCTGCGATGCGTTGGGTAAGTTCCCTCAGCCTCTTTTCCATATGTTCCTCACTGCTTAACTCCTTCTGTATCTTCCTCTCCTCCTCCCGCAGGAATTTTATCCTTCTGCGAATCGCTTCTCTTCTCTTTCTCTCTATCTCCACCCTTTCCTCAATCTTTTCAATTTCTTTTGTTGTGTTTTCCAGCAATTTTTTAACATGGCTCTCCGTCAATTTTCTCTTACACTTCGGACATATTGCCTGACCGCGAAGAGATTTGAATTCCTCCAATTCTTTTCTTAATTCACGGAGTTTGTTTTCCAACGCACCCAGTTCTCCGTCAATGAACGATCTTTTATTTTCCGCCTCCTCAAGTTCCTTCCTTATTTTTTCCATCTTCTTTTTTAGGGGAGCAAGTTTTTCCCTTTCTCTCTTTATATTTTCAATCTCTCTCTCATCATCTTCAATTCTTCTGAGAATCGCCCTCTTTTCCTTAACCTCGCCTTCAAGTTCTTTTATTTTCTTTTCCAGTTCTGCTTTTTTTCTTTCTGTGGAGCGGAGTTCTTCAAGTTTCTCTTTAAGTTCATCGTATTTCTTCGCCCCTTCCTCCAAATCCTTCATTTTTTCCAGAATCTTG
>CAYVVU010000114.1:3013-3754 GCA_964455305.1 uncultured Thermoplasmata archaeon
CCTACCTTGCTTTTTAATCTCTCGGCATTTTTTCTCAATTCCTGCATTCGGCCCTCCATACCCTTTATCTCGCCCTCAATTTCCGAAATCCTCTGTTTTAGCTTTTCCATCTTCTTGTAGTTTTCCTCCAGCGCTTTTATCTCCTCAGCGAGTTCGGAAATTCTCTCGTTTGTTATTGCCATCTCTTTTATTACCCTATCCCTCTCCTCTCTTTTGCTTTCAAGTTCCTCCTCTCTACCTGCAAGACCTTTTATGAATCCCTCTCTTTCCTTCTGTTCGTCGCGCAATTTTTGTATGGCAAGAGATATATTATCCAGAATATTTTTGTATTCATCAAGTTTGAATATTTTTCTTATAACCTCCATTCTCTCCTTGTCTCCATGTTCAAGTATGCTTTTCATCTCCTCCTGACGGGTGTATATCGCGTATCTGTAAAAGGGCATCCTCCTTCTCTTCCTCTCCTCCCTTATCCCGACAATTTGCGATGTCACGAACCTTCTGAGTTCCGTGGGAGTCATCGGCCTCCTAACACCATTTATCTCCACATAGCATTCATCAGCGTTGTAGCTCTTCCCATCGTAAATGAGGGAACGATAAACAACATAATGATTTCCATCGCTAACTACTTCAACTTTAACGCTTCCCCTCCTCGCTCCTCTGCGCAGAAGTTTTTTGTAAAATTCCTTCTCAGACTCTCCAAACAGAGCGAATTCTATTCCCATGAGAACCGAGGTTTTTCCG
>CAYVVU010000115.1:0-3708 GCA_964455305.1 uncultured Thermoplasmata archaeon
GAAAAACGAAAGATATATGGAAGTTATTAGAAGTGCCGACAAAACTGTTATTAGGAAGTAAAAGAGCAAATTGGCCATGGCTATTATTTCTTTTCTTTCAGGCAAAGCGGATACCTCCTCTTACCTTCTATTACTATAATTTTTGGAGAGCCATCTTCACAGGTTCCCGCAGGTATAATTATCCCCTTTTGGGGGAGAGGAAGTGTGTAATCGCACTCGGGATAATTGGAGCATCCCACGAATCTCTTCCCGCCCTGACTCCACCTGATTAGCAAATCACCGCCGCACTTCGGACACTTTCCAAGATAATCCTTTTTTTGGTTGTACTCGCACTTCGGGTCAAGACATCTTTTCTCCTTAACTCTCCCTCTGCGAACCTCTATCAGCGGAAGTGAGCAGTGAGGACATATTTCTTCCGTTGCCTTAACGCTTCCTCTGGGAAGTTTATATGTTGCGCCGCAACCTTCACATCTCACAATTCCCCTGACTTCCACGAGATTTCCTCCGCATTTTGGACATTTTCCATAGATGTTCATTGCTCCTTCTTTCAGAAACTTCGCCAGTTCATCCCTTCTCTCCTTCAATTCCGACATAACCTTTCTCAAAAGTTCCTTAGATTCGTTATAAACAAAGTCAGCATTAATCTTTCCGTAAGCAATGGCTCCCATATCCTTCTCAAGTTTCGCCGTCATATCGGGCTTGGATATATCCACCTCATTTTCCTCCAGTGCTTTGGCCACGGTGATTCCCAGTTTGGTGGGCCTTATGGTCTTTGAAGAAGTTATGTAGCCCCTCTCTATGAGCTTTTCTATAATTTCGTGTCTCGTGCTCTTCGTTCCCAAGCCAAGTTTTTCCATCTCCTCCACCAGCGTTCCCTGAGAGTATCTCGGGGGCGGCTTCGTATAATCCTTCTTGACGGATACCTTTTTAAATCTTAGTACGGAATTTTTCTCAACCTTTGGAACGAATCTCTCATCAATGTTCACATACGGATAATACTTAAGCCATCCTTTATAAATAATTTCCAGACCTTTAGCGATGAATTTTTCTCCAGCAACAACCAAAACTATTTTTCTCTCCCTTGCCCGACCGTTTTTCGCCAAAGTTGCGAGGAATCTCCTAACTACCAGTTCGTAAATTTTCCAGTGAGTCTTCGGAATCTCGCCTTTCTTCGCACCCTTAACGGGATGTATCGGCGGATGGTCCTTGGTATCGTATTTTCCCCGGGACGGTTTTATTCCCTCAGACAAAATTTCTTTGGCTTCATCTGCAAATTCTCCGACGCTCAATTTTTTGAGTATTTCTCTGAGATTAAGAGTGGGTGGATATGTTGTGTTATCCGTCCTCGGATAGGATATGTATCCCGTGGTGTACAAATCCTCCGCTATTTTCATAGCCCTGCCCACGGATATGCCCAATTTCCAACTCGCTTGTAAAAACTGTGTTGTGTTGAAAGGCGCAGGTTTTGAGATTATTTTTTCCCTCTCCGTGAAATCTATAACCTTCGCCTTCCCTTCCTTCTTTATTTTTTCAACAATCTTCTTTACCTCATTTTCGTCCCAGAAAGTTTTTTCCGATTCGGCAGAAAAATTCCCGAAATCAATATATATCTTCCAGTACGGCTTTTTCTCAAAATTTTCTATCTCCTCCTCCCTCTTAACCACTATACACAGCGTTGGACTCTGCACTCTACCTGCGGATATAAAATCCCTTCCCCTCCTATTGGATATCACTGAAAGATATCTGGTCAGCACGGAACCCCACAACAAATCAACCTTCTGTCGGACCTCGGCTGCCTTGGCAAGATTCAAATCCAATTTTACCGGGTTCGCAAACGCCTTCTCTATCTCCTCTTTCGTAAGTGCGCTGAACTTAGCCCTCCTAACCTTCGGATCATATGGATGTAAATTGAGTATTTCCAAGGCTTCAAGCCCTATAAGCTCACCTTCCCTATCGTAATCCGTGGCTATTATAACCTCTTCCACCTCGTTGTAGATTTTTTTGAGAAGATTTGCTATACTCTTGACTTTTATTACCTTTATCGGCTCAACATCTATGAGTTCATCGGGGTTCTCGTTCCACGAGGAGTAATCTTCGGGATAATCCAACTCAACAATATGCCCTCTCAGCCCAACAACATAGTATTCCTTGCCATCCCTCTCAAACGAATAATAGTTTATTCTGCCGTATCTGTGGGTTTTGAACTTCCCGCCAGAAAGTATGTAAGCGATTCTTCTAGCCGCCTGATTCTTCTCCGCTATAACCAGTACTTTCATGATTTCACTCAAATGCGTAGTAGTTCAACATTCTTAACTTTTTTCCCGGAAAGTTCCACGATAGCGTAATAGCCATCTCTGAGCGGCCCGGGATTTATAAATGTGGTTTCTCCCTCTTCCACTCCCCTCGCCTCATGGATATGTCCCGAAAGCACCAAAATCGGCTTTTTTCTCAGCAGGTGGGTGGTTATCCATTGATTTCCAGCATGTCTGTATCCCGCGAGGTCTAAATGCATATAGGGTGGTTGATGAAGAACCCACACATCTCCGCTCATATTTTTTACATCCCTTTCATTAAAAACAACTCCGAGGTTGAAGGAATCGGGATCGGCTCCACCCAAACCGCTGAAGGTTATGCCCTCGTAAACAACATTCCTCTTGTGTATTGATACTCCAAGTTTTTCAAGATTTTTCAGAACGCTCTGCGGATCGCAGTTTCCGGGAACGGCAAAAATCTTCTTGAACTTGAGGTCTTTTATGAAAGATATCTCAAAGTTTTCCGGCCTTCCCATATGGGTTATATCTCCGCATACTACAAGCAAATCTCCCTCCACGGAGTTTATAAGTTCAGCGGCGTCCTCCCTTCCGTGAATGTCCGCCACAACCACGAGTTTCATAATCCCTCACCTTCCATAAATTGGGTTATCAGCCGGGAGGTTATCTCAAAGTACTCTTCCGGATAATCCTTGGAAGGCAGATACGCACCCTCTCTGGGTCTAACATCCACTTTCTTCCTCACCTTTTCGTATGCCTTTTTCCTCTCCTCGCCCGTTATTTTGATAGCGCTTGAAGGAACGGAGAAACCGCATAGTCTTATTTCCGTTCTGAATATAGGTCTGCGGAATATTTTATGAAGTACATAAAGGGAAATTTCGTTCTTTTCTTCGTCGCTCCTATCCAACTCGGCGATTAACTCGCCTATCCGTTTGTAAAAACTTTTCTTTTTTCTGTAAATATACTTTTTGGCATTTCTTGAATTTCTGTCCCTTACATTCTCCAGTTCACCCAACTCCTCCATAGCCCTAAGATATCCGGTGAGAACCAAGCGATTAATCTTTATGCCCCTTGCACTCAACCTGCGGTATATTTCCGAGATACTCAGCGCTTCATCGTAAACTATATTAATAATATTTTTGTGAAGACCTCTCACAAAACCCCTAAACCGCCCAAAGAATATTAATGTTTTGGAGCGTATTTCTTGGCAGAGAAATTAATTTAACAAAATTAAAGAAAAAAAAAATTTAAAAATCATTGCCCCGAAGAGATTTTCTTTTTCACATACTCTATAAGTCCACCGGAGCGGATTATGTCCAGCATGAACTCTGGCAACGGCTTGAACTGAATTTCTGTTCCTTTCGTCAAGTTTCTCACGATCCCGCGGTCCAGTTCAATAATCAGTTCATCGTTCTCATCTATCTTTTCTTTTATTCCG
>CAYVVU010000116.1:0-3617 GCA_964455305.1 uncultured Thermoplasmata archaeon
GACTCAAGATCCCTTCCCGTAGGGGTTCGAGGGTTCAAATCCCTCCCCCCGCACTTACTTCGTTCGTGCGTTGGCGGGCTCGCATCGTAGATGCTCGTCCTTCCCCCGCACCGATTTGATTGTAAGATTATCTATGGATACCCGTTTTCGGGAATGCCCGAGAACTCTATTCTTCTCATAAACATAGCGCCGGCGATTAATAATATTATAGAGAGTAGGAAAGTGCTATTAAATCCTATGGTTTCAACTAAAAGACCTCCAGAGAAATTTCCCAGGCTTACCGCCAAGCCATTTATAAAGTTGTAAAATGCTAGCGCTCTTGCCCTCTCTTCATCCTTGGCTACTCTACCTACATACGATAGGTTGGATATGGATATGTATGCCCAGCTTATACCCATAAGCATAGCCCCTAAAATAGCCACAGGAGCTAGAGCAATTCCCATAGCTGGAGAAAATGCAAATATCGCTATTCCAAGGGTTCTCATCATTACTCCATAGTAAAAGATGTATCCACTGGTTTCATGCGCAAGCTTAATGGATACTCTTACATACCATAAGGTGGAGAATAGAGTCATGCAGGTATAAACCAAGTATGGCCATATCCTCTCGTGATACTGGTAATGAGAGTATACTATTACCTGCGGTATCGCCAGGCCGGACACGAAAAAGACGACAAAAACTGATGCGAAGAAAGGATATAGTTCTTTATTTTTGGGAGGGATCAGCGATGGTAGGAAAAACATAAATAAGGGAGCAAAACGTATTCTTTCAAGGAATGGACGTCTATACGATTTAGAAATATTTCTTCTGTTCCTTATTCTTAACTTTTTAACTTTCCTTGATTTTACTGTGAATAAAAGTATAGGAAGAGCAATGAAATTTAATATTCCAAATAAAATTAAAAGTTTCTGAGAATCCATAAATGGGGAGAATGATAGAGCCATTATAACCCCGCCCGCCCAAGACCAGCCTGCAATTGAATTTAACTTGCCCTGCTCCATATCCCATTCCTCTTTGGGAAATATATCAAACACAACTTTAGTTATGGCAGGAACTACAGCGGATACGAAAATATTTCCTACAAAGTATATGGCGGATATTAATTTAATGTTTGTAGTCATTGATACTGTAAACAGAAGAAAAGCGTAGGTAGTTATACCCACAATCATAAGGCTTCTGTATCCCAAACCCCTCGTTGAGAAGTTCCCCCATATTATTATTCCGAGCAAGGTCCCTATTGAACCCATAAAAAGCACGAAACCTACATCAATTGGGCTACCCCTCATCTCCAATATATAAACAGGAAGGACTATCGTACCTGCTCCCATGGCAGCGCGATGGGGTATCAGACCTAGATACTCTTTTCGCATATCGGTTGGCGCCGATAATGCGGAGGTATTTAAATTTAATCTGATAAAGTACACAAACTTTAATAAAATTTTAGCGCAATGTTTAAATATAGTTTCATTTTTTCCGATTTTGACCCGGCTTAGCTCAGTCTGGTTAGAGCGGCGGACTGTAGTGGGGCTTTGCCCGTAAGGGCTGCCGCCGCTGGAATCCGCAGGTCCCCGGTTCGAATCCGGGAGCCGGGACTTTTAACATAAACCGGTGCAATTTGGGAAGAGTTTAAATATAATGAGTTAAATTACCATATGTATGGAAGGGAGTTCTATGCCTCTGGAGATGGAACTTGCAAAAAAACTAGAAATAGTGCTTGACGGTCTTGCTTATCATATAATAGAATATCACAAAGAAAGGGTTGGAATAACGGAAATAAGTGATTACGAGTCTGGCCTAAAATTGATAGAAGTCATCAAAGAAAGCTTAATAAATGTTGTGGGAGAAAAGATGGCCAATCGCGTATATGAAGAACTAGTTGTTTGGCTCAAAGAAAAGTTTGGGGTGAGGTGATAAAATGGTAGGAAATTCCATAAAGACATATATTCAGGGAATGGACAGAAAATTGGAAGGGGGCATACCAAGGGGTTCAGTAGTTCTTCTATGCGGTCCGGCGGGCAGTTTGAAGAGTACAATAGCACTTAACTTGATGTATAATCACTGTGTAGAAACCGGTGAGAATGCCCTATACATTTCACTGGAACAAAGCAGAAAGAGTTTGGTTGAGCAGATGAAGAGATTTGGAAAGGATATAGAGGCTATATCAGATAAAATGGTAATACTTGACCTCGGATGGATTCGTAAAGAGATGAAATCCATGAGTGAAGATAAATCGGTGCCTACACCATTATGGGTTATGGAAGGCAAAAACTGGATAGAGACTATACGAAAGTATTTAAAAAAATATGTTAATGAGATGAATATAACTTTGTTTGCCTTGGATTCTCTTAATGCACTCTATGCGATGACAGAATTCAAAAATCCTAGAGCAGAGCTTTTCTACTTCTTTGAAGACCTTAGAACAGCGAATGTCACTTCTTTCCTTATACTTGAAGTGGACATGGGCGAAGTTAGAAACTTTGGACCATATGGGGTGGAAAGTTTTCTTGCAGATGGCATAATACATCTTTCAATGGAAAGGATAAACAGAACTGTTGGAAGATACATCAGCGTTCTGAAGATGAGAAAGGTTAAGCACTCAACAGACTACTATCCCCTGCTCGTGGACTCCAGGGGAATAAGGATTCTTGAAAGATAAAATCACTCTTCTTCAATTACAAAATCAGCGAAGCAATCTAGCCATAGTTTTATTTTTTCTTGAAGCGCAGTTGCTGATGCAGTTATGATCAATTTCCTATCGTTCTTTGAGCAAACATCCGCCAAATATTTTATGAATTTTATAACTTCTTCCTCTCCCAGGTAATTTGTGAGGATTTCTGGGCCGTCCAAAACTATGTCGTATCCCTCACCTATCATATTCGTTATTATTTCCATACCTTCAAAGTGAAGTTTCTCAGGAGGTATTCCACTTATGTTGGATATCCACAGAGAGTTTTTCACATCCCTCGGGTTTTTGGTTGTAACAGTAAAAAATTTTGGAGAATATTTACTAGCATATTTTATTCTATCTCTTAACTCTGAGTAAACTACTATAATCCAACCTTCTTCCATTTCGTGATGCACCTCAATATCCACAGATTCGTCAAATAATATTTCTATCATATTTCTCTCCCTATCTTTAAAAACTTTGCCATCATGATGTGCCAGTATGAATGTTCCTCCAGTGGAGGCCGCCATATCACAAACATCTTTTATCAACTTATATGTTTTTTCAAATCCATTGTAAATGGATAAGTAAGATATCCCATCAAGAAGCAAAATGCCATCAGGATTTTGTCTGTAAAAATCTATCATTGTATATGTCAATTCAAATTCTACTCTCTCTGGATGTATGGAGGACCTGTATTCAGTTTCCGTTATCCAAACCACCGGCGATTTCATTATATTGTAATTTGTTCTTATCCACAAGGGAAATTTTACGCTCACTACTAGACCCGGTTTTTTTGCTGCAAATTCTCTGAACATTCTGTAAGCCGTATTTCTTTTATATACAATATAATTTTTTCCTATATCGTATTGGATTATTTTTTCAATCTCCGCTTCCTTAACATATTCAAGAGGGAGGAAGTTATACTTGGTGAGAACCATGTAGGCAGGAA
>CAYVVU010000117.1:0-3588 GCA_964455305.1 uncultured Thermoplasmata archaeon
CTATTTCCCTAAGACAGTTTTCTATATACATTTTCAAACCCCCAAAATTATTGTATTTTCTTCGCATAAATTGTTCAAAACTCTGATGAGGGAGAGGCAGGCGAGATAACTGGTTCTTGGGTTGTAAGGTGAGGGTACATTCTCCACGGTAATTTCCATTTTTCCGAATGAGCCTTCGCATATTATTCTGTGAGTATTCCTCTCGGCATTCGGGTCCGCTATTACCTCAACATCCACAGTTTTTCCAGAGGCTAGGGAGAGCAAAGCAGCAACATTCATGCTTCTGGGAAATTTTTCCACGGCTTCTTTTGCATTCCCTGAGAAAATTACTTTCCTTTCCTTCACATCCACTCCCAAGGTTCTGGATGGTTTTGTTGTTACAATTTTTATCATTGCATCCTCTGGAAGGGCTTTTATCGCGTCTATTCCTCCAATCGCCCCGGAAGGAACGATAATCCTCGCCCCGGTTCTACGCGAGATTTTCATTAGATTTTTCCTTAAATCATCATCAAGAAGGGCTCCCACGCTCATAACCACGAAATCCTTTCCCGCGGAGAGAACTATTTCTCCGTATTCTTTAACCGCTTGGATGGAAGCTGCCTCAACAACTATATCCACATTGCTGAGCATCTTTTCCACAGTCATATATGGAATTCCCAACTCTTCACACCTCTCCCTTTGATAATCATAAGCACAAACTATCTCTCCCTTCAACTTACCACTTTTAGCTGCTTCCACAAGAACGCGGAACATATTTCCGCATCCTATAACTCCTATTTTTTTCATCATTACGGAGAATGGTGGAGAAGGGATTAAAGTTTTCTGAAAACAGATCTGAATTTAGTAGGATAATGATAGCAAGAATCAGAAAGTTTAATTATCTGCTACTTATAGAGATATAATGTGAAAATAAAGATGTTGGAGCGGCCAATAGGATGGACCGCGAAATTGAAGATATATCATTGGATTTGAAGGAGGATGCCCATATGCAAAAGATATACTTTCATCTTAAGGGACCGGAGACTACCCATCCAGAAATGGTGGTTATTATACTGGGTATTATTGGTAGTATAGGAGTAATTATTTTGATTAGTATGGGCTTGATATATGCGTATTCAGACATCTACTTGTTTGCTATTGGAAGTCTAATAGTTGTTAGTACGGTCATTTTTTTTAAATAATTATAGACTATTTGTGGGAAAGTAGGTATATTAGAGAAAAATACGGAGAAAAAGAACCACGATGTGACAGGATCCAGATATATGTATATGAAGATGAAATAGTGTATGTGAAGAAACTTATACACGGAAAGGAAAATAGAAAAGTCATCAGGGCAGATAATACCATTGATATTAAAGTGACGCCGACTTTATTGATTTACAAGCCAAAAGATTACCGGAAAATAGCCAAAGAATTTGAGATAACAATGTATTTAAATGAGTACGAAAAGAAAAGGTTGTGGATAACTCTAGATTTGCCAAAGATAAGCAGGGAAGATAGGAAAAGATTGAAGGAGGCAATAGAAGATTTCAAAAGGAGGAATAAACTTGGAAAATACGCAGAAAAGAATAAACAATCTTTAAATACTCAATAAATAAAGAAGTTTCTTTTAAAGTGCCAGATAATATTTCAGAAAGTGGGCCCGCCCGGATTCGAACCGGGGACCTCCGCGTTGTGAGCGCGGCGTCATAACCGCTAGACCACGGGCCCCTAATGTTGGGAAAAACCTTATTGAATTTAAAACTTGTGAAGGAATACTTTAATATGACCCTTCCATTGTCCAATCTGGTGATTGATATGAGAATTTTAATACTCTCGGAGGAAGGATTTGAAGATATAGAACTCCTGTATCCATACTACAGGATGAAAGAGGAAGGGTTTGAGGTTACCGTTGCCTCACCAAACGGTGGAAAAATTAGAGGAAAGTACGGCTATGTTTTTCCGGAAAGCGTGCCAATGAGGGAGATAAACCCATCGGATTTCTATGCGCTAATCCTTCCGGGCGGTAAAGGACCTGAGAGAATTCGCGTGAGAGCAAGAGAATTGGCGAGGGAAATAGTGAGACATTTTATGGATGAAAATAAGCCCATCGCAGCCATATGCCACGGCCCTCAATTACTTATCACCGCGGGAAAAGTTGAAGGAAGAAAACTCACGAGTTATCCGGGGATAGCGGATGATTTGCTTGCGGCGGGCGCAATATGGGTTGACAGGGAAGTCGTTGTGGATGGGAATTTGATAACTTCAAGGATACCAAGCGACATTCCAGCATGGATGAGGGAATTTGTGGCAATTTTAAGGAAAAATTTATAAAGGTGTGATGTTATCATAATAATATGGGATGGGTGCGGATAACAGTTGCTTTAATCTTCTCAATCGTTGTTTTGAATAGTGCGTATGCGATGTTTCCAAATCAAAAGAGCTATAGTTCCGCAAACACGCTTTATGTGGCAACTTATTATGACTTCACCGATCTCAATTTTTTCAACTCTACAAATATTTTTGAACAAAAAATGAAAATTCTATCTCTGTGCTTTGATTCTCTACTGGATTACACTCCAGATTTTATGATTTACAATAAGCTGGCGGAGGATTATGAAATCATGTCTCCGCCCGAAGGTAATGATACCGCTACGGTAGTGGTCACACTTCGCAAAAATGCAACTTTTCACGATGGCGTGGAGTTGAAGGCAAGGGATGTGGTATTTACATATCAGGTACTTTACTGGAATCGCCTTTACAGGGAGAAGATAAAATGCCTATACTGGGAGAACGCAACTTGGGACAGATGGGACCGCTGCGGTAAATCACACATAGGCGTTGAGGCTGTGGATGATTACACATTAAAGTTTCATCTTACTGCGATGTTCCCGCTCTTTTTCTACTTTACCTTGGAGGTGCCCATAATTCCAGAGCATGTGTGGAAGGAGCATTTGATACCTGCGAACACAAACGACAGCGACGATATGACGATAGATGAGAATTTTTCGGATATCAGCGCAACGATCGGGTGCGGTCCGTGGAAAGTGGATGATTGGCAACCTTTCAACTATACCACACTCATCGCGTACACGGATTACTGGGGTAAAGATATGACAGTTTCGTGGGCTGGCAAGGACTGGCCTTTGTATCCTAAATATGTGAAGAGAATATTCTTTAAATATTACAATACGCTGGATGTATTTGTTTTAGCGTTGAGATTGGGCGAAGTTGAGTATATGTTATCTCCCATGACCCCGGGTTACTACGAGTCATTGAAAGATGATCCGAGAATTGGATTTGAAATAAATACAGACTGGGGATTCACTTATCTGGCGTTTAATATGAGAAGAGAGCCTCTGAGCAACAAAACATTCAGGAAAGCAATTGCGCACTGCGTTGACAGAGAATATATAGTTGATAGGATGCTTCACGGCTACGGTATAAACGCTACTGTACCCGTAGCGAATATCCTTCCTAGATATATAAACGAATCCGCTGTGCCACCCGAATTCAATTTGACGGCTGCACAACAACTGCTGGACCAAGCGGGATATGTTGATTCAAACGGCGACGGATGGAGAGATTTACCGAATGGGAGTGCCTTTG
>CAYVVU010000118.1:0-3566 GCA_964455305.1 uncultured Thermoplasmata archaeon
AACCACAGCACATTTTTTGTTATGCATCCTCGTATTTCAAATTTTCTGATGGAAATATTTAATAGATAATACCGAATATGGTGCTTCGTGGTCAAAACTCTGGTGCTCTGCGTGGACAGAGACGACGATCTCGGGGTGAAAGCGGGGATAAAAGGCCCTGTTATAGGCAGGGAGAAGAATTTGAAGGCTGCAGTATCCCTCGGAATAAAAGATCCAGAGGACTCGGATGTTAACGCGATTTTCGCCGCGATAAATACCTACGATAATTTAAAGAACAAGGGGGAAGATGTGGAGATAGCCACTATATGCGGCGATGTATCTGTGGGGGTAAAATCGGACGAGATTTTAGCGAAACAACTAAGCGAGGTAATTGAGAAGGTTAAGCCGGAAGAGGTTATTCTTGTTAGCGATGGCGCGGAAGATGAATACATAATGCCGATAATAACATCGCGGGTTAAAGTAAAAACCCTGCGGAGAGTTATTGTTAAACAGAGCAAGAACATAGAGAGTACATATTACATACTAATAAAAATGCTCTCTGAGCAGAAAATACTCAGAAAAATATTGATTCCCGTCTCCTTAATTTTGCTTGCCTACGCCTTCGCCACATTGATCGTGTTGGCGATAAGCATAAGTTTGAGGGGTGCTCAAGCTCTTGACCCCGGTAGCTTTGGAGCGTCCATGATAACCCTTACTCTGGGCATATACTTCCTTGAAAAAGCGCTGAATCTCGGAAAAAGAGTAATTAATTCTTACAACAAGTTAAAGAGGGCTTTTGCAGAGGCGAAGATAACTCTCATTTCGGATTTAATCGCCATAACCCTCATAATATACGGATTCTCAATAGGTTACGGTTTCGCACAATCCGGCGGGGATGTTGTGGAAAAATTCCTCTTGTTTTTCAATGGATTTCTTTTCTGGTTCATGCTGGGTCTGATAGTAAGGGAAGGTGGGAGAACTCTGGATGTGTATCTCCACGGAGGAAGTTTCAGTAAGAGTTTCTGGATAGCTCTGATTTCTGTAATTGCGACGGGAATGGTATTTCTGGCGTTCATAAATTCTCTGCAATACATACTGGGCTATCAAACTATGACGATAATTTCGGTAATTATAATGATAATTGTCGGCGCTGTAATTGGAGTTATAGCCGCAGTTCTTCAAAAGATAATATCCTCGCAGGAGGAATGAGTATGGATTTTGAGGAGATAAGGAGGGAATTCGGATATTCTTACGAGAAAGATTTTGAAGCGACAAAACTGATGGCCTCAATACTTCCGGAAAATACGGAAGAACTTTGGAAAGAAATAGAAAGAATTATTAGAGGGAAAGATGTATGTGTTTTAGGGCCGAAAAACTGGAGGATTGAAAATATTTTTCATCCGTTAATAGTGGCGGATGATGCCATAGCAAGGGTTCTTGAGTACAAGATTCACCCCGAAATATGGATTACGGATTTGGATTTTGATCAACGGAATATTCCCAAAATTCCAGAAAAAACGATAGTGGTAGTTCACGCTCATGGAGATAATATGACCGCGATCAAAAAATATGTATCCGAATTCAAAAGGTTTGTGGCCACCTGTCAAACTGAGGATTACGGTGGGGTTAGAAATATTGGCGGTTTCACGGATGGAGATAGAGGAGTTTCACTGGCTTGCAAAATGGGTGCAAGAAGAATAATACTAGTAGGCTTTGATTTTGAGAATCCCGTTGAGAAGGAGGGAAAGAATTCAAATATAAAAAGGAAAAAACTATATTGGGCTAAAAAAATTATTGAGGAATTGCGTGAGAGATGCAAAATAGAGATTGTTAGAGATTAAGTTCCCTTTTCGCGGCTTTCTCAACCTTCTCCACATATTTCTTCGGTGTGGATACCATGAGAACCCAATCGTGTATTCTCCTAGTTTGAAGCGCTTTGGCCAGCGGAGAATACTTGGTTAGATACTGCACGGAGTTTCCATCAACTATCGGAATTCTCGTTTTTCCCAGTCGCGGCTCGGAAAGGGAAGCAATTTGCTCGGGCATATCTATCAAAACATATCCTTCATCTATTCCAACGGCGTTGGCTATGCTTCTTTCCACGGACCTTCTTTTCTTTAAGTCATCCAATTCTTTCAGATTCTCTATGAGTTCATCGGTAAGTTCGTTGAATCCGATAACCAATGCCTTCTTGAAAAGTTTTCTGTACTTTATTCTAAGTGCAATTTCTTTGGGATAACCACCGGTATTCATCAAAGTGGAAATTAAGTCGGCATCAGCCATTTTGTATATATCCAGCCAGTTATCCATGTCAAGGTATTCCACAGCCTTTGATAGCATAACCTCGGCGATCCTCGCCGTCTTGTGGAAATAAACCGATGAGTACATGAGGGCGCGAGCAACCAAAATTCCTTCAAGAGCATTAACTCCCTTTTTATCAACCACGAGGTTTCCGTTGTAGATTCTTATGGTGTTCAATATCCGGTGGACATCCACTATTCCGTGGGCCACGCCAGTATAATGCGCATCCCTGAGAAGATAATCCATTTGGTCGGCATCCAAATAACCGTTTATTATTTGCGTTAGATAATTTTTACTGCCGCCAAAGAACATTTGACCCTTCTCCACGCTCCAAAGGTCTGGCGAAACCTCTTTTCCCAGAATTATGTTCGCAATTCTATCGGGCGAGAAACCCTCATCCGAAATGATTTCGTGAATCCTTTCCCTCTCCTCCACACAGTCCCCTATTATATCTATTTTACCCCTTATGATGTCGGCGGTGATTTCCATATGGTCTTTTCCCAGTTTTTCGTGTAAAACATACTCAAGGGTATGGGAGTAGGGAGAATGCCCGATATCGTGTAGAAGACCAGCGATTTTTACTAAAGTAACCTCATGGGGGTCCAAGCCTAAATGTTTCGCCATCTCCCCAGCCATGTAGGATACTCCTATTGAGTGCTCCAATCTCGTGTGGTTAGCTCCCGGAAAAACTAAATATCCGAGTCCAAGTTGTTTTATTCCGCTCATCCTCTGCAACTCGGGAGTTTCAAGGAGACGAAGGGTAACCCCCTCAAACCTTATGCTTCCGTGTATGGCATCGTGAATTATTTTGTACATGGTCAAAGTTTAAGTTTTTTAAGTATATGGATTTTTTGGATGCACATCTACCTTCTCGGTGGTTGCTGTCCTAAGGATGATTAAAATTCTATAACATCGTACACAATTTTTTCGGAACTTAGAACCTCCTTCATAAGATTTATTGCCTCCTCTTCGGTTAAATCTTCACCGTACTTTCTGTTTAGGTGTGTTATAATTTCCTTGTATCCATCGCCCAAAGCCCAGAATTTGGCATAGAAGTACGCGCCAGAAGGGTCAAAAACCGCTATTTTCATTGCATTTTTAATTCCGAGCATTAGGGATGTTCCAAGGGGTCTCAGATTGGGCGAAATTGTGAATTTCCAGTACTCCTTGCTTATTTCACTAACAAGATCCTCATAACTTCTCTTTTCTTTCTTGATTATTCTACCTACTAAATATAAAATTTGGGACGCAATATTTATATAAACGAACATCTATCGGCTATTGTA
>CAYVVU010000119.1:0-3551 GCA_964455305.1 uncultured Thermoplasmata archaeon
ATGTGAGTTGTTTCCTTCCGTAACCGTTCCAGAATGCCTGTTTTATAAAGGAAATCCACGAATCCCTTGTTCTGTGGTAAACTATCGCATTGGGATTGTAAATGAATTTTGCTCCCTTATCCACTGCTCTTATATTAAGGTCTATGTCCTCCGCAGTTATGAACCACTCATCAAATCCTCCTATCTCAACAAACAATTTTTTTCTGTACGCAAGATTGCAACTTGGATATGTAACATCTATTCCTTTATAGAATAACTCTACCCTTTCCAACTTTTCAAAAGGTTTGTATCCGACCTGAATCGTCTTTCCAGCGACGACATCCGCCCCTTCTCTAAAACTTTTCCTTATTTCCGCCAGCCACTGTTCTGATGCGACCACATCTCCGTCTATAAAAGCCACATATTCCCCTCTGGATTTCTCCACTCCGTAGTTTCTTCCAGCGCCCCGCGAACCCTCCATCTGATAGAGTTTTATTCCTCCGTATTTTTTTGCGTATTTTTTTATTATTTCTACGGTTGAATCCTCGCTGTAAGCATCTACAATAACTATCTCGTAGGGCTTTTCCTGAATAATCAGAGAATCCAAAAGATCAGATATGTTATCCTCCTCGTTTTTAACCGTTATCACTATGCTTATAAGCATAATGATTTCACCGCTATTATCCTCTGCACTATCTTCGCTCCAAGCACGGAAGTTATGCCCGACGGATCATAAGGAGGGCTTATTTCAACAACATCCGCACCCACAACATCAAATTTATTAAACAATTTATCAATGCATTCCAGCAGTTCTCTGGGATGCATACCGAGGGGCTCTGGATTTCCCACACCGGGAGCGTAGGAAGGGTCAACAACATCAACATCCACCGATATGTAAATTTTCTCTGTGGATATGTTCTCAACAACGCTATCAAAATCTCCGTAAATGTAGCCAAGTTTTTCGGCATCCTCTTTCTCGCCTTTACTCATACTTCTAACGCCTACAGTACCGACCATTCCCTCACCCAGGATTTCATAAGTTCTCCTCGCAACACAGGCGTGACTCATCGTATTCCCGAGGTATTCCGTCCGAAAATCTAAATGTGCATCTAAAAAAATAATACCCGCATTCAAATCTTTCAATGCTCTTGCCGCTCCAACCGTAAGGGTGTGCTCACCACCGAGAATCAGAGGAAACTTTCCCTCCGTAACGATTTTTTTAACGGTGAATTCAACATCTTTAAGCATATCCTCCGCGAGACCCCATTCGCCGATGTCTCCCATATCGTGTATTTTCAGATCATCCATAGATACCGATTTCTCTAAAATGAACGATTCAAAGTTATAACTTGCGGTTCTAATTGCGGTAGGTGCAAATCGGGAGCCGGAACGATACGATGAACTCAAATCGTAGGGCACACCAAATATAACAAAATCCGCATTTTTGTAATCGCTGTTCGCATCCGCGAACCTCATTTCATACCCTCATTATCTTCCTCTTACCCATGGATTCCCAGTACTCCACCTCCTTTCCTGGCTCTATTTTGTCCTTAAATTCCTCCGGAATTGGAAGTTCAAATGTTTCGTAGGTCTCCATATCCATCAGTTGGACTTCATCGCCCATGATTCCTATAACCTGCGCGGTTTTCTTATCAATTATCGGGCTTTTTACCTTATGCTTAACCGGATAAACCACACTCCTCTTCTGCCCATCAAAAACACCTATGGCAACTATTCTCGCTTTGGCTTCGCCGTGCTTGCCGGGTTTTGAAGTACTGTATTCCACAATTTTGCATGGCTCATCGTCAATCACTATGTAACTGCCAACTTTTAACGATCTAACTTCAACATCTCTCCACGACATAAACCATAATCCCGATTAGTATATTAAAACTTTTTGTGAGTTCTCAATTCACTCCCGGTAAAACAAATATACCGCAAGTAGTTTCCCCAACTATGAGGGAGTACCCCGTGAAAAGAAAACTGTGGAAACAGCTGAGCGTGGACAGCGTTGCAAAAACCATGGAAGAAATCTTCGGGAATGCTGAAATAAACGGAGATACAGTCGTATCCTCATATGGTTCGCTATCAAAAATAGTGGTGAAAATAGACGATAAAAAAATATTCGTTGAAACGGAGTCCCAAAAGGATGTGGCGCAGGAAACTATGATGGATACGATAAAAAAATACAACGAGTTTCTGTACAGAGTTACAGGGTATACTGCAAAGGAAAGGAAAAAATTGCTTATGAAAGGCTAACGGCCTGAAGCCCTTGCTTCTAGGGTTTTAGCCGCCTGAAGATAACTTTTCGCTTTCTCATCGTTTTCCTTATACTTTCTGAAGTAATCCGCCGCTTTCGCTTTATAGGCAGCCATCTTTTCCACATAAACTGCCTGTTTAGCCCTTAAAGCTTCTATTTTCGCCCTCAGAGCAGCGCTCTTATTTTCAAGTTTAGCGAGTTTTACCTGCAGCTTCTCCCTCCTCTTTAACTTCTCACTGGCGAGTTGTCTTTTTATGGCATTTATCTCCTGAACTATCTTCTGCTGTTTCTTCCTAAGGTTATCCTCTTGATATTTATATTTTGCCTTCTGCTTCTGGAGTTTCGCAACAACGGTCATATATTTTTTATACTCTTTATGGTATTTAGCCGCTTTAGTGCTGTGTTTTTGCGCTTTCTTCCTCAACTTGGCGGCCTCTCTAAGTTTTTCATACTTTTCCTTTTCTCTCAGAGCTTCAGAAGAAGTTGCGGCTTGAACTTCACTATAACCCACCTCTCTTTCGGTAGATTCCTCAGAAGAAGGCCTACCCTGACTTCCGTAAGAACTCCCACTCATTGCCATGTGAATGATAACAACATAGATAAATATAAATCTTTTGCTCAAAATTAGATTACCTTACCCTCAGGAAACTTCCTGAATAAGAGGAGAGATGAAACCGCGCAAATATGTGAAAGTATCCCTACGAACAGCAGAGTGATTATCAGCGCATCCTGACTAATTACGGAAAGTATTCCGCCAAGCATTATAACGAACAATCTGAAATCTCTTCCTCCCACCCTGAACCTCACTGACGTTTTGTGCCAAGTATAACTGAAGATTATCACACCCGTGGCTGCGGTGAAAAGCGCCAGAAAAGATAAGAAATTTATTCCGTAGGCATAAGCCATTCCGAGAACGATGAATATATCTACGTAGCGATCCGTTATTGAATCCAGTGCGCCTCCAAATTCTGATTTCATTTTCTTGATACGGGCTACTTCTCCATCGCATCCATCTACTATGGAAGTTATCTGGGCCATTATACCGCCGAGGAGCGGTAGGGAAAGGAAAAACATAGCCGCCGAAAGCATTCCTAGTAGAAATGATATCATTGTGAGAATGTTTGGAGTGAGAAATTCATATCGGATTATTTTTTTGCTTATCGCCAGCGATATTTTTCTGTTGATGTATTTCGCTATTATTCCGTCTTCTCCCTTCATAATCCTCCTTTTAATCATTTCTTCCGCCATTTTGAGTTCCTGTGGGGTGTCTATGTCCATCCAATCATCCCGAACAACTTCGTAAGTCAGTAGT
>CAYVVU010000120.1:0-3084 GCA_964455305.1 uncultured Thermoplasmata archaeon
TCGTCGTATTTATCAATATTGCGCCATCATCCTTCAAGCCGTGAAGTACATCCACCTGTTTGAGCAACGCAGCATCAAGAACAACGACATAATCCGGTTTGTAAATCTGGCTTTTGATTCTTATAGGTCTGTCGGAAATTCTGGCAAATGCTGTTACGGGAGCTCCTCTGCGCTCCACGCCGAAGTAAGGAAAGGCGGACACATACTTTCCTTCCTTGAACGCGGCGAGGGCGAGCAGTTTGCCTGCAACAACACTTCCCTGTCCACCTCTACCGTGAAACCTTATCTCTATCATCACAATTCACCATGGGAGAAATGCAATAAAGTATATATGAGATTTGGTTTCGCTTAAGGTTATTCCTGATCCATTCCAAGTAATTAGGGCGCGCTCAATACCAGAATCTACTAAAGTTTACCGGTAGATTTTTGAGAAAATTAACCGATATGAATAAAAAGGTAGAAAAATTAGAGAGATTCTGGAAAATTTTTCTTCCTAGTTCTCAAATAAACTATTGCAAATATTGCCAAAAGAACCACTATCCAGTTGAACGATAGAAATTCCGGTACGATTGTGGGATTTTTCAGAGGATAATAATCCTTCGCTCCCGCGGAACCCTCTATTGGATAAGGCCAGTCAACTATGTCATCGTTGTTCTGGTCATTAGTATCGTTATTATTAGCCCAATCGTGCCAGTAGTTGCCTACGCCAGAGGATGAATTCCAGTAGTTGTTTGAACCATAATCGCACGCTTGTATATGCGATGAATTGAAAGTATCTCCAGAGCCGTGGTTGTAATAAAAGAAGTTTCTGTATATTTTGTTGTGCTCAGCAGAACCTATGACAACGCCATAATTTGTGTTGTTGTAAAACACATTGTCTACGATTATATTGTTATTTGAAGAATCATCTATGTAAATGCCATTATAATTGTTGCTACAGTTATTCCCTGAAATTGCGTTATTGCTTGAAGAATGCAGATATATACCACCATAACCACCACAGTCGTTGCAAGTATTGTTGGTAATTATGTTGTTGCTTGAATAACTCCACAGCGCTATGCCACCAGAATCACCGTTGCTACAGTTATTCTCTGAAATTGTGTTATTGTTTGAAGAAATAAGATCTATGGCATAATCATCGCTGTCGTTGACAGTATTGTTAGAAATTATGTTGTTGTTTGAACAATACAAAAATATGCCCTTATAGTTATGGTTGCAAAAATTCTTGAAAACTGTGTTGTTGTTACTTGAATAATCCAGATATATGCCATAGTTACTGATGTCGCTGCAAGTATTGTTGATAATTGTGTTGTTACTTGAAGAATATAGGAAGATGCCATCATCATTGCCGCTGCAAGTATTGTTTTCTATAATTCCGTTGATGACATTATAAAGTGTGATTCCTGCCCCCACAAAGTATGGTGATGATTGCCAAGAGGCATTATGCAGGTAGCAGTTTCTGATTATGAAATGCACAGTTGTGTTTCCTATGTAAATGCAGTTTCCCTCGCCCTGCGCGTCAATCTCGTATCCTTCAATTATATACGGATCATTTTCGCTTCCATCACCCGGCCAACCTTCCTGCTGCGCGATCTGGGCAAATTCAGAATCGCTGTTTATCCTTATTGTTCCGTGTGGGATATATGCCTTTTCGTTTTCCGAAAATTCGTAGTTTGGTGTTTCAGTGGTGGGAATGTTTATCGGAGCCGAGACGGATAGAACTATTACAGCCACTCCCATTATCGCAAGTATTATTGTAAGTTTATCATATACTTTCATATGAGCACCTCCGGAGATATTCAAGTAAGATATTCACATCTTGTATAAAAATTTTGTTTATTTCCATAAACACAAACTTTTTAAGCCCAAAATCATAGGCGTGGAGGATGAAGTTCGCGCACATAGCGGATATGCATCTCGGCGCTTTCAGGGAGAAGGAACTCAAGGAACTTAATTTTCTCGCATTTAAAATGGCTGTGGATAAATGCATTGATGAGGGTGTGGATTTCGTCATATTTGCGGGGGATATTTTTCACAATCCCGTTCCGGATATGGACATAGTTAATCGCGCAGTTAAGGAGTTGATGAGATTAAAGGAATACGATATTGAAACATACGCCATATACGGCTCACACGATTTCTCCGCCGGCTCCCCCTCCCTCCTTGATGTTCTGAGCACAGCAAAAACATTCACGAAGATAACAAGGGTTGAGAGTTCCTCGGGCGAAAAGTTGAGGTTGAGATACATAGAGGATAAGAAAACGGGCGTGAAGATATTCGGACTTTCGGGCTTATCGGGAGGGTTGGAGACGAAATACTTTGAGATTCTTGACAGGGAGTATCTGGAGAAAATTCCCGGTGAGAAAATATTCGTTTTCCACACGGGCATAGCGGAATTGATTCCCAAGGGGATAAAGGACAGAAACCTCATACCCATAAGTTATCTGCCGAGAAATTTCAATTATTACGCTGGAGGACACATCCATGTGAGAATAGAGCACGAGTACAACGGAAGTTACATAGTATATCCCGGTCCGTTGTTTGGGGCAACATACACGGATCTTGAATACGAAGGCGAAAGGGGTTTTTATATTGTAGATGATTATATCCCTAGATTCATCCCGATAAAGGTATGCGATTTTGAGAGGGCGGTTTTCAACGCCAACGGAAAGAGCGCGAGCGAACTCTACGAAGAACTCAGAACCTTTGCGGAAGAGGACCATTCGGACAAGGTGGTTCTTATAAAAATTCACGGCGAGTTGGAATCCGGAAAGCCTTCTGATGTTAGGATAGGTGAGATAAGGGAAATCGCGATGAAAACCGCGAAGGTCGTTCTTATAAACAGGTATGCGCTGAGAACAAGGAGCATAGAGACGAGGACCGTGGTAGGTGGAGGGAGCGTTGAGGAAATTGAAAACTCCGTTCTGAAAGAAATCGCTGTGAAACCGCAGAGGGGAATAACTCTGAATTTTGTGCAAACCGTACTGGATACTCTTCGTATAGAGAAGGGTGAGAGAACGAAGAAGGAACATGAAGAGATTGTGCAACGCGAATTCTGGAGAGCGGTGAAGGATTATGTGGAAA
>CAYVVU010000121.1:0-2847 GCA_964455305.1 uncultured Thermoplasmata archaeon
GGTAACGATAAACGACTGGAACGAGAAGGCGTATAAGATTATAAAAAAGAATGTATCTCTTAACGGGGTGGATGCTGAGATAACGAAGAGAAATGCAAACTCAATAATGGCGGAAAGGAAATTTGGCTACATAGACATAGACCCTTACGGTTCTCCCGTACCTTTCCTTGATATGGCCGTTCAATCAGTGAAGAACAGGGGGGTTCTCGGGGTAACAGCCACGGATACAGCCAATCTAAGCGGTTCTAACCCCCAAAAATGTTTTCGCAGGTACATGGCTAGATGCACGAGAAACTCCGTAAAGCACGAAGTAGGAGTCAGAATACTTTTGGGGTATATAGGCAGGACGGCCGCAAAGTACGATAAAGGAATATTTCCTCTTTTGTCCATTTATCATGGGCATCATTATAGAGCTTTTGTGGCTGTTTTTGAAGGAGCAAAAAGAGCCGATGAAACCCTTGAGATGATAGGAATGGCGGAAACTCCTGATGGTGTGGAAGTGGGTCCTCTTTGGACAGGAGAGCTGCACGACAAAAGAATACTGGAGAGAATGAAGATAAGAGATTACTTTCAGAGCAAAAAGCTATTTTCAAAAATGCTGGAAATTTGGAAAAATGAGAAAGGGCTGTTTTTTTATGAGTTGCATTACTTATCATCTCTGTGGAAAATAAATACGCCGTCTATTGAAACAGTTATAGAAGAACTCACTAAAGAAGGATATTATGCGTCCAGAACCCAGTTCTCTCCCACAGGAATAAGAACAAATGCAAGGTTGGATGAGTTCAAAAAAATAGTAAAGAAAATTACGCGATGACCGGCAACTCCACGGGTTGCTGTTGTGCGATGGACACGAACTCCCAGAAGTAAAGATCTTCCTCAATTTCTCTGAGATATGCTACGATTTCTTCCAAAAGTTCCCTCTTTCTCCCCGTGGTCAGAGGCAATACTGCCTCAAGCTCTTCCAGCGTATGATTTTTCATCCATTCCTTTACCTTCTTGCTCATTCTGGGGGCGTATCTTCTTCTTTTAACCATCATACTCACCTCCAACAGACATTTGTCTGACATTTGTATGCATGGAAATGGGAGTATTTAAAGATTGCTGTTATGAAAAAATATTGTGCAAAAAATAGAAATTGGGTTCAGACTATCGGTAGAAGTTTTATGTACGGCAAGCCCTTTTCTTCGTCGGGTAGAATAGCGTATATTATCGTTCTCGGCTTCACGCCGTACAGGCAGGGAATCTTATCTATATTCACCAATTTGAGATGGATGTCGGCCATGTTTATTATTTCTCTGCTTATTTTAAGTCCGGGCTTTAGTATGCCTATTCCCACATCGTCCGAAGTTTTAATCTCACCGACTGCGGTGAACAGGTCTCTTATGGCTATCTCTCCGCCTCTCAGGTATTCTAGTGTATCAAAGCCCGTAAATTGAACTATGGGTTTCTTCCCGCCATCCCTGATCTCATTAACGGCTTTTCTCCATCTCATAACAGCCTCTTCTCTATCCCTCACACCCAGAGGAATGATATACGGTTTGCTTACATCACTGGCGAAGTAATCGGTGACCCTCACATATCTGTCAAACATCTCAACATCTATGAATCTGGAGATGTCCTCCCTTATCCTCTCAACATGTTCGCCGCCTGTTAGAACAGCTAGAATACCCATCTTGTTCATTATGAAGTTGAGAAATATGGGTCTCATAAATGCCCAGTAATCGGAGTTCGGAACCTCTTCTCCCAACTCAATCACATTGTAAGTACCTTTTCTGAATCCTCCGCCTAGGATATCGTCTAGTTCAGGTATGCCTGTGCTATAATACTCTCCCTTATTTTTCTTTCCTTTCCACTTCGTAGTAGATATCTCCTCCATTTCCTTAGGTCTTATGGAGAGGAATCTTCCGTTGCGGAGAGTCATAAGATATCTGGGATACTTTATTTCCACGCCTCTCAACTTTTCCAGATGAATTTCCCTTACCCTTCTGCCCTCAATTTCGGTGCGATGCATGGAAACGACGCCATCCACTATGTACTCCACTTCCTCAAACTCGCTCTTCTCAAGAACCAATATTAAATTAGTGGCGGAGTTTTCCACAAGGTCTTTTTGAAGCATAAATATGAAATCCTCCATCGGCAAGTTGAATTTATGGGTAATTCCCTCAACGCTATCCACAACCAATATTGGCTTGTTTGGAAGTATCTTGTCTATTTCATCGTAAACCCTCTCCACCTCGGGCATTCTTCTCTTTCTCATCATATTCTTTAAGTATCTTCTGTCAGTTTTCTCGGGCATTTCCTCAGGAGATATGGTTCTTAGAAACTCTCTGGCTCTCTCAACCTTTTCACTTTCCTCTTCCAGTAATTCCTCCGCCAGAACTCCCTCCGCCAGTACGGATAGGAGAACCTTGCCGGCATCAAGAATCATACTCCTTCTTTCTTTTTCCTTCAGCCAGGGAAATTGTCTATAGAGGGATTCATCGCCTACCCTGGTTGAAAGGTAAATACCGTTTCCCTCCGCCCCCATCTCCTCCAAGAATTGGAGGGCAAAGGTAGTCTTACCTGTACCTGGCGCTCCCTTGAGCAGTAACGATTTTCCACCGGGGCCTTCAAAGAATTTGAATATTTCCTCTGGAAATGGCTTTTCGGGCATCGTTCACTCACCTGAAAAGTAAATAGGAAATCACGCATATTAAGTTTGCGGTTAATTTTACTCATTGTTGATGCCGAAAAAGTACTCCAGATTTTTTTGAACTTTTAGCTCTCTGAGCAACCTACTTTTTCTCAAAGCATTCGCGTCCACAAATTTATTTATCTCAGATATATCTACCTTCAACGGCTTTTTTC
>CAYVVU010000122.1:0-2626 GCA_964455305.1 uncultured Thermoplasmata archaeon
ACATTTGCAAAATTTGTGTACATAAACGATATTCATATTCATCAAAACAGCAAAGAAATATGCTATGTTATTACCAAACCCAACTTGGATAAGGATAGATATGAAAGCAGCGTGGTTGTTGAGAGTATGGATGGAGGAAGGAAGTACATACCCGATGCTTCTCTGCCCAGATTTTCAAAGGGACATAAACTCAGTTTCGTGAAACAATCGGAGAAAAAGGATGATAAAAGCGCGGAGCTTTATATTATGGATTTGAGGACATCCACATACAGAAAGATTCTGGAAGCAAAATACATTATGGATATTCGTTGGAAAGATGATAGATTTCTCCTCGTTAAAGGAATAAAAAAGAGGGAAGATGAGGATTTCATTTTTGAGGAAGATATTCCCGTTTGGTTTGATAACAAGGGATTTTTTGACGGTGAGAAAACAACATTCTGGATTTGCGATAGCGAGAGCGGAGAGATAATTGAGGAGTTCACGGAGGAAAAGTTTTCCGAAGCATTATGGCATGGAGATTACATCGTTGTTAGCGTTCCGCATCGTGAAGGAGGAAAGATTCAGTTTTTCAAATTCTACGATATATATCTCTACAAAGATGGAAACAGGGAGAAAATTTTTGAGAATGTATCCTTCTGGGCCGAGGATTCCGACGGAAAGAACATTCTGTTTATGGGCAAACCTCACAAGGAAAAGATCAGCGAACATAATTACCTGTATCTCTGGGATTTCAAAGAACTTATTCCGATAACGGAGAAATTTGGTAAAAACAACATGAAAGGAAAGATTCGTAAATCCAGAATTTATTTCATAGAAGATGATAGGGGCAAAATGGTACTATCATCAGTGAAGGATGAAGAGAGGGTGGATGTATGCAAAGAGGATGCTTGGGTTGTGGATTTTGATGTGAGCAGAGATGGTGAGAGAATAGTATTTTTGAAAATGACGGAGGCTCAACTTCCTGAAGTTTATCTATGGAGCGCTACCGAGGGAATAAGGAAGATAACGGATTATAATGGCCCCGTTCTATCAAAACTAAAACCCAAAAAGGCGAAGCATTTCTCTTTCCGAAGCATGGATTTGGAGATAGATGGCTGGTATTTGAAGCCCGATTTGAAGGAAGGAGGTAGGGCTCCAGTGATAGTTTTCGTTCACGGCGGACCAAAAGGAATGTACGGCCACCGTTTCGTTTACGAGATGCAGATGATGGCAGCGAAGGGTTACTATGTGGTTTATTTCAACCCTAGAGGGAGCAACGGATACAGCGAAGATTTTGCGCTAAGAGTTCTCGGCAGGACGGGTCTGGAAGATTTTCAGGACATACTTAACGGAATAAACGAATTCCTCAAAATTGAAAAGGGAGCCGATGCCAATAGAATAGGGATAACCGGGATAAGTTACGGAGGCTTCATGACCAATTGGGCTATGACCCATAGTGATATTTTCAAGGCAGGAATAAGCGAGAATGGAATATCCTACTGGTTAACGAGTTACGCATTTTCTGATATAGGTCTGTGGTTTGACCGCGAGGTCATAGGCGATAATCCTCTGGAAAACGAAAACTACAGAAAACTCAGTCCAATATTTTATGTGAAAAATGTTAAGCATCCCATACTGATAATCCACAGCATGGAGGATTATCGCTGTCCTTTAGACCAATCCGTTATGTTTTATCATCTTTTGAAGGAGGAAGGAAAAGAGGCTTATATTGCGGTATTCAAAAAAGGATCGCATGGACATAGTTTGAGAGCCTCGCCTAAACACAGGGCAAAAAGATACAAATTGTTTTACGAATTCTTTGAAAGAAAATTGAAAAAGTATGAAGAGGGATTCAAAGTGGAAGAAATATTTGCTGAGATTGACGGGCAGAAGCAATAGTTTTTGGGATTTGCTGAAGCCTTACGAAAGATATTTATACTATTTGGTCATCCCTTAAAGTGAGGCGTATGATGCGGAACGAAATGCTTCAGGACCTGTTGAAAGGTCTTAAATCGGAAGGCATAGTAAATGTATTTCTGGTATCTCGTACTGGAATGTTCATAGCAGGAGACGAGCCCGAGAGGTCAAATGTGGATACTTTTTCAGCCATGGCTGCCATAGTTCTGGGTGCTTCTGAAACCGCCACTTCTGAACTCAGAGAGAGCGTTGACCACATACTGATAAATCTCAAAAACTCAAACCTTGTAATTATGGGTGTGGGTAAAAGGGGCGTGCTCGTGGTTCGTACAAAAAAGGAGGCGGATCAGAACAAATTAATAGAGATGATAAAGGAGAAGTCAAAGAAACTAAGTGATTATGTCTAAATTCTTTTAAAACCTCTGCCGATCCACTCCCCGACGGCTTTTTTAACATAATTTAATGTCCTAAGGGCGCTTCTATCCTTTCCAAACACTTTTGCGTTTCCCTTAACTATTTCCTCAAGAATATCCTCCGCGGTTGATGCATTAACTTCCACATAACAAAGCCCTATCTCTCTTGGATAATGAGCATCGCTTCCGGCGCTCATACCCTTTCCCAGTTTTTCAGCGAGGGCCTTGGCTCTCATATTTGACTTTTTTTTGCACCTGGAGTTTTTAACCTCTATGGCATCCCATACTTCAGCGTTTTCCACAACATTCTTCTCTCC
>CAYVVU010000123.1:0-2622 GCA_964455305.1 uncultured Thermoplasmata archaeon
GTATGGTCCTGTGATGGCTCGGGTTACATTTACAGTATAGCAGAGGATAGAGTTGAAGTTCTTCCACTTACCGATGTTCGGCATGTTTCTGTGGGAGGAGGATATATAGGAGCAATAACCCACGGAAACGAATACGATGTGTGGTACGGTAAACTTCCTCAGAACTTGCCATATGTTGAGGTCATCCTTAGAAGCTACGAGGATGCAAATACAACACTTATGATTAAAGATTCCAGCGGCAATATAATGGGATACTGTGGAGGTGAGTTCCACAACGACATTCCCGGAGGCAAGGTGCTGGAGGATAATTCTGCGATGAGAAAATACAGGATTGAGAGCAATAATCTCGGAAAGTATTTTTATTATGTGAGCGCTAACGGCAACGGCCATTACGACCTAAAAATATATCGGATGAATTATAGATACAAGGGAAGTGTTGAGCAGTATGTTGAAGCGAAGTGGATAGAGATAAAAGATGGCGTAACTCATATGTATTCCGTTGACTGGGATAAATTGGCGAACGAATTGAGCGGTGCTGTAACCATAAATATAGACGAGGACGGAGACGGAGTTTTTGACAAAACTGCGGAGAGTTCATCACCCAATATAGATCAAGGAACGATTGATTCCGCCGGTGGCTACAGCGGAAGTAATGTCTTCTCTTGGTTCATGGAGAATCTGCTATTGATTATGGTAATCGTTGTAACAGTGGTTGTGATAGTCGTGCTGGTCGCAGTACTGGGAAAAAGAGAGTAAAGTAATACGCGAAATAGGGAAAAAATATATATCTTACACCAATTCCTAATCGCAGAATGAGGAAGTATATGGCGATAGGCCTTATGTTCATCGCTATGTGGTGCGTTGTCAGTCTTGCATATATAGTGAACGGTATAGAGTTACCTCCCACATTTATATACATGCGGCAGCCCCATATGGAATTCAGTAGCGGCTACTCCTCCTATTCTCTATCTTTTCTCATAGACCTTCTCCATGTAATAGTAATTGGAATGATAGTTCTTGCCATAATAGGGGGGATAATGTACAGGAAGTTCGCCGTCAAAAACCTTTTGGGCGGGATAGTGGCTTTTATGATCACAGCCGCCGTTATGTACGGAATTCTTTCCGTGGATGTACAGTTGAGTTTTTCGCAGAACCATGCATCAGGATACGGGAACTCCACGGGCGGAAATGTTAGCGCATCACCACAAACTTGGAAAGTATCGCCCATAAGCATATTGATATCCATAGTTATAGGTTTGGTAATTGCTGCCATAATATATATGTATGTCAAAAGGGAATACTATGAGGAATTGGGAATTCCGAGGGAGATTGAAGCGATGAGAAAAGCTGTGGATATCTCTCTTCAGAGATTGAAGCAAGAGGATGATGTTCGTTGGGGCATAATATCCGCATACAGGGAAATGATGAAAGTTCTTGAAAACAGGAGGATTTACGATAAGCCGTATCTGACTCCCAGAGAGTTTGAGAATTATGTGTTGGAGAAACTTAAGATAGTAAAGAGTAAGCCCTACATTCAAAAACTGACGGAACTGTACGAAATCGCCATATATAGTAGGAAAGAATTGAGCGAAGTACATAGACAGGAAGCGGTGATGGCGCTTGAAGGATTCAAGAAAACTCTTGAAAATAAAAATTAAAGATTTTCTTTTAATTGTAATATTGCTTCTAATATTTGGTATTTTGGGTTGGGGTATGGTTATAACCTATGTTGGGTTCATAGCTGTCCAATCTCCCGTACTTATGTTTATGCTCGTGGGATTAATAGCACTAATAACATCTGTATTTATATCCATACGGATAATCAGAGGTACGCGAAAAGTACTTCCGCCGAATATACCTCAGCAAAAATATGATATAATGAGAGATGCGGACGAGCTGTGGAACAACGCGATTAAAGGCAGTGCGGTATCACAGAGAATTATTGAAGAAAAACTTCTTTCCGCATATATAGACCTACTTATAGCCTACATTGGATGCAGCGAGAAAGATGCAAGAGAGATGTTCAAAAAACCTGAAATGTGTAAGAAAATTTTGAAGAATGATAGGATAGTGGATATTGCGGTTAAAATGTGGCGCAGAAGGGGCGATTTGAAAAATCCGGTTGAACCCGATGTATTCAGAAAAGAGGTTGAGGAATTCCTCGCTGAAATAGAGAAACTCTACTGAGAAAATACTATCACTATTCTCCCGGAGTAACTTCCTGCAGCAGAATCGTCGGGAACAAATATGCTTATCTGGAACCAAACGAAATTGGATTTGGTTCCGTAGTTTCCATCACTTCCCACGGCTGAGGTATTTAGTATGAACAGACCGTTCTCGTAACTCACATTTACATATTTCCCGAAAATATCGGTAACAGAGTAGGGATTTCCGTCTCCCGCCCCTATCCAATACGGAAAACTGGCATCATCAACTATTTCGTCCGTATTTCCCGTGGGCAGAACTGAAACTTTCTCCAAATATCCGGAATAAACTTTAACTGTCAAAATTTTTATAGCATGTGGATTTTCATTTACTATCGCGAAGGCTTGGGTATATACAACTTTGTATCCCGGTGATATATATCCTAAATCAAGATAGTAAGATCCATCCGAGTATCGG
>CAYVVU010000124.1:0-2469 GCA_964455305.1 uncultured Thermoplasmata archaeon
TTATACTTCCGAAAACCATTAAACTTATATTTAAATATTCATTCACTTTAGATGTTGAGCGGCGAATCCTCTGACAAGATGGTCCGCATACCTAAGGAGATGTATGATGGTATAATGGAGATAATCTCAATGTATCCCGAGTATGGGTGGAAAGGTCCCGCGGAATTCGTGAGAGATGCCGTTAGGAGATACCTTGAGGAAATAAAGAATAGGGAAAAATTGTATAGGAAGTTGGCTCCTCGCCTTCCGGGTAGGATAATAGCCATATTGAGGGAGGTTGCCGGTGAGAAATTGGCGATGCGAATAGAAAGAGAACTTGAGAAAATAGAGTTTGAAGACCCAAAATTATATTATACGCAGGTGCTTATGGTCCTTAGTAAGTATGTTGGTAAAGGAGCCGCTCAATTGCTCGCTAAAAGAATAATGGAGATAATGATGGAGGAATTGAAGTATGAAGAGGAGAGTGAAAACCGGAATACGAGGATTTGATTATGTAGTGAACGGAGGATTTCTGGAAGGAACGGTGAATATGGTAACCGGTGGTCCTGGAGCAGGTAAAACTATATTCGCCCTCAATTACATTCTGAAAGGAGCAGACATGTACAACGAAAACGGTCTTTTCATTACTTTTGAGGAAACTTGGAAGAGCATAAGAGAATCAATGAGCGAGCCATTACTGAAGATTTACGAGAGAACGGAGGATAAAATAAATTATCTGGATTTAACAGCCATGCGTAGGGTTCTCGGCGAAAATTACAATTTGTTTGATGTATCCGTTCTCAGCGATATGATAAAGGCGGTTGTTGAAAATAATGATGTTAAGAGAGTGGCTATAGATGGAATTTCTTCAATGGCTCTTAAATATACAGCGAGTACTGAGCACAGAAATGCATTTTTCCGTCTAGGCCTCCTTTTAAAAGATCTGAATGTCACCACAGTTCTTACTGCGGAAGAAGAGACATATCACGAATTTCCATTCAAGGAGTATCTCGCGGATAGCATAACTCATTTGATATACGATGGAAAGAAAAGGAGGTTGCAGGTAGTTAAAATGCGTGGTAGCGACTTTGTAGGAGGATACCACGGTTATAAAATAACAGATGAAGGATTTATTGTCTACCCGAGAAGGGTAACATCCGCTATAAGAAGCGAGAGGAGGGAAGAAATAGTATCCACGGGCATAAAAATTCTGGACGCCATATTGGGCGGCGGCTATAATCGCGGAGATATAGTTTTCGTGATAGGATGTGAGGGTACGGGCAAGACAACCATAGCTAGACATTTCGTTGAAGATGGCTCCAGAAACAATGAGAGAACCCTCATACTCTGCTTCCAGAATCCGTGGGTTTATTCCAAAATAGATAATGTGGATGTCGTACATTACAATCCTGCTGAAACGGATATTTATGAAATATTTGACAACATATACACGAAGGAGTACGATAGGATAGTTATAGACCCTCTGGATGCATTATTCGTGCAAGATTTGAAAGAAGTTCAGAATCTTCTGCAGAATGCAACACTGTATCTGAAATCCAAGGGTATAACGGGCATATTCATCCTGAATACTTCAGAGTATGTAGGAACATACAGCATGCCTTCTCATATGGCCCATCTGGTAGACACAATAATAGCGTTGAAGTATGCGGAGATAGACTTCCAGCTGAAGAGGGTGATGGGCATACTCAAAGCCAGACATCTGCGCTACGAACCGGGACTATGGGAGTATACGATAAAAGGAGGAAAAGTTGAGATATACGGAAGGGTAGAAAGAATATCTCACTGAACTTCGCGAATCGCCATATCTACCGCTTCGTGGGCATTCTCGGCTTTTAAATATTTCCCTTTCGTTATTCTTCTTTCGTCTAATTCCCAAGAGTTTATTCCTATTACCGTTTTGTTTTCGTTGAGGGCGAAGGAAATTTCGGATAGAGTTCCTATGTAACCGCCAACCGCTATTAAAACATCCGAAGCCCTCACCACCAGATGGTTTCTGGCCAGTCCATAGCCCGTGGGTATGATAACATCAACATAGGGGTTCGCATCCTCTTTATTAAGAGAGGGTATTATTCCCACAGTGATTCCGCCCTCATCCTTTGCCCCTTTGCAAGCGGCTTCCATCACTCCGCCAAGCCCTCCACACACCAGGACGCATCCTCTTCTCGCTATTTCCCTGCCGACTTCATAGGCAATTCTCTCCTCAAGTTCGTTTGCCGAAGATGAGCCAATAACGCCTATCTGAATCATCGTCGGGAATGGGGGTAGGTTGTTTATAAATGTTTTTGAAAAAAGTTTTATATGCTAAGAAACCTTTCCTTCCACTGGAGGCGTATGGTTATGAAAAAGATAGTGTATGTATGTCCGTATTGCGGTTCTGAGGTTGAAGTGAGCGACGGCAACTGCTGGCACTGTCCGAACTGCGGGATGGGCGAGTGCGGCATAAGTGAGGATATGGTGGTAGAATTAGAT
>CAYVVU010000125.1:0-826 GCA_964455305.1 uncultured Thermoplasmata archaeon
CCAGATTCCTATTGCCATGGCGCAAATATTTGGGAACGAGCTTAATAACCGTATCTGAGTCTGGTGGAAGATCCAGCAGTATTCTGATTTTGAGGTAGAAGTAGCCGTTGACCTTGAGTTTTGCGGGTTTGCTCCCGTCTATGTAGAACCACATTCTAAACCCGCTTACCGCGGTCCCGAACCCTATCTGCTTGTCCTCGCCCTTTTCGGCAGTTGCGGAAACGGGGCTGAGTACCCCTACCATGACCAGCAGACCGACCAACACTACTGCCAACGTTCTTCCCATCCACTTACCTATCATCTCACACACCTCCACTCTTAACATAATTCACAAACGAAGTAAGGAGAGTGGTCATGGGAATATCAAACTTACCTGATATAGATTGAAGGGCAAAGTGGACCGTGTATGTTACTTTGTATAGCTTGAACTCCTTCTGCCTGTCCTTGGGCACGTGGCGGTAATTCTCAACTATCTTCGGTATCGTCTCAGGATACAGGAGGTAGGCGATCTGTATCCTGTCCACAGCCTCTTCCACTATCTCCGAAGGTACTTTTTCCGGCGAGTAATAAGCAAGGGACCTCTCCCTGGTTATCTCCTTGGTGTTGCTCCTCAGCTCAACTATCCACATATCCGAGTACAGAGATTTTATACCTATGTCCTCTCCCCCTCCCATGCGCTTGATCAGGTAACTCTCCAGATCACCCCTCCTGACCATATCGTAGCGGGTCCAGCGACACATGCAGATTGCCGGTGGCTGAACTATCTTCCCGCACACCGGGCATTTCTGGAGGCACTTTTCGCTGTTACACCTCATTGTTTAAACTT
>CAYVVU010000125.1:836-1459 GCA_964455305.1 uncultured Thermoplasmata archaeon
CGAAAAATGAGGGTTGGATGGCGCGAACCTAAAATCCGAGGTCAAATTCTTCCATTTCTTTCTGGAGATACTTCGCCAGAATTTTTTCCCTATATATTTCCGGATTTTCAATCATATCAGCATCAATTTCTATTCCGAGAGAGCTGTAATTTTCCATAATTACTGTTTCTCTCCCTTCTCTTTCTACCCTGATGAAGCCATTTTCCTCAAGTTCGTGTCTTGCCCTGTAATATGAATCATTGCTGAATGATGTTGTGTTTCTGAGTTCCTCCATCAGCTTACCGTTACTCATCCTTCTGTTCAAAACAACGTAATAAAGAATGTACCACTTCATATCCTCCTCCCTGCTTATTTTCATTTCAAGAATATCGCCAAGGTCCAAATATACTATTGAATCTTTCATAATCTCCCTTGTTATTTCTCCATCTTTCTCAAAAGTCGTTGCAGATAACCCACAGTATCTGAAAAAGCGATACAGATTTCTATGCAATGCTCTCTCCGAGGCAAGTTCCAGCGCATCCTTTTCAAACCTGTTTTCCACATTTAACCTTTTAAGACGCTCTTCAAGAAACTTTATGAGATCTAGGGGTGAGAAACCAAGCACTATGTTTTCATCCGTGGAG
>CAYVVU010000125.1:1469-2110 GCA_964455305.1 uncultured Thermoplasmata archaeon
CCTCCTCATATCCATAAGCCGGGAGGGTCTTGAAGGTCTGTCTGTTATGACTATCTTTACCTTGCTTTTCTCTCTTATCTCATACAGTTTTTTGTAAACCTCGAGAGCATATTCATCGTTCATCGGTTCAACATTATCCACAAATATACATCTTGGATGCGATATCTCTTTCACAGTTCCATTTCTAAATTCTGTTACCTTCCCGTTTCCTGCGATGTATCCCTTTCTGATATCCTCACCCGTAACTATGATCACCGACATCCCGTATTTATTTTCAATAATTTCCTTCAGAACATTGAGAAAACTTGTTTTTCCTGTACCCTTATGCCCGAGAACAAAACAGCCTGAGTATACTTCTGGATATTTTGTAAGAATTTTAATTGCCATATAGAGTTCCATCTTCCTGTCAACAAAGAGCGTCTTAATATTATCCTTCGTTACCGGTCCTGTATAGTAAGGGTCTATCATGGTTTTAATAATTGCATCGGGCTATATAAACATTTCCGTGATTTTCTGTTTTCCTCGTTTCCGTAATTTTCGGAATTCTTCTTTCCTTTTTTCCGTGATTTTCGGATTTCCGTTGTTTTCGGATTAAGGTAGAAGATCAGAATTCCATCCCGTACTCAGGCTGAATTTCCAGC
>CAYVVU010000125.1:2120-2405 GCA_964455305.1 uncultured Thermoplasmata archaeon
CTCTAAAGAGCGAGGCTTCCAGACCGCATGGTGGATGAAGACCTCCTATTCCGCCACGAGCAAGGTTTTTCTTGTTTTTATCGTTTTTCTTATTTTTCCTCTTTTTCCACCCGTTTATCCTTTTTCCTTCCCATTTATATACTCCAGAGAACGTTTTTATCGTTTTTCCTGTTTTTCTTGTTTTTGATATTTTCGCACCCTTTCGTTGTTTTTGGGAAAAGTTTATATACTAAAAGATAAGTTTTTAAGGTTTTTAAAATTTTTAAAGTTTTTGAAGTTTTTAGC
>CAYVVU010000126.1:0-2286 GCA_964455305.1 uncultured Thermoplasmata archaeon
GTACAGGGAGCGAAGAATGAAAAAACCCACAATATTCTTCGTTGTTGATAGAAAAGAACTTGAAGAACAACTTTTCAATGTGATCAAATCCATGGATCTGGGAGGAAATGTTATCGTGGAAAGAATTGATTCTATAAAGAAATTGGAGGAGGTATTGAAGTACGATGGAGGTCGCGGAAAAAGAGGGTTTTTCGTTGTGTTAATTCAGAAGTTCAAAGAAAAGGAAGGAATAGATCTGAAAGAAATTGAAAAATTGCCGATCGTTGAGAGGGAAAATATTGTGGTTTTTGTGGATGAGGCACACCGTACCCAGTATGGGATTTTAGCAGCGAGAATGAGGAGAGTATTCAAAAATGCGAGAATACTCGGTTTCACAGGAACACCTCTCCTTAAAGGAACTAAAAACACTTTCAAGGAATTTGGCTCTATAATCCACAAGTACTTCATAAAGGAAAGTATTGACGATGGTTATACTGTTCCGATAATGTACACTTTCACCAAAGAAAAGGGAGTGCATCTGAATAAGAAGCAACTTGAAAAGGTGGTAAGAGAAATAATTCCCGAGGGCTACGAAGAAGAGGTTACGAAAAGATTGCACCCCATTATTGCGTTCCAGACAAGCGAGAAAAGGATGAGAAAAATCGCCGCGGATATAGTGGAAGATTTTCTCAACAATAGAAGATTCAAGGGGATGGTTGTAGCCCCAAATAGAAAGGCATGCGTTCTGTATAGGAGATATATAATGGATTACCTGAAAGAAAGATATCCGGAGATCTACGAGAAATACGGGGAAAAATTTGCGGAAGTGGTTATTACTTACAGTCCGGGCAAAGATGATGAGGAAATAGAGAGATACAGGGAAGAGATAGAAAGGAGGTACGGAAGAAAGTACTCGGAGGTTACCGATAAACTAAGAAGTGATTTTAAAGTTCTTGAAAAAACTCCTAAATTGATGATAGTGACCGATATGCTCCTCACAGGATACGATGTGCCAGTGCTTGAGGTCATGTATCTGGATAAAATCATGAACGGCCATACGCTACTCCAAGCGATAGCGAGAACTAACAGACCGTATCAGGATAAAGGGTACGGGGTTGTCGTTGATTATGTAGGGATATTCAGGAGATTCACCAGTGCTCTGAGTGAGTATTATGAAATCACAGAAGAGGAAGCGGAAAATGCCGCGATATATGTGGAGGATCTCAAAGAACTTCTTAGAAACAAAATAGATGAAATGTGCAGAAAATATAAGTATATCTGCGCAAACAGGGGCGAAATAGAGGAAACAGAAAGAAAAGCTGTTTTTAGCGCTTTGTATGAAATTATGAGGGCCGATGCACAAGCATTTTTAAACGATTACAGAGAGTTAAAGAAAATTTACAATGCCCTTGGTGGAAATGAAATCAAAGCAGATGATTACATAAGATCAGTATTCAAGGCGTTCAGTGTGGTGTATGTGGTATATCAAAAACTCCATGGTAAGAAAATTCCGGGAGATGTGGAGAACATAGTGAAGAATGTGGAAAACAGGATAAGAGAACTCGTTAGGATACAAAATCTCAAAAAAGGTGATGTGATACCTGTAGATATAGAATTTCTGGAAAATCTTGAAAAAAATGTTGAGAAAAAAGAGGCAGTAGTAGATATGAGTGCCATACTTAGCATTTTCATATCAACCATACAAGGAAATCCTGTTAATAGTAAGATATACGGAGATATTGTTGAATATATACAGGAATCATTGGAAAGGTGGAAGAAAAGGAAGTCCACACTTGAAGAGTTCTGGAAGGAACAGAAAAGGGCTCTGGAGAAAATATATGAGGAAAAGAAGAAGATAGAGAAAGCAAAACTTAAACCTGAGGAATACGCAATTTTGAAAATTATGGAAAAGCATGTTGGGAAGAGAGCGGATCTGATAAGCTTCGTGAGGGAAATGACTCAAAAATTGAGAAAGAAAGGATTGCTGTTTGAGGGGTGGTATACTAAAATAGATGTGAGAAAAGAAGTGAAGAAAAACTTGAGAATAGAACTCGTAAAATATTTAGTGAAGATCGGAAAGTACAATAAATCAATTGTTCAAGAAATGCTTAACGAGATAATGGAAATACTGCCTTATCTGAGGTGAAGATATGAGAGTTATATGGAGAAATGTAAAGTATCCGCGGATTGATCTGAGAGAGGGAGAGATAGTGGTAGTTGCCCCCAGAGGAACTGATATAGAAAGATTACTTGAAAGTAAGAAATCTTGGATAGAGCGAAAGTTAAGAGAAATAGATGAGATAAAAG
>CAYVVU010000127.1:0-298 GCA_964455305.1 uncultured Thermoplasmata archaeon
TACCAAAAAAGATGTGAGGTTATATCGTCGATAGCACTCTGATGAATTTGCTCATTAATGCTTTTTGATCTTAAACCAAGAAAATATCTAACATTCTGTTGAAATATTGTTTCTTTATGTTCACCGTACATCCTTGCTATTTCCTCTGCTTTGATAGTAAAAACCCGAGATTTGTAGGGATCATCTTTTTTGAGGATATTTGTTTTTATCTGAAAAGAAATTTTTTTAGGTGGTTCAGAAAGTCTGATAAGGTAAACATTTTCGTAGAAATCTTTGAGTCTTGCAAAATCAACTATTT
>CAYVVU010000127.1:308-2201 GCA_964455305.1 uncultured Thermoplasmata archaeon
ATAAACTTATAATTTGCTGGTTTTTGTTTTAAGGTTAGAAACAAAATTTGAGTTTTGTATATTCCTTTCTTTTCTTTATCATGATATTCATCTACTAAATTTTCTAATTCAGGAGTAATTTTACCCTTATAATCTCCTTTTATCAGAAACCTAACTCCTTCCAGAGTTTTCTTTATATCATTTTCTGGTAGATTATTTTTAGTATGATTAAAGTTATCTACAGTTTTAGCTTGAACAAATATAAGCTTAGAATTATTTTCATCTACTAAAAAAGCATCTACACCTTCACCATGTTTATCAGTCACTATTCTTTCAATAGTATCTTCTGGATCAAGAAACAGTGCGTTTTCAGCATACCAAACAATTAAAGCATCATGTAAATTGTCTAGGCTATACAATTCTTTCGTACGATTGAGTGTTCTTTCAAATCTATCGAAGAAATCTTTCTCATCCATCCTCGCCACCTCTCATGTCGCCTAACTGGTAATATCCACAATGCGCATAACCCTCCATTTCGCGCTTATTCGGAAGTTTTATTTCGGATAACCCCATCAGGAGGGCTATGGCGTTCCGAAATAAAAGTTTAACGCCGAAGGAAAGATATGAATTGATAGGCAAGTTAATTGAGGAGATAAAGTTACGGAAGTATTCTTACAGAGTGGGGATTATTTCGGTGGTGAAAAGGTTTCTTCGTTCTGGGCTGGAGCCACAGCAGTTCTTGCTGAAATATTATTCAGATAAGAGTCGCTCCACCTTTAAATTATCCCCAAACTCCTTAACTTCTCTTCGCTCGGAACTCCATTTTTCCAGCCGCGGATTTCGTAATACTCCTGAAGCATTTCATTGAAAATTTCCTTGGTGAGAGGTCCAACCTCAAACACCCTATCTGGTAAGACATCCTCTATTATTCCCGCCTCTACATTGAACTTTCTTTCCAGATTGTATATTCTCTCGCCAACTCTCAGGAAGTCTTCCGCATCATATTTTTTACCCGTAACTCCACTCAACAATTTTGCGAATTCCACCTCGCTAACAGCGAAAGTTGCGAATATGCAGATAACTAAGGAACTAACAGCAGCGGATAGGTTTTGTAAAATAACAACCAAGCCGGCCTTTTCAGCAGGGTTTGTAGGTCTCATCAGCTTTGGCTTTCCTATTATTTCTGGAGCCACCAAATACGCGCGAAGGTGACATCCCCCTCTGTTACTTGTGGCGTAACTCAACGCTTGCCCGTAGAGCGAAGAAGGATGATAACCTGGGAGTTCAAGTCTCTTGATGCTCATACTTGCCTCTGCCCTCCCTCTTGATTCTGCATACCTTTTTGAGCCGTAAGATAAAATGCTTTCGCCTTCTGCCATTTTTCTGAGTTCTTCCTCAATGTTGCAATTTCCTTCAATTTCTTTTTTTGCGGCTATTGTCGCACCAGCGCTTATCGTATCCATACCATAATCATCGCAGATATTTGACGCTTTTATTATGCTCTCAAATTCGTAGTTCTCGCAGTTCGGCCCGAATGCCCAGAGCGTTTCGTATTCAGGCATTTTTCTGCCTTGCGAATCGTATTTTTTGCACATTATTGGGCATCCGAAACACGCGGAACTTTTTTCTATTCTCTTCAAAACACTCTCCGCGGAGATATCTCCAAGTTCATCCGCATGTTTTTTTCGGAAATTAGCCACGGGTAGAGAATGCAAGTAATTTACTATATCTATAAGAATTGGAGTTCCAAATACCTTCAATCCTCTTTGTAGGGGTGTTGATGCCCTTAAAAGACGATCTATTTCCTTTATCGCCTCGCGGTACTCTTCAGGATTCTTTATCTCAGGTTTTTTGCTTCCTTTTATGACGATAGCCTTCAGATTCTTTGAACCCATTATTGCACCCAAACCCCCA
>CAYVVU010000128.1:0-2157 GCA_964455305.1 uncultured Thermoplasmata archaeon
CACTTATTTTATTTCCACAACATACCCCATCTCTTCCAGAACTTCTTTAACTTTCTCTCTATGGTCGCCCTGTAATTCTATTCTTCCATCCTTAACTGTTCCGCCGCTCGCAACCTTCTTCTTCAAAGTTTTGGCAAGCTCTTCAAGGTCAACGCCCTTATCAAAACCGTCTATTATAGTCACTATCTTGCCGTACCTTCTGCGGTCGGTGTATATTCGGATTAAACTCTGTTCTTTGACAATCTCTTCAAAGGGGCTCAATTCTTCGGGCAAACCCAACGATATTTTCTTCATCCAATATATGCATAATAAACGGAGTTATAAATACCTTTCGTTTTTATTAACATCAGCGGATGCGCAAAATATCGTATTGTGCATCAAACAATTTAAATAATCATCGTATCTCCGTTTTTAAGAATTTTTGTGCTCTGAAATTCCTTGAGGAACCATTCTGGATTCTCCGTATGCACGGGAATCAGTATATCCGGGTCTACAGTATCCACAATCCATCTCAAATCTTCCTTGGACACATGGCCGGAGGTATGGAAGCCCTTCACGAATCTTGGCTCGGGTCTTCTTGAGCCGGGAACTATTTCAAATCCGTAAATGCGAAAGCCGAAAGTTTCGAGCCATCTGTGCAATCGTATAAAATCAAATTCCTGCTCTTCGCTGAAAGCCTCGCTTGAAGAATACACATAGGCACCGCCCTTCACTTTTATATCTAAAAGATGTTTCATATCGTAGAAAGAAAAGCAGAGTATGTATTCATCTGGATTTCTTCTTATGCTCTCGGGGTCAATGTATTTATCTTCCCATCTGCTCATAACCACATCCGTTTCCCAACGGTCTCTCTTATATTTCAATTCTCTATATATCAAAAGGTCCTTCATTCTATCAATACCATCAGCTAACTCCAAAGCATGCATCATATAGGCATCTTTAGCCGTTACCACCAGAATTCTCCCGGTTCTGGATGCTATTTCCGCGAACGCCTCCAGCCTTTCAAAATTTCTAGGCGAAAAGTCCGCTATAACCAGACCGTTTTCGGATTCCACGATCTCCAAGCAGTTTTCAAATACCTCTTCCTCCGACACATTGACATCCTCTTCCCTTGCGGCCCTCGTACCCTCAATTATAAGCACTGAGCAGTCCCTCGCCCGCTGTATGAATTCTATGGTTTTACAAGCATTTCTTCCGTGAAGTCGCAGATCTCCGGTGTAAGCGAGCATAGTATCTCCGTGAATAATGTACCCAACCGCACCGTAAATTGAATGGTCAACCTCAAGAGATTCTATTTCAAAGGGCAGATGCGCCTCATCCAGATTATATATATTCCCTCCTTCAACTTTCTTTTTTCCGGGCCTGTCCGCGAGAAATTCCAGAAGTTCATCGCTCATACTTCCTGTGGATATCAAATTTCTCCTGCAATAGGGTGCATTTCTCACGGCTCTCAAAATTCTTGAATCCTCCGCATGCTTCCGCCTCAAATGATATATTATTTCCAGGCCGCCACTTAACCTGCCGCTATCCCTCATTGCCTTGAGAATAGCCAAGGTAGTGGGTGAGCCTATTATCGGTATGTCCTCTTTTATAAAACCGACATTTCCGCAATGGTCGAGGTGAGCATGAGTTATCGCGACTGCCTTGAGATTTATCTTACTGAATTCGGATACATCCACATCGGACGGAACCATATCCTCGCGATATATGTCCAGCTTTGGAATCAGTTCCAGATATAGGGAATCGTGAATTCCTCTCGTGCTTCTCTCCCTGAGAAATTCCTCAAAGTACTCACCATACCTAGCGAAGTTCAGCCCAAAATCCAGAAAAATTCCTCCACGGTCGTTCTCCACATATATTTTGTTTCCGCCAACGGTATCTGCCCCATCGTATATTGTTATCTTCATCAGGCCAGAAGATGCATATTCCCGATATAAACATTTTTCAAATGTTTCTTAGCGGCCAGATAGCATCTCTCTACTTGTTCCCTGGGAGTTATCGGAAAATCCCGCATACGGTAATCTGGATGAAAAACGAGTAAACTGTAAGGGATTTCTTCACTGTGTTCTGCTATGAATCTCGCTATTTTCTCAACCTCTTCCTCATCCACAAGATAGGGGACGAGTAGCGTAGTTGCGGAAACAACTTCGGGATATC
>CAYVVU010000129.1:0-2101 GCA_964455305.1 uncultured Thermoplasmata archaeon
TCCTTGTGGCTTCGGGAGCCATTGACCCGGGTTCAAATCCCGGCGGGCCCATTTTGCTTTAAGGAAAGATGTGTATGGCTGATGATGCCGTCAAACTCCTTCTTAGGAATTTTCATATTTACGAATTTACGGATAAAAGTAATGTGAATGATATATTACTATTTGCCATAACATTGTACAAATGGAAATACTCTGCAAAAATCTTGTGAGATCTATTCTCAGGGTTTTGTTGAAAGAGGGAAAGTTATATAGAGGACAGTTAAGCGAAAAGGTGAACAAGAAAGGTAGCGTTTTTCAAAGTACACTAGCAAAACTAGAAGAGATGGGCATTATCGCATCGGAAGTTGAAGATAAGTTTGGTGGGAAAAAGTGGTATTGGTTAACTGAGAAGGGCAGGAAAGTAGCTGAAAAGTTGAAAGAAATTGAGAAAATATTAGAGGAGAAATAGGTGATATTCATGTCACCGGATAAAGAAAATGGAGAAGAGGTTGATTCCAAGATAGGGGTTTGTAGTTATCATTTATGTAGAAAAAGAACAACAGTTTATAGGTGCAAATACTGTGGAGAATACTTCTGTGAAGAACATATTCGGCCGAAACCTCCAGGGCTACCAAATTTTAGGAGTACATCCCCAGAAGATAGATTACTCATGGAAGAACGACGCAAGCCTGGAGGACATCCATGTCCACCTTATTTCGATCATTGGGTTGCTGAACGAAAAAAGGAAAGGGAAAAATGGGAAATTGCTTTGGATAAGCTTCTTCGCTCCCCCTTTAGTGAAGGGCGTGAAATAGTAATTCCTCCCATGAGAAAGAGAGCAGGGCATAAGGAAATTCCTGATTTTAATAATCCTTTTAATGATCCTCTCTTTAGAAGTAAAAAGGAAGAAACAAAAAATCAGGAAGAAAAGAAATCATATGTTTCATCTGAGCAACAGGATATAAGCATAACCGTATCCCCAAAGATAAAAAAACGAAGGTGGAAAAAACATAAGAAGGTCGAAAGAATCAGAAGAAGAATATCCATTCCGTTTCGTGTAAATTTCTTCCTCGGCAGTTTGATTTTGTATCTATTCCTATATTTTATAGTCCTTCCAAATTACGAAAATGAACAACTTACAATCTTTACATGGGTTGTATTCTATGCGTTAGAGATATCTGGATTGTATGTTTTATTGAAAGCATTAGACAGTATAAGCATACACTCGACTTTGAGGTTATGGGAATTAAGATTACTGAGTGTTCTCATAATTGGCGTGACCCTTTATATAGGTTTTATGTATTGGACTGGGTCGTTATTTCTCATTACAATGTTCCCAAAGGCTGCTAGTGCGTTATCAACTACTCTAACAGATCTGGCCTTTATTATACTCGTACTAGGTTTGTTGATAATTGGAGGGTATCTCGTAAGATAGGGGGTGGAGCGGAGAAGTTGAAAGGGTTGAAGAAATTATAAGAGAGGAAAAATTATAGCTTAGTTAAGAGAAGATAAAACCTATTGCCATCTCAATACCAAGAGCAGCAAGTCCAATTGCTATAATTACTGATTGTGTATTTATGCTATCTCTTATATCCTGTAGACCTCGACCTATTAGATAAATAAGTGGAGCTGTATGCAGCTCAAATTCTGATGGTCTATGTGGGTTCATCTTTCTTAATTTTTTGAGATATTTCTCATATTCCTTCAGTGCTTTTTCAAGTTCAGACCATATATCTTCCCATTTTCTTCTAGTCCCCTTTACCCTTCTCTTCTTCTTTTTAATCCTCCCACAATCATCAGTATATGTTCTTAGTATAAGCCATTTGTTTCTAACTATAGATCAACACCAAATTTCTGTAGTTTTTCAAATTTCTCTTCCTTGAGTATCTGATCTGCTGAAAAGAAGAGGTAATTATTATCACACCTTCCTGCCTCTTTTTAGCCACCATCTGCCGAATCAATAGACTGAAATTTTTGGACTTTGTTACCTAAATTTTCTCATTAGGGGTTGTATGGGATCCAGCAGATCCATTCAAATAGTGAAAAGTTTTTTATCCAATGATGGACTAAATCTTCATAGCCTGGAGGAAACCGGCTCCTCTGAACCAATGATGAGGCAGTC
>CAYVVU010000130.1:0-2034 GCA_964455305.1 uncultured Thermoplasmata archaeon
GCTAGGAAGTTTTCTCGCTGTGCGGTGAATTCCTCTCTTGACTTGCCTAATATTGAAAAAAAGAAACCTATTATAGTGGTGGGAAGGGGGAGCAAATATGTTGTTCTGCCTTTCATCGTTGTATGTACTCGGAAATGAGCTACATCGAATTCTACGGTTACTGTAAGCCCTTTTCTCACCATGTGCCCTTCACCAACCATATGGTCAATTTTTCAATTTCATCCTCAGTGATTTCGTTTTCTGGATACTCGTACACCTTTATAAACACTCTAGTATCATCTGTAAACTGTGGTTTCTTGAAGGTATAATTATCATCAACAAGCTTCCAGACAGGGTATAATCTAGACCCCGCGTAGATAATCGCTGATTTGTGCTCAGCTAATGCAAGGTTATTTGTTCTCCTCGGATATGCCCATCCATCTTTTAGCAATATTTTCAAGAAAGCTTTGATTCTATTGATTCTCACATCATCAGGTAGTTTATATATTTCTCCATTCTTTACAACTAATCCTTCCTTTACGTAATCGTCCCACTTTTTCTCTTTATCTGTCTTTTCTGAAGATCCGAATATGCCGCATCTCTCTGTGATTACCACTTTTAGTAATCCAACAAAATCTGCAATTTCTATCTCAAATGGAGTTGGGTTGCTCTCTCCGGGCGTTCTAGGAAATCTCCCACCGAAATCCGTTTTAATCGGTGTGTGCTTGAGAGCTATTAGGGGAGACATTGATATTGGTGCAGTTCTTGGAATCTGTTTGTTCCCTTTTATGTAAAGATACCCAAATAGGTCGTTGTCTATATACTTTATTGGATCTCCAGAATCTGCCAGTTTCTTCCCTTCTCCTGTTCTGAATGGATCTATTTCAAACCCGTATTCTGCAAATTTCTCCCTTATGCCTCTTTTTATCGCTCTCGCAGAGACAAATGGATACACTTCCCCTGTGGTGGATACCATCTTTTTAATTCGTATCCTATCTCCGTCCACTTCGTTGGCATTTACATTTCCCGAAACTCTGGTTAATATTCCCACAACTATTTTTCTCATTGTGTCTCACCCCCTATATACCTATTCCACATATTTGTAATAAATTCGTTTTTAATTATTAGAAACTCTCGCACTGGTAGTGTATTTAGCTGTGGTGGTATAGAAACCTTTATTCCTTCTCTTTCAAGTCTTGGCAAATAATTCAATAGTGCCGATGCAAAGCCTGTGGGCGTATCCTCGGACTTTAAGTCCATTATTATTCTTTTTAGTAGACTTTTCTGTGTATCACCTTTGCCAGATAGTTCGCCTATTCTGAAGGCAATGGCTTGCATTTGCTTTCTCAAACTTTCAAAATTTTCATGCATACTATCACCTCCTATGAGTTTTTTTTGCACATAATCCACAAATAGAATTGACCCAAATCTATGCGCTTTATTTTCTCTCTTTGCTCTAAATTCTAGAGATATTTTCTCATTTATTATTTCTGAAAGCTTTTCAACATTGAGATAACCTTCTATCAGCAAAGAGAAAGAAAAAGATGCAAGATTAGAATAATATTTATCATAGATATTTTGATTATTCAATCGTGGAGGATTAAGAGATCTCAAAAATATCCAAAATTTCGCCTCCGAATTGCCAGTATAATCTTCATCATTCTTGAAAAACATCTGATATAGACGACCGATATTTATTGTGGGATGATATATAACATTCCATTTATTTCCTCCACTATTTTTGAGGAGGAGAATTTCAACATTCAAATTCAATATATCTGGATGTTCGCCTTCCCATTTTAAAATATCAAAAAGTGCTGACAGCAAAGATAAAAGTGCAAAATATGTAGAAGATGGATGGCGTGGAATGAAATATGCACGCGAAATGCCGCCAACATTTGCCTCTACTTTGCCCCTACTTAATTCGAAATGATAAAATCCACCTTTTAGTGTAAAATTATCTTCTATTGCCCTTAGAATTAGCGGATATTCTGTTCTTATGCACAATATGGATCTTTTTTTGTTGTCCCTGAGACTAAGATCTAAGTAGTAGAA
>CAYVVU010000131.1:0-1921 GCA_964455305.1 uncultured Thermoplasmata archaeon
ACATGGGACTTTTGGCGAAAGAAAAGGCGATATCAATGAGCTTTCAATCCCACCATGGTCTGATTTCTACCGGGAATAAACTGAGCTTCAAAGCAAGTGACTTAAGCGCTTTCAATCCCACCATGGTCTGATTTCTACCCAAGTGGATAATTGAATTTAAGTTAATAAATTTTCTTGTTGGAAGAGTAGAATAAGCTCACATTTAAATAAATGTTCTGAAATTCTGTGTCAGATCTCGGGTAGCGCCATGAGTATTTAAAGATCTGACGCAAAAAGTAACAACATTATATTTTTAAATAACAATAAGATTTGTAAGTGACTTCTCCTAATCAAAATTTATATTTACCCATTCCCTAATTATCCTCCCATGCCTAGGATAGGAGTTATTGGAGGTTCAGGTATATATGGAATATTTGAGCCGATGGAATCGTTGAAGGTACACACTCCTTACGGGGCGCCCAGTGATGATGTGCAGATAGGAAAACTCGGTGATATTGAAATAGCTTTTATACCTCGTCATGGAAGGGGTCATAGAATACCGCCGCACCGCGTGAATTACCGCGCCAACATATACGCGCTAAAATCCTTGGGCGTTGAGAGGATTGTGGCAGTTAGTGCAGTTGGTTCTCTTCGTGAAGATTATCGTCCGGGAGACATAGTTATTGTTGACCAGTATATAGATTTCACAAAGAAAAGGGACTACACTTTCTACGACGGGCCGAAGGTTGTGCATATATCTACGGCGGATCCCTTTTGTCCTGAACTGAGGGAAATATTCATAAATGTATGCAAGGAGCAAGGTATAGAATGTAAGGAATCGGGAACATATATATGTATAGAGGGTCCGAGATTTTCAACGAGGGCGGAATCAAAGATGTTCAGACAGTTCGCGGATATAATAGGTATGACATTGGTTCCCGAGGTCCAACTGGCTAGGGAAATGGAAATGTGCTATGTAACCATAGCCACGATAACCGATTACGATGTATGGGCAGAAAAACCGGTGAGCACGGAAGAAGTGATAAAAGTTATGAAAGAAAATGAGGAGAAAGTCAAAAAAATATTGAGGGTAGGAATACCCAGAATACCGGAGGAAAGAAAGTGTCCATGTAAGGATGCTCTTAAAGGCGCGGTAATTTGAAAATTTTCCCCAATCTCATTTCTTCAATCACCTTAGCGAATGGTTTTGATATTATCAGCACATCCTCTTTTCTAAGCCGATAATTTCTCTCCGCTGAGGCAAAAGCCCGGGGAAAATCCTGTAGAATATACAACAGAACTGTTTCCTCTTCCGTTTTTTCCTCCTCTTGTATAGCTTCTTCAGTATATTCCTCTTTCTTTTCCTCTGGCGCTTCAAGTTCCCTTGTCTCTTCTTTTACAACTTCTGCAACCTCTACTTCTTTTTCAAATTTTTCTTCCGCTATTACCTCGCCCATAACAGTATTTTTAAATTTTGAAATTAAATCTTTGAAATCCATATAGAGTTTTTTCTCCTCGGGAGTAAGATTGCTTAGGTCCTCATCGCCAGCCCAAGCCATTGTAAAAATTTTCTTTATTCGCATATTAACAAGAGTTTCCAACTGATTCTTACATTTTTTGAGTATTGAAAGGGTATACATCCAATCATCTTCTCTGCCCTCCTCCAGGTAACTTATCATCTCTCTGTGTATCCTTTCAAGCGCTTTTTTTGCGATTTGATAGAAATTTGCTTTTAACTTTTCTATCTTTAAATTGTTTCTTTCAGCGTGGACAACTTCCGAAATTTGTGTGGGGAAATTTTCAACATCCAAATCCTCATCCATCTTACAACCTAACCGCAAAATGGTATTTTAATATTGTGGATGGCAACACTCAATATGGAATTATCCGAAAGTTATTTATAACTCTCGCCTATTCATCTAACTGAGCCGCGGTAGCTCAG
>CAYVVU010000132.1:0-1844 GCA_964455305.1 uncultured Thermoplasmata archaeon
ATTCCTATTGTTTCTCACGGAGAAGAAGTAGGCTATGGTCCAGTTGTAGGATGTCTAGAGATCGTAATACTCCGAGTTTGGATCAGCGAAGAGGCGTGCAAATCTGGCGAATGTTGAATTGTTGCTCAATAGAGATTCCACAATGTCCGGAATATTATCATCGTCGCTGTCTATATAGTTTACTTCCGGATCTTTATATGCCGCCAGCGGATCGCCGTAGAGGGTTACCTCCTTGGATATAGGATTGTTTTCCTCGTCATAATCCACGATTATCTTTACCTTCCAGCCTTTTATTTCCTTACCATCAGTTACATTATCTTTATCCACATCAGGATCCTTGAGGTATTCAACCGCGGTATCGTTTACGTTCGCGCCCGTCTGTTTATTTACCCAGCTGCCCCAGAGGTCGTAAATGTAATCCTGCCAGTATTTGAATTCGGCACCATCGTCTATGCCATTATGATCTGTATCGTTGATCATAATTTACCCCTCCAATAACTTCAGAAATTCTTCTTTTGTAAGTCCTGCCTGTTTTATTATTTTGAGAAGGAGACCTCTCCCTATATCTTCGCCCGGATTATTGGGCACAACTATAACCACGCCTTCCTCATTTTTCAAAATTATATGAGAACCTTTCTGCCTGAAAGGTACAAAACCAACTTTTGAAAGAGCCTTAATAACTTTCTTGGAAGGTAAAGGTCTGAGTTTACTCATGCTATTACCTTTTGAACCCCAACAAATTCATATTTTATTTCTTCCTCTCCAACCTCCTCAAGATAAAGCGCTATTGCCTCCCTTATCCTTTTCATAAGTTCCTCAACGGTACGCGCCTGAGTAAAGCATCCAGGCAATTCTATCACCTCTCCAACATAATACCCATCCTCGTCCCTCTCTATCAGTATCGTGAACTCTCTGCCTTTCATATCTATCTCTATCACCTCCAGATATTTAAATCTTATCTATGTTACTATGTTACTTCCCTAATCTATCCTCCACGAATTCATTAACTTCTTTCCTCACCGATTCGCGAAACTCTTTCCAGTCGCGGTATCTGTTCAATCCCGCTTCCTTCCCCAACAGGTAATTTCTGTATGCTGCGAGGGAAAGCAGCGTAAGCATAAGGGCGAGCACGAGATATTTCAGCCATTCTATGTATATTCCCTGGTTCAGAAGATACAGCATAATGAAGAAGGTTACGAATAAAATCGCCAGCAGAATAAGAAAGATCCAGAAGAGGGTTCTCATCTCCATAGATACCTCGCCCCCTGGCAAAACCGCGATTTCTCCAGCCTGCGGAGAATAACCATAGATTTTTGCGCCTCTTTCTTGGATACTTTTCCGATTACTATATAGCACGGTTTCCTCCCGGTTCTCTCAACCCATTTTTTGTATTGGGCCACGATGTGAGGAACTAAATCATTGCTGAGATAGAGATAATTGCATCTCCTCAGATTTTCATCATAGTAGAATATGAGCGCATACGGGTCTTCCTCCACCGCGTCTATTAACCCGATCCACTCAAACTTCGCCACCATCTTTAACCCCGCTGGTGTTATGAACTCAAACCGGTCATCGTAGATATGGATCTCTTTTGCCACACAATATAACTTCAGGTTTTTAATCCATTTCAGAGCAAAATTTAATCCCCATAAAAGACCACCTATCGCGAGAGAATATGGAAATATATCCAAAATTATTAGTGGGCGAAATAATATATGAAGAAAGCTCAATATGATAGTAATTATTATAAATGAAATCACCGCCAATGCTATTATTGCAGCAAATATAAATATGCTCAACCGATCTTTTAGAATTTTTTGATAATTGTTATCAACAAATTTATA
>CAYVVU010000133.1:0-1799 GCA_964455305.1 uncultured Thermoplasmata archaeon
GTATTTCTGCTTTGCATCTCTTAACATATTTCTTAACAATATTCTCCAAGCGTTCCGCCGCGAGTCTGTACACAGGAGATTCCTCGTGTTTCACGGGAACAACCACAACCTGCTCCCCAAAGGAGTAAATTTCATAAACGATTCTTCCAGTTTCAAAATCTCTGACCTCTATGACCGGGCGTGCCAAATCCTCCTCCATCATTCCTGTGGGAACCTTAACTACATAGTTTAAGGTTAGAACTTCTGAAATATCTCCTGCCTCTATAAAAATAATTGTATCTATTACTTGGGGAATCATTCCCAACTCCACCCTGCCTATAAACCTTTGCACGGCATCTATGGCGCGGGTAGCGTGGGTTACGCCGACCATTCCTACGCCGGCCAGACGCAAATCTGTGAATATTTTGAAATCGTTCGTCGTTCGCATCTCATCAAATATAGTGTAATCGGGCCTGACGAGAAGAAGTATATCGCCTGTCCTTTCCATGCTTCCCTCCAAAGATGTATACTGGGTTATTTCCTCGCCCACCTGCAGATCCCTCGGCTTCTCCATAGTTTTCACGATTTTACCCAGAGAGGCGTAGTATTCCGCCAAAGCCTGAACAAAAGTACTCTTTCCAGCGCCAGGTGCCCCAGCAACGAGGATTCCTTCCGCTCTTTCCCTCAGTCTCTCAACCAACTTATCCGAAAGGGAATAATCTTCCAGACTCAATTTCACTATGGGCTTTACAGCGGTAATCTCCACAGCATCACTAAACGGTGGTCTAGTTATCACTATTCTCAGGTCCCTTAGTTGCACAACCGCGGCACCCTTGGAATCTATTTCTATGAAACCCTCCGCCCGTGCTCTCTCTACTATGTCGTTTGCTATTTCAACGATTTCCTCGTAGTTCATTATTTCATCCGATAGGTTAACCATTCTGAAATTTCCGGGTTTGCCTACCTTTCCTCTGGGTGGTAGCCCCTCTTTAAGATGCACAGACATAGTATTTTGGGAGAAGAAATCCTCTATCCTCTTAACGGGGACTTTTCTGGATTCCAAGTATATGGATTCTATCCCCTCCACTATCGCCACCTCATACTGCACCCTATCTCCCGTTACTAACACAGCCGAAGATTCTTTCGCATCTTCTCTGACTATATGGTCAATATACCTTATTTTCTCTCCGTAGGGTCTATCGCCAACAAACTCAATAGATATCTTGCCTTTTTCTGCAATCTCCCTCAGGTTTCTGAGTTCTCTCAACCCGGCGAATCCTATCGCCCTACCTTGATTCGCCTGATGCTCTATCTCCGCTAGAACTGCGCGCGAAATAACTACCTCAACCTTTCCCCTTCTTTTCTTTATGAAATCTACGAAGCGCCCATCCACTATCACCGAAGTATCTGGTAAGTATCTCATGGGAGGATATAAGTTTTGATAGTATTTAAATTTCAGTATATCTGAGAGAGTTAATCACCATTACCCCTGCAAATTGACGATTAAAAATCAATTTTTCTAAATTTTTTGATTTTCAACTGTCAATTTTCGTGTTATTTAAAATTCTGCAAAAACCACAAATTTCGTTGTTTGAAGGTTCTCCGCATATCTTGCATTCTCTCAGTTCCCTTTCCTCCTCGGGGAAGAATTCTGCGGCTATGGCTATGCTGTTAATCATCTCGGTGCGGAAGTACTTTTTCTTCTTCTCTATTTCATAAAATATTTCTTTCCAGCCGCTGAATTTTGCGTATGGACATTCTTCCCTTTCCACCGGCATTTCGTTGATTAAGGCGTATGTGGCAACCTCCCTATCCCCAAC
>CAYVVU010000134.1:0-1727 GCA_964455305.1 uncultured Thermoplasmata archaeon
TATCTGAAAAAAGGAAATATGGCCCGGGCCCTTCGTGATATTCTTCCAAATTCTCCCCTCTCCCTAAATGAAAGGAGCAGAGTTGCTAAGGTGGTGCACAAAGTTGTTAGATACAGGAGATTATATGAGTACCTACTAACAAAGAGCGGATTGGTGGTTGATGGCAAGAATTTAGTGCGTCTTGCGACAGAAAAAATTAAAGTTAAAGAAGTACTACCCAAATGCATAAAATATTCATTTTCGGATTTTCTGTGTGGTATTCTGAGCGAAGAGGATATGATTTACCTGAACATAGAGCCAAAAAATTATATTGCTGTAAACCTAAGAAGGATATCCAGAGAGGATGCTATGAAAGTTTTGGAAGAAGAAAACCTTTGGGCTAGAGAAATACCTGATGTTGAGAGTTGTCTGGAAGTTCCGTCGGAGGCAAGATACAGTAAACTTATCACGAAAGGTCTTGCCCATGTGCAGGATGTTTCATCGCAGATAATATCCAAATTTCTCGCCGGGTTGGGAGATGAGATAATGGATTACTGCGCTGGAAATGGAGGAAAAACTCTTACGATTGGATATTTCAACAAAAACGCGAAAATATACGCCTATGATATTTCGGGGAGGAAAAGAGAGATTTTGCGAAAGAGAGCCGAACTCTATGGAATAGATGTGAAAGTTCTTGATAATCTTGGCGGAAAATACGATGTGGTTTTTGTAGATGCTCCATGCAGTGGAGTTGGAGCAAGCAGAAGAAATCCAGAAGCAAAGTATTGGGATAAAAAGGATGTTCTCAAATTTGCAGAGGAACAAATTAAAATTCTTTTAGATGCATCAAAACTCGTTAAAAGATATCTGGTTTATTGTGTGTGCACGATCACACCTCAAGAAACCGACGGTGTTATTGAAAATTTTCTTTCGTTAACAAACGAAAAATTCTCTGTTGAAAATGTACCCATCGAGCATACAAAAACAAAATTCGGAGGATTTGTAAGAATGCATGATATAATGTACATAGCGCTCCTTCACAAAAATCAAAACTGAGGGTACCTACCCAGTAAAATTTAAATAGGGTGTGCACCTAAACTTATCTAAGAGATGGAAAGAAGAGGTGATGCCCTCTATGAAAAAAATAAAGACAGTTAGGAAGGAGAAAGGTGTGTCGGAAGTTGTTGGTAATTTGCTGATACTCGTTATCACCGTCATACTTTTTGGAAGCATATGGGTTTTTCTTCAGGGGATGCCCCAGCCAACCAAAGCCACCTACGGGGATTTCATCTGCGAAGTAAAATATTTCACAAATAATACCTTTAGGATAAATATCAAAAACATAGGGGGAGATGTCCTCAAAACATCAAATACTATGTTTGTTGTAATCGTGAGTGGGAGAGGAAATGCAAGGGTCGCAAGACATCTTTTATCTGAATTTCCTTCACTGTGGCCCGGAAATTCTGAGCTAAGTGATGGAGATTTTAAGGTTGGTGAAGAACTTTACTATTACAGTGAAAGTCCGGACGGACTTACTGTTGGTGCCAACGATTCTTTCAGTGTTATGTTGATAGATAAGATGACAAGTAGTGTCATATGGCATAAAGTTCTTAGAGGAACAGCAAATATACCACCAATAGTATTGAGCTTAACAACAGAACCATCACCGCTTGTTAAAGGTAAAACTGGCACAATTTATGTAACATTATTTGATCCGGATGTAGGGGATTCTGTGGACAATTACACCG
>CAYVVU010000135.1:0-1126 GCA_964455305.1 uncultured Thermoplasmata archaeon
ATAGGAAGTGGGAAAACCGCGTTGATTTATCAGATTTCAAAAAAAATACTGGACAATGGATTAAGAGTTGCCGCCATAACTGGAGATGTGGCCGGCGATGAAGACGCTGTTCGGCTGAGAGAGTTGAGCATACCTGTTGTTAATATCACCACAGGGAAAGATTGTCATTTGGATGCGCATCGCGTTATGCACGCTCTTGAAAAACTACCGCTGGATGAAATAGATGTTCTTTTCGTAGAAAATGTGGGAAATCTTGTGTGTCCCGCCGATTTTCCGTTAGGCACGGATAAAAGGGTGGTTGTGATCAGCGTAACGGAAGGAGATGATATGGTTGTGAAGCATCCTTACATATTCATGGTGGCTGATGTAGCGGTACTTAACAAAATTGACTTGGCAGAGTATCTAAATGTCTCGTTGCAAAGAATAAAAGAGGATTATAGAAAAGTTAAACCGAATAGCAATATTATATTCACCTCCGCCAGGACAGGCGAGGGAATAGAGGAACTTATGAAAGCATTGGGATTATGATATGCCTTACAAAATAGAAATACGGGGAATTGTTCAGGGTGTAGGTTTTAGGCCTACGGTGTATAGAATAGCCAAATCCCTGGGACTCAGAGGATATGTAAGGAACTGCGGCTCATATGTAGAGGTAGTGGTTGATTCAAAGCCGGAAGAATTCATAAAGAAACTTATAAGAAATCTTCCTCCGATGGCCAAGATAGAGAACTATTCCATATCTGAAATAGATGAAGATATTCCAAAAGATTTTGTTATAGTGGAAAGCATAGATGCTGAAAGATTTTCGCTTATACCACCAGATACCGCAATATGCAAGGATTGCCTTAGAGAACTTTTTGATAAGAGAAACAGGAGGTATATGTATCCTTTCATAAACTGCACTAATTGTGGAGCAAGATTTTCGGTGATTTTTGACCTTCCTTATGATAGGAAGTATACGACCATGAACGATTTTGAAATGTGTGACGATTGCCTGAAGGAATACTCTAACCCGCTGGATAGAAGGTTTCACGCCCAAACAATATCTTGCAAAAAATGCGGTCCCGAGTTGAAACTTTACGATTCTTCGGGAAATGTTATAGATAAAGATAATCCGATAAAAAAA
>CAYVVU010000135.1:1136-1605 GCA_964455305.1 uncultured Thermoplasmata archaeon
ATAAAAAAATTTGCAGAGTTGATAGACGATGGTAACATAGGACTTATGAAATCGTGGGGCGGAATGCACGTGGTTGGTATTTTAGAAGTCACGGATGAAATAAGAAAGAGGTTTAGAAGACCGCAGAAACCTTTCGCTGTTATGGTCAGAGATTTAAAGACTGCGAGAAAATATGCGTACATAAACAATTACGAGGAAAAGGTTCTTTTATCTTCTCAGAGACCTATTGTTTTGCTTCGCAAAAGAATTGATTATTGGAACATAGCTCCCTCTCTACCAACAATAGGAATATACCTTCCATATTCCGCAATTCACCATATATTTTTTAGATATTTAAAACACGATGCTGTGATAATGACTTCAGCCAATATGCCAGGTATGCCGATGGTCATGGAAAATGAAAAAGCATTCAAACTTCCCGTGGACTATCTTCTTCTGCACAACAGAAAAATAGCCAACAGGGTGGACG